>NZ_JBEZJY010000041.1:0-84078 GCF_040651415.1 Streptomyces sp. NPDC048484
CGGCCTCATCCACAAGCTCGGCCCCGGCCTCTACGCCGCAACACCGTGGTCTCCAGCCCCACTTGCGTGACCTGCGAAAACGCTAACTACCCGGCCTTGGGGCTTCCCCCTTGATCGTGGACACCGATTGTCATGCAGCCATGGTCAACGTAATGGATCTCTGGTCGTAGGCGATCGGGCTGCTCTGCTGGGCGACCGGATCAGCGACGGACAAGGTAGCGGATGTGGGTGGCCTCCGGTGTGTCGATCACCTGGGCGATCTCCAGCTCGATCTCCGAGGGCAGGACGTCGAACAGTCGTCGTCCGCGGCCGAGCAGCACCGGGATCTGGTGGATCTGCACCTCGTCCAGGACTCCGGCTTCCAGCGCTCGTTGCCCCGTGTACGCACCGCGCACCTGCACGTCCTTGTCGCCGGCGGCGGCCTTGGCCTGGGCCATCGCGCTTTCGATCCCGTCGTTCACGTAGGTCACCAACGGATAGCCCCAGCGGGCGGCCGGGCCGGGTGGGCGGTGACTGGGCACGAAGATCGGGAGACCTCCATGATCACCACCCCAGTGATCCATGAGTTCGGCGGTCCGCCGTCCCGCGAGTACCGCACCGGCCGCGTTCCATTCCTCCTGGAACCGCGCGGCGGTCCGAGCGGAATCTCCTTTGGCGTCGGCCCACTTGTGCAGCCGCTCCCCGTCCTCACCGCCGAGGAAGTCGTCAGGGTCGGCGATGTACCCGTCGAGAGACACCGACATATCGAGCACTGATATAGACACTTCAATCTCCTGTTGTATCGATCCAGACTGGTTTCAATGCTGTAGACCTGGCATGGCTGCCTTACTCATCGGGCACAACGTATTGGATCTTTGCTCGTAGGCGATCGGGCTGATCTGACCGATGCTGGAGTGTCTCCTTCTGGTGTTGTAGCGGGTGACCCACCGAAAGACCGCATGGCGGGCCTCTCGCGCCCCTGACCAGCTCTTTCGACCCTGAAGGGTCTCTCTCTTCAGGGGCGCGTTGAACGATTCCGCGGCGGCATTGTCCGCGCTGGTCCCCACCGCGCCGCGGGAGCGGACCACGCCCAGCTCCTCGCAGACTTGCGCGAAGTCCCTCGCGACGACCAGTTGAATCCGCCTTGCGCTCCGTTGTCACTATGAAAGACCGCCCCGTCCAGGCGTCCGCCCCGAATCGCGGCGGCGGCCTTGAGCGCGTCGGTGACCAGCTCCGTGCGCATGTGGGTGGCGATGGACCAGCCCACCAGCCGCTTCGAGCACAGGTCCAACACCGTCGCTAGGTATAGGAATTGGCCATCACCGACGGGCAGGTAGGTGATGTCGCCGACGTAGCGGGTATTCGGCGTGGCCGCGGTGAAATCACGCTGCAAAAGATCGGGCACCGGGATCGTGGTGCGGACCTTCCTGCGCAGATGCACCCCGACGATCCCGGCGGCACGCATCACCCGCTCCACCCGCTTGTGATTGACCGCCAGCCCGTCGTCGGCCAGCTCGGCCGTGATCCGCGGGGAGCCGTAGGTGCCGCCCGAGGCGGCGTGAATGGCCCCTGATCCGCTCGGCCAGCCGCACATCGGCTCGCCTGCGCGCGACGCGGGCCGTGGCCCCGGCCAGCCAGCGATAGAACCCGGACCGGGAGCATTCCAGCACCCGGCACAGTCGCTTGACGCCGAACGCGCCGCGGTGGTCCTCGACGAACTGGAACCAACTCACCAGTTCGTATCCTTCGCGAAATACTTCGCAGCCCGCCGGAGTATGTCCCGTTCCATCTCCAGCTCGCGGACCTGCCGACGCAGCCGGCTGATCTCCGCGTCCTTCGCCGGTTCCACCGGCGTCGCGGTCCGAACCGGCGACGCCTGCCCGACCGCCACGCCAGCAGCCTCCACGATGTCAGCCTTTTTCACCCACTGGCGCAGCGTCTCCCCGTTCACGCCGAGCTCTGCGGCGATGCGAGAGACCGGCCGGTCCGACGAGCGCACCGGCGCCACCGCGTCAGCCCGGAACTCCGCCGGATATCTGTACGTCTCCACTCGGGACCTCTCTCCTCCCTGGACCACTCATGATCCAGTCTCCGAGATGTCCACGATCAAGGGGGAGGACCCGGAGGGCAGACAGTCGGGAGTGTTCGGTCCGCGTTCGTTCCGGCTCACTCAACCTGCGCAAGCGCTGGGCAGTCCTACCGGATGCCGAGATCGGTACAGCGGTCTTGCCGATGTGCGGGCGCATGGGCAGAAAACAGGCATCCGAACGCTTGGCTGAGGAGAGGGATGGCGGATCTGAACACCCAGGCGACCTGGGTCGACGCACGTGAAAGACTGCCGCGGGACGGTGTACCGGTGGCAGCGGCGATCACGGGCCGGTACCCAGCCGACAGCGCTGAGTCCGAGAACGCGTTGGAGGAGGCGTTCTGGCTGGTAAGGCCGATGTACTTCACGACTCGGCACTTCAGTGAGGACGGAACGGAACACAGGGACTGCTTCGTCGACTCCGACGGATATGTCCGTCTGCCCTACGGTCTTGCCGACGACGACACGGTGACTCACTGGGCTGAGCTGCCCACCTTGCCAGGCAGGACGACACACCTCGTTCTCGGGGAAGACGTGCAGTCGGCGCTCCAGAACGCGTGGCGTGCTCGCCCTGGCACCTGACACACATCCTGTTTCGGGCACTTACTTAGCCGGGTCACGTGGCCGTGACCCGGCTACCCGGCCAAGTCACTCCCGGCGGCGAGGCGAGCGCCTCGCCGGGATGTTCCCGGGCCACCGACAAGTCCGAGGAAGGACAGCGTCGTCGATCGGAGTGCGGGTCAGGAGGCCGCGAGAGCATCCCGGCACCGGCATCCTGGCGCGTCCATTGCTGTGCGGGTCAAGAGGCCCGGGACATCCGGTACTGCACATACTCACTATCGCTGTGATGAATCAGGCCGGAGCCCTTCTTGATGCCGCGCCGCCACAACGCCATCTCCAGGGCCTCTACAAAATCCGGTTCAGCTCAATCGAGGAACCGCCCTGCACCACCACTGGACCGTGATCCGCTGGTCCCCAGCCATGCTCCGCCGTCACACGCGAGTTCACCGATTCTCACCGTCCCGGTCCGGCAACGTGCCGGTGCGGGCCACGTCGGCGTACCACCGTGCGCTGGCCTTGGGGATGCGCTTGCCGGTCGGGTAGTCGACGTAGACGGCACCGAAGCGCTTGCTGTAGCCGTAGCCCCATTCGAAGTTGTCCAGCAGGGACCACAGGAAGTAGCCCCGTACGTCGGCGCCGGCCACGATCGCCCGCTGCACGGCCGACAGGTGGCCGTGGAGGTAGGCGATGCGTTCAGGGTCGCTCACCTGGCCCTCCGGGGTGACGTAGTCGTCGAACGCGGCCCCGTTCTCGGTGATCGTCAAGGGCATCGCGGGGTAGTCCGTCTTGAGCCGCATCAGCAGGTCGTACAGACCGCTGGGGTCGACCGCCCAGCCCATCGCGGTGGTGCTGCCCTCGGGACGGTGGAAGGCGACCTGGTCGGCGCCCGGCCAGGGACTGTGCTCGCTGGCCCCGTGACCGTCGGAGCCGTGGCTCGCCTCGCCGGTGGCGGCCGAGACGAGGGTGGGCGTGTAGTAGTTGACGCCCAGGAAGTCCAGCGGCTGGTGGGTCGTGGCGAGGTCGCCGTCCTGCACGAAGGACCAGTCGGTCAGGCCTGCCGTGTCCTGGAGGAGATCCTGCGGGTACGCGCCCTCCAGCAGAGGGCCGGTGAAGACGCGGTTGGCCAGCGCGTCGATCCGGCGGGCCGCGTCCAGGTCCTCGGCGGCCTCGGTCAGCGCTCGGACCTGGTGGATGTTGAGCGTGATGGACGTCCGCGCGCGGGAGGGCAGCTCGGCGCGCAGTGCCTGAACGGCCTTGCCGTGGGCGAGGTTGAGGTGGTGCGCCGCGCGCAGGGCCGCGACCGGGTCGGTGCGCCCGGGAGCGTGGACACCGGAGCCGTATCCGAGGAAGGCACTGCACCAGGGCTCGTTGAGGGTGGTCCAGGTCTTCACCCGGTCCCCCAGCGCACGGGCCGCAAGGCTCGCGTAGTCGGCGAACCGGTCGGTGGTGATGCGCTCCGGCCAGCCGCCGGCGTCCTCCAGTTCCTGCGGCAGGTCCCAGTGGTAGAGCGTGACGACCGGTTCGATGCCCTTCTCCAGCAGGGCGTCGGTCAGGGCTCGGTAGAAGTCGAGGCCTTTCTGTACGGCCGGGCCGCGGCCGGTCGGTTGCACCCGCGGCCACGACAGGGAGAACCGGTAGGCGCTCACGCCGAGGTCGGCCATGATCGCGACGTCCTCGCGCCAGCGGTGGTAGTGGTCGGTGGCCACGTCACCGGTGTCGCCGTTGCGCACCCTGCCGGGCGTGTGCGAGTAGGTGTCCCAGATGGAAGGGGTGCGTCCGTCGACGGAGGCGGCACCCTCGATCTGGTACGCGGCGGTCGCCGTGCCCCAGGTGAATCCCTGAGGGAATCGGATGGCGTTGGTGGTTTCCGGGGCGGGCGCGACACGTCGGGTAACGGTGGTCACGTGAGTCCTTCCAGATGTACTGCGGGGTGGGAGGGGCGGAGCGGGGTGGCGGGTACCGGAGGGGCGCGGCAACGAGGGGGCGGCGGGGCACTCATCCCTTGACCGCTCCCTGCATGATTCCGCCGACGATCTGACGGCCGAAGACGATGAACATGACGAGCAGGGGCAGGGTGCCGAGCAGGGCGCCCGCCATGATCAGCGACTGGTCGCGTATGTATCCCGCGCTCAGCTGGGTGAGTGCGACGGGCACGGTCGGGTTGGACATGTCGAGAACGATGAACGGCCAGAAGAAGTCGTTCCAGGCGTGCACGAACGTGATCATGAACAGGACGGCCATGGGCGGCCGCGCGATCGGCAGCACGATGCTCCAGAAAATGCGCAGGGAGTGCGCACCGTCCACGCGGCCGGCCTCGACGAGTTCGTCGGGCAGCGCCTCACTGAGGTACTGCCGCATGAAGAACACCCCGACGGCGCTGACGAGCGTGGGGAAGATGACGGCGGGCAACTGCTGGCCCCAGCCCAGTTCCGTCATCATCATGAACAGCGGTACGACGCCGAGCTGAGGCGGCACCAGCATCGTGCCGATCACGAGCATGAGCAGGATGTTGCGGCCCTTGAAGCGGAGTTTCGCGAAGGCGAAGCCGGCAAGGGTGGCGAACAGCACCGTGGACAGGGCGATCACGCCGGCCACGATCAGGCTGTTGAGCATGGCCTTGCCCAGCGCGGCGTCCTGCCAGGCCTTGCCGAGGTTCTCCAGCAGATGGGGCCCCGGCAGGAACGGCGGAGGCGTCTGGGTGACGCGAGTGTTGTCGCTCGACGCCGCCACCATCGTCCAGTAGAGCGGGAAGAGCGAGAACAGCGATGCGATCCCCAGCAGAATGTAGGCGACAGGACCCGCGTGGTGCTGCCGTCCGGCACCCGGGTGCCGGAACAGTTGTCGGCTCCGTCCGCCGCGCGGGGTGTCCTTCCGTGCCTTTCGCGCGGTGTCGGAGCGTGCGTCCGGTGCCTGGACCGGGATGCTGTCTGTGGTCATGGAGATCTCCCGGTCAGCCCTTGCGCGCGATGGCGCGCGCGACAAGTCGTTGGACGACGAACACCACGATGAGCAGGAGGAACATCGCCCAGGCGACCGTGGCGGCCCGGCCCATCTGATAGTTTTTCCAGCCCTCCTCGTACAGCAGCAGTCCCAGCGTCTGGTACTGGTTGTCCGCTCCCCCGGTGATGCCGTTCGGGCCCTGGCCGAAGATCAGGGGCTCGCCGAAGAGCTGGGTGGCGCCGATCGTGGACAGGACGATGGTGAACACGATGGTGGAGCGGATGCCGGGGACGGTGACCGTCAGGAACTGCTGCCACCGCGAGGCGCCGTCGATGGCCGCGGCTTCATAGCGGTCGCGTGGGATCGCCTGCATCGCCGCGAGGTAGAGCAGGGCGTTGTAGCCGGTCCAGCGCCAGATGACAATCGTGGAAATGGCCGTCTGCGCGGCCCACTTGTTGTTCTCCCAGTCGACGTTGTCGACGCCGACCAGGCTCAACATCCAGTTGATCATGCCGAAGTCGCGCTCGAAGAGCATCGTGAACACCAGGGCCGCGGCGCCTACTGACGTGGCGTACGGCGTGAGGGCGGCGACGCGGAAGAACGTCGAGCCGCGCAGCCGGTAGTTGAGCAGGTGCGCCAGCCCGAGCGCCATCAGCAGCTGCGGCACGGTCGACAGGACACCGATGGTGATCGTGTTGAGCAGTGCGTTCCAGAAGCGGTCGTCGTCCCACAGGGCCGTGTAGTTGTCGAAGCCGACCCACTCCATGAGGTTCAGGGTCGACAGTTCGACGCGGTGCAGGGAGATCCACGAGGTGTAGACGAGCGGGTAGAAGCTGAAGGCGGCGAAGACGACGAAGAACGGGGCGACGAAGGCGTACGGGGCGCCGCGCACGTCGAGACGGTGCAGCAACGTACTGCGACGCCGGCGCTCCGCACCGGTGTCGGGCCCGGTCGGCGGGGCGGCGCCGGGCGCACCGTCTGGGGTTGTCGGGGTGGAGATGGCCACCGGAAGGCGTCCTTCCTGGAGGGTGACGGGGAAGGCAGGGGCCCGGCGGCCCACTCGGGGCGGTGCGTGGGACGCCGGGCTGCTGCGGAGGTGGGCGATGGGGCCCGAGGTCAGCCGGCGGCCTTCTCGATGCGCTTGTTCGTGGTCTTCCATGCCTCGTTCGGGCTCTTGTTCTGCGCCTCGATCAAGGTCAGGCCCTGCGAGAAGATGTCCTTGATGGTGCCGTCCTTGCGACCGAGCACCTGCTCGTCGGGGATCTCCTGGGCCGCGGCGCTGAAGATCTTCCCGATGGGCGCGCCACTGAAGTAGTCCGACTTGGCATCGACCACTTCGGGCATCCCCAACGCGGTCTGCGAAGAGGGGAAGTTGCCGATCTTCTTGAAGAGGTAGGCCTGCTGCTCAGGGGCGGTGAGCCAGGCGACGAGCTCCTGCGCCTCCTTCTTGACAGGGCTCTTCTCCATCACGCCGAGGAACGCTCCGCCCCAGTTGGCGCCCTGGGGCGCCTTGGCGACGTCCCACTTGCCCTTGTTCTTCGGTCCTGCCTTCTCGCTGATGTGCGCGAGCATCCACGCCGGGCAGACAGTGGTGGCGAAGGTGCTGTTGGCCAGGCCGGGGTCCCAGCCGGGCTGGAACTGGCGGAGCTTGGCGGTCAGATCGGACGTGGCGGCCTCGGAGGCCAGCTTCCACGCGTCCTTCACGACAGGGTTGGTGGCGTAGATCAGCTCGCCCTGCTTGTCGTAGAACTGCTGGGAGTCGCCGTAGATCATGGCGTTGAACAGCCCGCTGGAGCTGTCCATGAAGGCGACCTTGTCGGCCTTCGACTTCCGCTTGAACCGCTTGCCCGCGTCGACGTACTTCGACCAGTCGCCCTCCCACAACTTGGCGACCTCGTCGCGGTCGGTGGGCAGGCCGGCCTGCTTGAAAAGGTCCTTGCGATAGCAGACCGCCATCGGGCCGATGTCGGTCCCCAGGCCGATGACCTTCTTGTCCGCGGTGGTGACCTGGCTCTGCTTCCACGGCAGGAAGTGGTCCGTCCCGGCCACGCCGGCCAGGTCGACGAACTTGTCCTTCTGCGTGTCGGACAGTTCCTTGGCCCGACCAATCTCTATGCCCTGGATGTCCTTCAGCCCGCTGCCGGCGGCCAAGTGGGTCTGCAGGGCGGTGTAGTAGGTCTGTTCGTCACCCGCGACATCCGCCTTGATGACGACGTTCGGGTGCTCCTTCATGTACTTGTCGAGCAGACCGGTCTCCTTGAAGCCCATGACGCCGAACAGCCCCATGGTGATGGTGACCTTGCCGTCCTTCTTCCCGCCACCGGTCCCCCCGCTGTCACTGCCTCCACAGCCCACGACCAGGCCGAGAGCCGACACAGCCGATACGACGGCCACGGCTCGTGTACGCAACTTCCTTCGGGCCTTGCCCATTCAGTCCTCCTAGCGGCGGCGCTGACGCACCGGAGTTCGAGCCCCACGGTCCGCTCCGTAGGACCCGATTTGCCCGAGTGGGTACGTTCCCAAACTGCGATGGGAACGTACCCACTCGGAGCCACGAAGCGTGGCCGCCGCAAAAGGCTCTGTCAAGAAGTTGAAGCAACTTCGTTGCCGGCAGATGTCGCGTTCCTGCGCCCGGACCCGCCGGACGCTCTTGGCGGGTCTGGCACAATGCGCTGGTGGAAGCCGTTCGGGCGCCGCGCAAGCGAGGAGGCGACATGGGGGGCAGTCAACGTCCGACCATCAAGACCGTGGCCGCGCGTGCCGGGGTCGGACGGACCACGGTTTCACGAGTCATCAACGGCTCGGAGCTCGTCAGCGACAAGGCCAAGGCCGCTGTGCTCGCCGCCATCACCGAGCTGAACTACGTTCCGAACTCGGTTGCCCGGGGACTCGTGACAAGCCGGACGAACTCCGTGGCACTCGTGATTCCCGAGTCGGAGAGCAGACTGGGCGCCGAGCCCTACTTCTCGGCAGTCATCCGCGGGGTCAGCACCGCCCTCGCCAAGACCCGGACACAGCTCCAGCTGGTCCTTGTACGCGACCAGGCCGAACGGGACCAGCTCACCGAGTCGGTGGCGGAGCGGCGGGTCGACGGAGTACTCCTGGTCTCGGTGCACGAGCACGACCCGCTGCCCGGTCTCCTGGAGGACATGGGTCTGCCCACGGTGCTCGCCGGGCGCCGCTCCCCCGCCGAGTCGCTCAGCCATGTGCACTCCGACAACGCGGGCGGAGCCGCGACGGCCGTCAGGCACCTCCTCACCCGCGGGCGCCGGACCATCGCCACGATCAGCGGCCCCCTCGACATGGACGTGGCACGCAGCCGGCTCCAAGGGTGGCGAGAGGCGCTTGAAAAGGCGGGCCACGGAGCCACGGAGCACCTCGTGGTCTCGGCCGACTTCACCGAGGAGGGCGGCGAGGCGGCGATGCGTTCACTCCTTGAACAACTCCCTACGCTCGACGCCGTGTTCGTTGCCTCGGACGTCATGGCAGCAGGAGCGCTGGCGGAGTTGCGCAGGCAAGGGCGCAGCGTTCCCGACGATGTGGCGGTGGTCGGATTCGACGACTCCATCATCGCCCGGCACACCAACCCGCCCCTCACCAGCGTGCGTCAGCCCGTCGAGGAGATCGGCAACACGATCGCCCGCATCCTCCTGGAAGAGATCAGCAACCCCGGGGAACCGCATCAGCACGTCGTGCTTCCTACCGAACTCGTGGTACGCGAATCGTCATGAATCTGCCGCGCACCGGCCGGATCGGGGCCCCACAGAACACCGACGCCGCCCCGGTCGGCGGCCCCGCCGTCGCCGCTCTGCCGACTCCCCCGACGACCCGGCGGCGCAACCGGGCGCGGGGGCCGACGAACGTGGGCTTCCGTCAGCGCCGATGCTGGGCGGCCATCCACTGCCAGATGTGTGTTCCGCTGATGCTGGGGTCGTTGCGGGCGACGTAGATCCACGACCAATGGCCGGCGAACTGGTAGCCATTCCAGACGACGTGGTCGTAGAGCGTCATCAGTGAGCCGGGGATGAGGTCGTGCGCGTGGGCGGTGTTGGCCTGTGGGTCCACAGTGGTGTCGTCTCGGGAGGCAACGAGCCAGCTGGGAGTGCTGATCTTTGCCAGCTCGCTGTCGGGGATCAGCGGTGCACCGCCGGTCGGGAAGGACGTGACAACGCCGCAGATCGGCACGGAAGCAGCGAACAGGGTGGGATAGACGGTGGTCATCTTCATGCTCATGTAGCCGCCGTTACTGCAGCCGGCGACATGGATCCTGTCGCGGTCGACACGGTTGCCGCGCGTGACGTCGCCGATGATCTCGTGGATGAGGGGAGCGAAGCGGGGGCCGTCCAGCATCCAGGCGGAGGTGCTCTGCGGGACGACAACGTAGGCGCCGTTGAAGATGCGTTGCGCCTCGGGGGTGGCGAAGCCCAGTGCACCGCGGTTGGCTCGCAGCGTGGTCTCGTTGTCGTAGTAGTTGTCGGGGAGCGAGGCGCCCTCACCTCCGCCGTGCAGCCAGACGATCAGCGGGTGCTTGCCCCGTCGGGAGGAGTGGGAGCCGGTGGGTGAGTACAGCCGGTACTTCATTCCCGAGCCGGATACGTGGGAGCTAAACGCGTCGACCTCAGGGTCTGACAGTCGATGGCCCTGCACGAAGTTTCTGATGGTGATCGGTCGGTGATTGCGTAAGGCGATCGGGGCCTGCTGAGTGATGGTGTAGGCGAGGTCGAGCATTACGTTGCGGCCCCTGCCCGCGATGTAGCCGAGAGTGCTGCCGCCGGTCTGGCCTTCGGCGTAGCTCAGGTCGAGGACGATGTTGCCGCGGTGGTCGAGCCGGACGGCGGTCACCGTGCGGTCGAGGTCGTACTCGCTGAAGATGACGTCGTCGGCGGCGATGGGGACCGGGCTGGTGGCTCTGGCGTGCACGGTGAAGGTGCCGGTGGTCAGGCTGGCCGGGTCGATCGGGCCGATCCGGGCGGTGTTGAGGGTGATCGAGGTGACCTGTTCGCCACCGTCGAGCACCTGGGCGTTCAGGGTGAATCTCACGCTGGTGGCTGCGTGGTCGTCGGCATGCGCGGCGACGCCCGGCAGAGACAGACCGGCGGCGGCGCCCGTGCCGGCGGCCAGAATGGTGCGACGGCTGATCGGTGTTGCCATGCGGACTCCTTATGTGGTGGGGAGGCTTCATCGCGGCTATGTGCCGATCCCGGCGGTGCGGACGAGAGTTGACGGTGGCCCGCCACGTACAGGATCAGGATGGGCAGTGCCGTGAGCAAGAGGGCGAGCACGCGGACAACGTCTTGGGCCCCCTCCCGAGCTCACCCCCGAACAGGCCGACCTCGCACGGCACATGGACGCTGTGGGCCACCCCGCCCCCAGCATCGCCGCGATGTTCAGGGGCGCAACATCGACCATCCACCGCCACGTATGGCAAGACGCTGGCCGCGCTGACGGCCGAGGGCCCGGCGACCAGAGCCGACCTGCCCGCCATCCCGCCATCCGGCGAACCCGCCGGGTCTGGGCCGGACTGGTCTCCGCTCCGGCGCGCCACCCCGGCCAGATCGAGGCTGGCAGTCGGGCCGGCGGCCGTCGCGATGAGTCGACCCGTGGTCGTTCTGCCCCTGCTTCCTCGTCAGCCGGGCGAGACGACGACTCAAGCCTCTGCGAGGATCGACTCATGATTCGAGGACGCATCATCGCTGAAAGCCTGCGAACCGGCGCGGACACTCAGCTGCCCGAACTCAGGCTCATCCGCCTCGGCCGCCATGACGTGTCCTCGTCGACGCTACCGGCGGAGGAACGCTCCGGTGGCGATGACCAGCACGGAGCTGTCGACGGCCAGCCGCCCACTTGGACGTTCATCGATTTCGAGGGTCCGGACTCTCTTGCCGGCGACCTTGCTCAGGCCCTCACGGATGCCCTTGAACCAGACCTTGGCTGGTGGGCCGACTTCACCGTCAACGACACTGAGCACGTGATCGCGTTTTCCGGACGTTACTTCCGTTACCGCGTGGGCGACCAAGCAGGTAGAGCGGAAGCAGTCGCATGGGGCCGAGCTGCTGGGACCCCCGAGCACCAACTCGACTGGGGTCCGTAGCCCTCGCGCACTGCGTGGTTCACGCTCGGGGTCCCGGCCCGCGTGCGTGCCGAGCGCCGCTCATGCCTCGGCGGGTGCGCTCGTCGCCGCCGCGATCAGGGCGGTCGCCGCCGCGCGGGAGGTCGCGGCCACCGTGGAGTCGTGGTCCATCAGGGCGGAGATGCCGGCGCCGTCGTAGAGGAGTTGGAGCTGGCAGCCCAGGGCGTCGGGGTCGGCGGCGCCGGCCTCGGCGGCGAGGCGGGTGAAGAGTTCGCGCATCCAGCCGCGGAAGGCGTCCGCCGCTTCCTGGACCAGCCCGCCGGGGCTGGCCTCGGCGCCGGCGCGGATGAAGGCGCAGCCGCGGAAGTCGGGCCGGTCGAACTGCCGCCCCTGGGACTCGAAGACCGCCAGCATCTGCTCGCGGGGCGTGTCGCGCTCCGCGACGGCCCGGGTGATCCGGTCGGCGGTGGCCGCGTGCCGGGTGTCGAGGTACGCCCGGACGAGCTGCTCCTTGCCGCCGAAGGTGTTGTACAGCGACGCCTTGGCCACGCCCGCGTGCTCGATGACCCGGTCGATCCCGACGCTCTGCACGCCCTCGGCGTAGAACAGCTCGTTCGCGGCGGCGAGCAGGCGCTCTCGCGCCGACGGCTTCGCGGTGCTCTGGACACTCGCCATGACGGTCACTCCTTCAGACAGATCTGTCTACATTATGCTCCGGCCGAGTCCCGGCCGGAGGCCACCCCTCAGGCGTTGCCGCCGACCTGCTCGACCGGCAGGTCCGCCGCCCCGCCCCGGCCGCCGCGCAGCAGCCCGAGCAGTGCGAACGCCGCGAGGACGATCACGGCGACGCCGTACTCCTGCGCGGTGACGGTCAGTCCGCCCGCGTGGACGACGAGGAACCCGGCGATCACGGCGGGCACCCCCATGCCCAGATAGGAGACGACGAAGAGCAGCGAAAGCACCCCGGAACTCTCGTGCGGCCGGGCCAGCGGCATCACCGTACGGATGCCGCCCTGGAACCCGCTGCCGAAGCCGACGCCCGCGATGGCGGTGCCGACGAAGAAGCCGGTCGGGGAGGAGTCACGGATCGAGACGAGGGTGAGGGCCACCCCGGCGATCAGCGCGAGGATGCCGGTGAGCATCACCGTCCGGGTCGCCGCCTTCCGCAGGACCAGCACCGAGACGGCGGCCACCCCGGCGAGCACGAACAGGCTCAGCCCGCCGAGAACTTCGGACCTGGAACCGGTCAACTCCCGTGCCAGGGACGGACCGAGTGATCCGTACAGCCCGGCCAGCGCCCAGACGGCGAACAGCACCGGTGCGGCCACCAGCATCGGGCGGCGTACGGCGCGCGGCAGCTTGATCTCCGGCGCCAGACTGGCCAGCGCCCCCGGCTTGCGGCTCACCGTCTCCGCCATCAGCGCGACGGCGACGGCCTGGAGGACGAAGACCACCATCAGCCCGAGGTAGACCAGATGAGTGGGGGCGGGCAGGAACTGGACGACGAGGCCGGAGACCAGCGCGCCGGCGGCCGTGCCGATGCCCGGGACGACCGCGTTGGTGATCGTGCCGCGCGGCCGGTCGATGTCCATCATCCCCGCCCCGATCGCGCCGAGCGCGGCGCCGGTCGACAGCCCCTGGACGATCCGGGCGACCATCAGCCCCGACACGCCGTCGGCGGTGGCGAACACGACCATCGAGGCGACCTGGGCCGCCAGCGCGGCCAGCAGCACCGGCCGCCTGCCGACGTGGTCGGAGACCTTGCCCATGGTGAGCAGCCCGAGCAGCACGGCCACCGCGTAGACGCCGAAGACCACGGTGGTGGTGATCGGGTCGAAGCCCCATTCAGCCTGGTAGACCGCGTAGAGCGGGGTCGGCGCGCTGGAGGCCGCCAGGAACGAGATGGTGATCGAGGCAAGTACGTACAGCGCCACGTTCGGCGGCAGCTGCCGGCCCCGCGCTGATACGGCAGCGGAGTCGGATCCGGAAGCGGATCCGGCGTCGGCAGGCGCCGCATCCGAGGTACGCGCCGGTTTGGACGCCGGGACGACCGAGAGATTCGTCATGACCATTCCCGTCCGAAGTATGAGTAGACCTGTCTGTCTAATCGCGAATTAGACTAGACAGACAGGTCTACTCACGTCAAGCGGGAGAGGCGAGCATCGCTCGGGGCGGGCTCACGGGAAACGCCCGACCGGGCCGGGTGCCCCTGACGTGTGACGTGCACCCTCCAGAGGCTTCCCACCGCGTTCGCGCTGACCGGCGCCAAGGCAGGCGAGCGCGAGACTCTGCTGGACCTCCTGGCCGCCGAACCCGGCCTCGTTGCCGCACGTCCCGCCCAGACGCTGATCGGCGACAAGAACTACTTCGGCGGGGGCTTGGAACACGAACTAGCCGAGCAGGACGTCCGGCTGCTCCGGCCAGCCCGCAAGGGCGAGCCGGAACGGCCCGGAGTACCACTGTTCAAGCCATTGCCGCAGATCATCGAGTCGGTCAACGAAACCTTCAAGGGTCAACTCGACCTCGAACAGCACCGAGGGCGCACGCCCGGCGGTGTCGTCGTCCGCGTCATGCAGTGCATCCTCGCGCTGACCGCCGCGATCTGGCACAACGACCACACAGGACAGCCCGTCCTGCGCTCACTGACCGCCTATGACGACCACTGGCCCCTTGGAATCGATCATCTAGGGTCTTCTGGTGGGTCTCCGCGGCGTAGCGACGCTCGGCACGCCCCACCTGAACGAGGAAGTTCAGCGAGGCTCTTGCGAGGAACCCCAGGCGTTTACGCCTGGGAGGAATCGCATCCCGTAGCGGTGACGCGGAGCGTCGCAGCGTCCGGGGGTTTCGGTCGCGGAGCGCCCGTAGGGCTGTCCGGCGGAGCCGGAGAATGCTCGCGTCTCAGTCGGGGCGCTTCTGGTTCTCGATGTACTCCTTGACGACGCCGAGTGGGGCTCCGCCGACGGAAGCGGCGAAGTAGGAGGGGGACCAGAAGTGCTCACCCCACAGGAACCGGTGGATGTGCTCGGGAAACTCCTGGCGCAGGCGGCGTGCCGAGACGCCCTTGAGGGAGCCGACCAACCGGGAGAGCGCGACCTTGGGTGGGTAATGCACCAGCAGGTGGACGTGGTCGCGCTCGCCGTTGAACTCCCGTAGCTCGCCGCCGAAGTCGGTGCAGACATCCCGCATGATCTCCTCGCAGCGCGTGAGGATCTCGTCGGTGAACACTCCGCGACGGTACTTCGGGGTGAAGACCAAGTGCGCGTGGAGGGCGTAGACAACTGTTCTGCCCCTCCTCATATCGAGGTTTGGTTCCCATCTCGGTGACACAGATCAATGCTAGCCGTTAGCCTGACGGGGTGAAACTCGTGGTGCAGGTCAAGTTGATGCCAACGCCCGTACAGGCGGCGGCACTTGAGACGACCGTGCGCTCGGTGAATGAGGCGGCGAACTGGGTGGCAGCCACCGCGTTCGAGGCTTTCGGGTTGAAGGGTCGGGAGACCCCGCTGCGGGCCCTGTGTTACGGCGAGCTCAAAGCCCGGGGACTGGGGGCGCAGGCCGCCCAGCACGTCATCAAGCGGGTCGCGGACGCGTATGCGACCTTGCGGGCGAATATCCGCAACGGGAACCTCGGCCCGCAAGGCGCAAGGCACCGCCTCAAGGCGGAGTCCAGGGCCATCGCCTTCCGTCCGGATGCGGCGCACACCTATGACGACCGCTGTGCGTCCTGGCAGTACGACGCCAAGACCATCTCGATCTGGACGGTTTCGGGCCGGGTAAAGAGTGTGCGGTTCGTCTGCTCGCCCAACGCGCTCAAGCAGCTCGCCGAGCACCGTAAGGGCGAATCGGATCTGGTGTTCCGGGACGGCAAGTGGTTCCTGATCGCCACCATCGACCTTCCCGAGCCCGAGGCGTTCGAACCGGTGGACTTCATCGGGGTGGACCGCGGCATCGTCAACCTCGCCACCACGTCCGACGGGACCAACCACTCCGGCCGCCGTCTGGGCCGCTACCGCAGATGGCAGGCGAAGAAGAAGGCCGAACTCCAGGCCAAGCGCACCCGGTCGGCCAAGCAGCTACTGAAGAAGCGGGCCCGCCGGGAGGCTCGGCACGCCACCCACATCAACCACAAGATCGCCAAGCAGACGGTTGCCGTCGCGCAACGCACCGAGCGCGGTATCGCCCTGGAGGAACTCCAGGGGATCCGCGATCGGGTCACGGTTCCTCGCGACCAGCGGGCCCGTCTGTCCTCCTGGCCCTTCCGCCAACTCGGCGCGTTCCTCGCGTACAAGGCACGCCGGGCCGGTGTGCCGTTCATCGAGGTGGATCCGGCCTACACCTCGCAGCGCTGCCCGCGCTGCGGACACACCGAGCGGGGCAACCGCCCCACCCGGGATCTGTTCCGCTGTCGTCGGTGCGGCCTCGCTGGGCCGGCCGACCACGTCGCCGGGGTCAACGTGCGCAACCGCGCACGCTCGGCGTGGGTATTTGTCAACATGCCCGATCCGCCCCCGGCCTGAGCCGCAAGCGGTAGATGTGACCCGTGACCGCCCCGTCGTAGGGGGCAGTCGGGAGCATAAGCGAAGCCGTATCGAACCGAGTCACCAAGCTCGGTCGTTCACGGCCGAGTAGTCGACGTGGGGTCAGCGCAGGTGGAAGCGTTCCACCCAGCCCATGACCTCTCTGGTGGTCGTGTTGCCCCCGCAGAGAACCAACCCGAGCCGGGCTCCGCCGCCGACATGCTCCAGCACGCGTCGGGCCGCGGGAAGCAGACAGCCCGCAGCGGGTTCGGTCCACACCTTGGCGTGGTCGGCGAGGTCGAGGGTGCCCTGGACGGCCTCCCGGTCCGGGATCACGAGCACCTCGGTGACCAGGGCGGATACATGGTCGTACGTCAGCTGTGACACGGAGGGCGCGCTGAGTGTGGTGACGACTGAGGAGAGCGCGACCGGCACCGGACGGCCCGCGGCCAACGCCTCCGACATGGCCTGCGCGCCCTCCGTCTCCACGCCCCAGATCCGTACCCCGGGCCGAAGCGCGTGCAGCGCGGACGCGACACCGGAGATCAGGCCGCCGCCCCCGATGCTGACGAGTACGTCGGTGAGATCCCCGGCGTCCTCGGCGAACTCCAGGCCGACGGTGCCCTGACCGGCGATCACCACGGGATCGTCGAACGGGTGGACAAGGGTCAGTCCCTCGGCCTGCAACCGCGTCATGAGCGCGAACGCACCGTCCATGTCGTCGGTCAACCGCAGCGACGCGCCTGCCGCCTTCACCATCTCGACGGAACGCGCGGGCGCCGACATCGGCATGACCACGGTTGCCTTGACATCGAGCGCGGCGGCCATCACCGCGAGTGCGATCCCGTGATTGCCTCCGCTCACCGCCACCACGCCCGCCGCCCGCTCCGCCTCGCAGAGTGCGAGCAGCCGCGCCGTCGCCCCGCGTGCCTTGAAGGAGCCGGTGCGCTGCAACAGCTCCAGCTTCACGGTGACCGGGACACCCAGCAGCGCGGTCAGCCCAGGGCTCGCCACAGTGGGAGTGCGTACGACGTGTTCGGCGATCTGCTCAGCCGCGGCTTGGACGTCCGAGATGCTGATCAAGGCCGGCCACCTTCCTGCGTGAGGTTGAGACGTGAGACGACCAGAGCAGAGGCTGCAGCGCAAGCAGCGGTGCTGCGATTCCCTGCAGGTGACACATTAGCCAGCGCCACACGACTTGATGTTGCAGCAAGCGACGTGAAGCGTCTGACACGTCCATGGCCGTTCCCGCGCCGCCGCGCAGGTCATCACGGGCTCCGCTCGGACCGGACGAGCGGGCTCCGCTCGGACCGGACGCTCCGAAATCCGTAACGGCGGGCCGTTCTGGCGTCCGGATGACGGCTGACGGCTGACGGCTGCGCGAAGCAATGAGCGCTCGGTGCCTCCCCCGCACGATGCGCCCCCGAGCCTTGACAGCGGCAACGAGACCGAAACACACTCTTTAAACTAGTCAGGATAGGCTACTGGTCGGACCAGTCACCTCGAGAGCCCTCCAGGCCGTCGGCCGGGGCGGGCGCGGCGGGGCGCATTCTCAAGATCACGGGTGAATGTGTGGTCGGGCGAGAACAACTGCCGTGGTCGGAGGAGCGATGTCAGGCGCATGTTGCGCCCCCAGGTCAGGGGGCGGCCAGGAGGTCCCAGAGCCGTCCGCCGTGCGGCTCCAGACCCCGGGGCGGGACCGGGCACAGGCGCTGGGCGCCATGCTGCGTATCCCGGCGGGAACGTTCCTGATGGGAGGCGATGACGCCGACGCGTTTCCCGAGGACGGTGAAGGCCCGGTCCGGGCGGTGGAGCTGTCACCGTTCCTCATCGACGCGACCACCGTCACCAACAGGCAGTTCGCGACGTTCGTGCGCAGCAGCGGCTACCGGACCGATGCCGAGCTCTACGGCTGGTCGTTCGTGTTCTACGCACTCGTCCACCCTGATGCCCGGCACCTGGTGCGTGACGGCACGGTGGAGCAGGCACCCTGGTGGCTCGCGGTCGAGGGGGCGTGCTGGCAGGCCCCCTACGGGCCGGGGTCGTCCTGGACCGAGCTGTCGAACCACCCTGTCGTCCATGTCTCCTGGCGCGACGCGTCCGCCTACGCGGCATGGGCGGGCAAGCGCCTGCCCACGGAGGCGGAGTGGGAGATGGCGTCGCGTGGGGGCCTGGAACGCTCCCGCTTCCCGTGGGGGGACGAGCTCCTGCCCCGGGGGCAGCACCGCTGCAACATCTGGCAGGGGCGGTTCCCGCAGGACAACACGGGCGAGGACGGGTATCTGGGAACCGCGCCGGTCAAGTCCTACCGGCCCAACAACTTCGGCCTGTACAACACTTCCGGCAACGTCTGGGAGTGGTGCTCCGACTGGTGGAGCACCACCTGGCACGCGGCCGACCGTCCGGAGACCCGTAGGGACCCTGCCGGGCCTCCCGAGGGGGAGGCGAAGGTGATCCGCGGCGGCTCCTACCTGTGCCATGCCTCGTACTGCAACCGCTACCGCGTCGCCGCGCGCACGTCTAACACACCCGACAGCAGCACCGGGCACATGGGGTTCCGCTGCGCTGCGGACCTGCCCCGGTCAGGCTGACGGGCCGCTCGGGCAACCGTCTCCACCCCTCCCCTCAGGTGGGCGCAGCGCACGTTCGAACGTCCACGCCCGAATGTCCACGCCAAAGGAGCGTCTTTGATGACCAACGCCTCTCCGTACCCCACGTCCGCGAGCGGTGCTTTCCAAGGCAGGATCGGCACGACCTACGAGGAGTCGACTCCGTGGTGGCCGGATCCGCGGACGCCTGCCGAGGACACGCCCAATGTCGTGGTCATCGTGCTCGACGACGTCGGCTTCTCCGACCTCGGCTGCTTCGGCTCGGACATCGACACCCCGGCCATGGACGCCCTCGCCACCGACGGCCTGCGTTACGCGAACTTCCACACCAC
Organism: Streptomyces sp. NPDC048484; assembly: GCF_040651415.1. Lineage (NCBI taxonomy): Bacteria > Bacillati > Actinomycetota > Actinomycetes > Kitasatosporales > Streptomycetaceae > Streptomyces > Streptomyces sp. NPDC048484. The sequence goes on from NZ_JBEZJY010000041.1 coordinate 19,095, forward strand.
CACGTTGTGTTCGCCGACCCGGGCCTCCCTGCTGACCGGCCGGAACCACCACTCCGTCGGTATGCGCATGCTGTCCAACTTCGACACCGGCTTCCCCAGCGGTCGCGGTCGGATCACCACGGCCGCCGCGACACTGCCCGAGGTGCTGCGTGACAGCGGCTTCAACACCATGGCCGTGGGCAAGTGGCACCTGGCGCCGATGGAGCAGACCACCGCGTCCGGGCCGTACACCCAGTGGCCGCTGTCCCGCGGGTTCGAGCGCTACTACGGATTCCTGGAAGCCGAGACGGACAGCTTCTATCCGGAACTGTTCTACGACAACCACCCCGTGGCTCCGCCGAAGAGCCCGGAAGAGGGCTATCACCTCAGTGAGGACCTGGTCGACCGGGCGATCGAGTTCGTCAGGGACCAGACGTCGGTCACTCCGGAAAAGCCCTTCTTCATGTACCTGGCGTTCGGTGCGGCGCATGCCCCGCACCAGGCTCCGCAGGAATACCTGGAGAAGTACCGGGGCCGGTTCGACCATGGCTGGGACGTCGAGCGCGCCACCCGGCACGCCCGCCAGATCGAACGGGGCATCCTGCCGCCGGGCACCGAACTGGCGCCGCACAACCCCGGGGTCGAGCCGTTCGACGAGTTGTCGGACGACGAGAAGAAGCTGTCCGTACGCCTCCAGGAGGCGTACGCGGCGATGGTCGACCACACCGACCACCACATCGGCCGGCTCATGGAGTTCCTGGAGCAGGTGGGCCAGATGGAGAACACCATCACCATCCTGCTCTCGGACAACGGGGCCAGCCAGGAAGGCGGGCAGAAGGGTTCGCTCAACCCCACCGCGTTCCAGAACGGCATCTCCGAGGACTTCGAGGAGATGGTCGCGCGGATCGACGAGATCGGCACCACACGCTCTCATGCCAACTACCCCTGGGGCTGGGCGCAGGCGGGCAACACGCCGTTCAAGCGGTACAAGCAGAACACCCACGAAGGCGGCGTCCGTTGCCCGCTCATCGTGAACTGGCCCCGGGGGCTGCCGCGCACCGGGGAGATCAGGCAGCAGTTCCACCACGTCAGCGACATCGTCCCGACCCTTTTCGAACTGCTCGGCCTTGAGGCTCCCGAAGTCCACAACGGCATCCCGCAGCTGCCGGTCCACGGTGTCAGCATGGCCTACACCTTCGGCTCGCCGACCGCGCCGACGCGCAAGGAAGCCCAGTACTTCGAGATGTTCGGGCACCGCGCGATCTGGCACGACGGCTGGAAGGCCGTCGCCTACCACCAGCGCGGAACGTCCTTCGACGACGACCAGTGGGAGCTCTACCACCACGACTCCGACTTCTCGGAATGCAACGACCTGGCGCAGGAGCGGCCCGGGCAACTGCAGAAGATGGTCTCCCGCTTCTGGGTGGAAGCGGGGAAATACGATGTGCTGCCGCTGGACGACAACGGATTCGCCTACCGGGCGAAGATTCCGCGGCCCGGCTCACCGCGCAAGCGCACCACTTTCACCTACTACCCCGGCATGGCCCATCTGCCCGGCGCCGCGGTGCCCCCGGTGATGAACCGCGCGCACCGCATCACCGCGTTCGTCGACCGGGCCGCCGCGTCGGACGAGGGTGTCCTGGTGTCCCTGGGCAACATCAGCAGCGGATACGTCCTGTACGTCAAGGACAACCGGCTGGTCTACGAGTACAACTTCCTCGGCACCCGGTACGCGGTGACCTCGGTGGAGGAACTCCCGACCGGCCCGGCGGAGTTGGCCTTCGAATTCGTCAAGACCGGTGACATGCGGGGCGTTGGCCACCTGTACGTGTCAGGAAAACCGGTCGGCACCGAGGCCATTCCGCGGGTCCTCCCCCACTTCCTGGGATGGCAGGGCCTCGACGTCGGCCGGGACACCCTGTCGCCCTCCTCACCCGGCTACGAGGGCGAGTTCGCGTTCACCGGAGGGTTCGAGAAGGTCGTCTTCACGGTCGCACCGGACGAAGAGGGCACGGAACCCTTCGAGCGAATCGACTGACTCGCTGACCGCTCGTTCCTCCGGCTCCCTGTGCGGGAGCCGGAGGAACGAGCGGTCACCACCTGCGCCGGGGGCAGGTTCGCAGGCGGCCGAACGCGAAGGACAATCGGCCGAATGCAGGGGCGGTCCACTGCGATATGCAAAAGGCCGCCACCGGGCGGCCGGTGGCGGCCTTGAGCGTCGTACGGAAGCGGAGCACCGGGATCGGGCTGCCCCGGCGAGGGTTTCCGCGCGGCGCACGTGCTGGAACTGAACCGCGGTCCGGCCGGCGTTCCGCCCGCGCGAGCGGCGGACGGCGCCGACGTCCGCCCGGCTTCTGCCGACCGACATCGACCCGCGCGCACTGAAGCCCCGCACGCGGCCCGGGGCACCGCTCTGGAGTCAGCCTGGTGCACGCCACCGCGGCCCGCAACGGGATTCTCCCTCCCGCGCGGACCGCCCCGGATCGGTGGGCACGGGCCCGCCCGGCGCCCGGTCAGTTGGGCGGCGTATAGCGCCCGTCGATCGCCGTCCAGCCCCCGTCCACGAAGAGCTGGCTCCCCGTGACGAAGGATGACGCGTCCGACGCGAGGTAGACGACGGCGCCGGCCAGTTCATCGGGCCGGGACCAGCGGCCCAGGGCGCTCTTGGTCGCGTAGGCCTCCGACCATTCCGGCACCGCCCTGATCTGCGCGGTCAGCGGGGTGTCCACGATGCCGGGGGCGATGGTGTTCACCCTTACGCCCGACGGGCCCAGTTCGGCCGCCGCGGTCCGCAGCAGCTGGACGAGGCCGGCCTTCGTGGCCGCGTACACCCCCTGTCCCGGCTCGACGGTCACCGCGCGGATCGAGCTGAAGCCGATGATGCTTCCCCGGCCGCGTTCGGCCATGCCACGGCCGAACGCCCGCACCAGGTCGAAGGACGCGCGCAGGTTGAGCGCCACGACCCGCTCGAACTCCTCCGCCGTGTAGTCGAGCAGCAACTTGCGCACGTTCGTCGCGGCGGTGAAGACGAGCACGTCGACGGGTCCGAGCTCCTCGGCGGCACGCGCGACCGCCTCGCCGTCGAGAACGTCGAGGGCGTACGCGGAAAGGTCCGGCCCCATCGACGCCGACTCCTTGGCCGCCGTCAGGTCACGGTCGGCGCACACCACCGTGGCGCCGTGCGCGGCGAGGGCCAGGGCGCTCTCGCGGCCGATTCCGCTGCCCGCGCCCACCACGAGGGCCCTGCGGCCATCGAGCCTGAACAGGCGGGAGTACTCTCCCACCGCATCGGTGCGGTCCTTTGCTTGCATGGTCCTCACGGCTTCGTTGTCGTCGGACGGATCACTGCCATACGGGTCACGGTGAGTTCTTCGATGGCGAACCTCGGTCCCTCCCTTCCGGCCCCGGAGTCCTTCACGCCTCCGTACGGCATGACGTCGGAACGGAAGCCGGGAACCTCGTTGACGACCACTCCGCCCACCTCCAGGCGGTCGAGAGCGGCGAACGCCGTGTCGAGGGCGCTGGTGTAGACGCTCGCGTGCAGTCCGTAGCGCGAGTCGTTGACCAGGTCGAAGGCCGTCTCCAGATCGGGGACTGACCGTACCGCGACCACGGGGCCGAAGACCTCCTCGTCCCAGACGGGCAGGTCGCGGTCCGCGTCGAGCAGCACGGCGGGCTCGATCACCCCGTCGGTGACCCTGCCTCCGGCCACCAGCGACGCCCCCGCCTTCACCGCCTCGTCCAGCCACGCGCACACCCGCTCGGTCGACCGCTGGTCGATGAGCGCCGAGACTCTCGTCGCCGGGTCGCGGGGATCGCCCACGACCACCTGGGGCACTCGCTGTGTCAGGCGGGCCACGAACTCCTCCCGTACGGCGTCCACCACGATGACCCGCTGCACGCTGATGCAGGCCTGGCCCGACGCGTAGTACCCGCCGCGCACCACCGCGTCGGCGGCGGCGTCGAGGTCGGCGTCGGCGGCCACGACCAGGGCGGCGTTGGAGCCGAGTTCGAGCAGCACCTTGGTGGGTGCCGCGTCCCGGGCGATCCGGTGGCCCACGGCGGCGGAACCGGTGAAGGACACCGCGCCGATCCGGCGGTCGGTGGTCAGCGCGACGCCCACCTCGGGGCCCCCGGTCACCAGTTGCACCGCGGCTCGCGGCGCGCCGCCGGCGTGCAGGGCCTCGCGCAGGAGGTGCACCAGCCACAGGGTGGAAAGGGGTGTCTGCGGGGCGGGCTTGGCGATCACCGGGCAGCCGGCGGCCAGCGAGGGCGCGACCTTGTGAGCGGAGAGCAGCAGCGGGTAGTTGAAGCCCGAGATGCCCACCACCACGCCGATCGGCTTGCGGGTCCAGAAGCCGAGCAGGCCCTCCCCCGACGGCAGCAGGTCCAGCGGCACGGTCTCCCCGTGCAGCCGGGCCACTTCCTCGGCCGCGGTCAGCAGCGTCAGCAGGGTGCGATCGACCTCGACGCGGCAGTCGACAAGCGGCTTGCCGGTCTCCAGGACCAGGAGCTGCTCGAAGTCCGCGCGTCGGGCGGCGATCGCTTCGTGCGTCGCGAGCAGCGCCGCCCTGCGGGTGTGTGAGGGGAGTCGGCCGACCCGGTCGCGGACCGCGACGGCCGCGTCCACGGCTCGGCGTGCGAGGGCGGTGTCCCCGACCGGCGCCCGCGCGACGAGCGTCCCGTCGTAGGGAAAACGGATGTCCTCGGCGGCGGGTGCCTCCACCCAGTGGTCGCCGATGGGAAGGCCCTCGGGAAACTCCGTCACCACGAGGCTGTCGCCGCCGACGGGTTCGACGTGGGTAGTCAAGGTTGCTACTCCCGGTTGAGGTCGGCCGCCGACACCCCGGACAAGGCCTTGCCCAGAGTCGGAACGGCGGCGATGAGCCTGCGTGTGTAGGAATGCTGCGGATCCTCGTACACCTGCTCCGTGGGCCCGCTCTCCACGATCTGTCCGCCATGCATGACCGCGACCCGGTCGCACACATGGCGGACCACGGACAGGTCGTGGGAGACGAAGACCAGGGTGAGGGACAACTCGTCGACGAGGTCGGCGATGAGGTTGAGTACCTGGGCCCGTACGGACACGTCCAGGGCGCTCACCGGCTCGTCGGCCACGATGATCTTCGGGCGGGGGGCGAGAGCACGCGCGATCGAGATGCGCTGGCGCTGGCCGCCGGAGAACTGGTGCGGATACCGGTCCGCCGCGTCGGCTCGCAGGCCGACGGCGTCGAGCAACTCGGCCACCCGCTCCTTGCGGTTGCCGTGCCCCTGCGCGACGAGCGGCTCGGCCACGATGTCACCGACCCGCATGCGCGGGTCCAGTGAACTCATCGGGTCCTGGAACACGAGCTGGAGCCGCTCGCGGACGAACCGCAGCTGTCTCTCCCTCAGCCCGGTGATGTCCCGGCCGTCGACCGCGACGCTGCCGCTGGTGGGACGGTCGAGCCCGGCCAGAATCCGCAGCAGGGTCGACTTGCCGCACCCCGACTCGCCCACGATGCCGAACCGTTGCCCCTGCGGGATGTCGAAACTGACGCCGCGCAGGGCGTGCACCGGCGGGCTGGGGTGACGCAGCGAGGTCCGTGGCCGTCGGTAGTCGCGCGTGACGTCCCGGACGCTGATGGCGTCCACGGGGCCGGTCCCCGACTCGGGTGCGAGGGGCACACCGGTCGCCTGCTCAGTCACGGTCGGCCTCCTCGTTCGTGGGGATGCGGGACCCGGGTGCGCCGCTCTCGGGTGCCGGGTGGAAGCAGGCGTAGCCGGAATCCGGTCCGGTCGGGATCCATTCCGGCCTCGTGGCGCACTCTTCGGTCGCCTCCGGGCACCTGTTTCTGAAGACGCATCCGGCGGGGAACCGGCCCGCCGGTGGAACCGACCCGCCGATCGTGACCAGGCGGCCGCGGTCGTCGACGACGGTCAGGTCCGACGAGCCGATGAGGCCCTGGGTGTAGCGGTGCCGGGGCCGTGTGAACACCTCCCGGACCGGGCCGGATTCGACCACCCGCCCGCCGTACATGACCATGACCCGCTCGCATGCGGTGGCCACCACGGCCAGGTCGTGGGTGATGAAGAGCATGGCCGACCTGCGGTCCTGGACGCCCCGCACGATCAGGTCGAGCACCCGCGCCTGCACCGTGACGTCGAGCGCGGTGGTGGGTTCGTCGCAGACCAGGAGCGCGGGGTCGTTCGCGAGGGCGATGGCCAGCACGACCCGCTGCCGCTGGCCTCCGGAGAACTGGTGCGGGTAGGCGTGCGCGGCGGCCGCGGGGTCGGGCAGCCCCACCTGGGCGAGCAGTTCCACGGCGGCTGCCCCGGCGGACGCGCGGTCGGGCCTGGTCCGGTGGATCAGCAGCACCTCGGCGATCTGCCGCCCGACTCTCATCGTGGGGTTCAGAGCGGTCATGGGCTCCTGGAAGACCATGGCGATCTCCTTGCCCCGTACCCGGGACATCCGCGCCTCGTCGGCGCCCACCAGGTCGTGGTCGACTCCGGCGAGCCGTACCGAACCCGTGGCCCGGAGCCCCTCGGGGAGCAGGCCCATGACGCTCAGCGCGGTCAGGGACTTGCCCGATCCCGATTCACCGATCAGGCCGACCCGTTCGCCGGCCCGGATGGTGAAGTCGACGTCCTCGACGAGCTTGCGCCCGCCCACCGTGACGTCGAGATTCCGCACGGCCAGTACGTCGTCGGGCGAGCTTGGCCCGGATGCCGATTCTGTGTCGGGTGCCGGCTTGGGGGCCGGTGCCGTGTCAGGTGCCGGGGTCATCGGCGGTCCTCCAGCTTGGGGTCGAAACGGTCGCGCAGGCCGTCACCGAGCAGGTTGAATCCGAGCACCGCCACCGCGATCGCGATGCCCGGGAACACGGCGAGCCGGGGGGCGATCGACAGCATCTCCTGGCTCTCCTGAAGCATCCGGCCCCAGGAGGGTGTGGGTGGCGGGGTTCCGAAGCCCAGGAAGGACAGCGCTGCTTCGGCGAGTACGGCGATGGCGAAACCGACCGAGGCCTGCACGATGACGAGACTGCTGACGTTGGGCAGGACATGCCGCAGGCCGATCGAGAACGGCCCGCGGCCCGCCGCGCGCGCCGCGGTGACGTATTCGGTCTTCATGACCTGTAGCGCGCCGCCGCGGATCAGCCGGGCGTAGTGGGGAATGGACGCGATGCCGATGGCGACCATCGCGACCAGCGTGCTGGCGCCGTACACGGCGGCGAACATGATGGCCAGCAGGAGCGCGGGGAAGGCGAGAAGCAGGTCGTTGCCGCGCATCAGCAACTCGCCGAACCAGCGGGGCGCCATCGCGGCGACGATGCCGAGGGGCACTCCGACCACGGCGGCGACCCCCACCGCCACGAAGCCGACGAACAGCGTGGTGCGCGAGCCCAGCAGGATCTGGCTGAACACGTCGCGGCCGAATTTGTCCGTGCCGAACCAGTAGTCCAGCGACGGCTTCTGCAGCCGTACCGCGGGGTTCACCAGGGTCGGATCGTGCGGGGTCCACACGAAGGACAGCAGCGCCATGACGACCACGACCGTCACGATGAGACCGCCCACCAGGAGGCTGCCCGTCATCGGGCGGCGCCGCCGACGGCCGTCGGACACCGCGGACGTGACGTCGGTTTTTGTGTCCGGAGCACTCATGAGGCACCTCCCCTGAGTCGCGGGTCGATCATCAGATAGACCGTGTCCACCAAGAAGTTCACGAGCAGCACCGCCACTGCGATGATCATGACCACGTCCTGGACCATGATGAGGTCCCGGTTGGAGACGCTGTCCAGCAGCAGGCTCCCGAGCCCGGGGATGACGAAGACCCGTTCGATGACGACGGCGCCCACCAGCAACGTGGCGAGCTGCAACGCCAGGACGGTGACCACGGGGACCGCCGCGTTCCGTAGGCCGTGCCGCAGCAGCGCCTGCATCGGACGAAGTCCTTTGGCGCGAGCAGTGCGCAGGTAGTCCTCCCGGAGGACGTCGAGCACGGCGCTGCGGACATAGCGGGTGAGCACGGCCGCCTGCACCACTCCGAGGGCCAGCGCGGGCATCACCAGCTGTTTGACGAACAGGACCGGATCCTCCACCGGGGGTGTCCAGCCGTTGGCGGGCAGCCACCCGAGCCCCACCGCGAACACGGTGATCATGAGGATGCCCGCGAGGAAGGCGGGGACGGCCACGCCGACCTGGGACAGGGCGGAGAGAATGAGCCCGGACGGCCTGCGGTGCCGCACGGCCATGAGTGTGCCGATGGGGATCGCCAGGATGCAGGCGATCACCATCCCGGTGCCGACGAGCCACAGGGTGACCTGGAGGCGGTCGGCGAGCTGCGGGCCGATCGACGTGTGTGAGACGTACGAGTTCCCGGGGTCGAAGGTCACCAGTCCGTGCACCCAGCTCAGGTACTGGGTCACGAGCGGCCGGTCGAGCCCGAACTCCCCGCGCAGTTGCGCCACGGCGGAGTCCGATGCGCTGGTCCCGAGGGCGACGCGGGCCGGGTCTCCCGGCAGCACCGCCATGAACGCGAACACCAGCACGGAGCTCACGACAAGACTGGCCAGGAGGACCGCGATCCGCCGGATCAGACGGACGATCATGAGGTGAGGCCGCCTTTCATGACCGGCCCAGGCCGGTGAGATCCAGTGACTCGGAGACGTTGTTCACGGGCAGGCCGGTGATGTCCTTGTCCGCCACCATCAGGTTCGGCAGCAGGAACAGCCAGTCGGCCGCGGCGTCCTTGGACAGCAGCCGGGCAGCCGCCCGCATGTAGGTGACCTGCTGCTTCTGGGTGCCCTCGTCCGCCTTCTTCAGCAAGGCGCGGAACTCGGGGCTGTCGTAGCGGATGTAGGAGGTCTTGTTCCCGAACACCGTCTGCATGTCGCGGGGTTCCACATGGCCGATGATGGACATGTCGTAGTCGGCGTTCTTGAACACGGTGGTCAGCCAGGCGGCGGGGAACTCCAGCTGGTCGAGCTTGACCTTGAACCCGGCCTGTTCGAGCTGGCTCTTGACCACGGTGCCGCACGCGGTGGCGTAAGGCAGCGTAGGAATGCGCAGCCGCAGCGTACGGCCGGCCTGGCCGGACTCCTTGAGGAGCTTCCTGGCCTTGTCGCGGTCGTACGGATACTGGTTCGTGAGGTCCTGGTACCACGGGTCGGTCGGCGGGACCATGCTGCCGATGAGTTTGCCCCGGCCCGCCCAGCAGGTGTCCAGCAGGGCTTTGTGGTCGATGGCATGGCGGACTGCCTGGCGGGCCTTCGGATTTCGCAGCGGGCCCGAGCCGTTGTTGAGGGAGAGGACCACCTCGCCGTTGGTCGAACCCTCGATGACCTTGTACTTCGAGTTGTTCTCGAACTGGTACAGCGTTTCCGGCGACTGCATCACGCCGATCACGTTGATGGTGCCCGTGAGCAGCGCGTTGTTCATGGCCGTCGGGTCTTTGAAGTACTTGAGGGTGACCGACGCGAACTGCGGTTCGCGCCCCCAGTAGCCGTCACGACGGACCAGGGTGATCGAGTCGCCGCGGTTCCACTTCTTCACCACGTACGGGCCGGTGCCCACCGGCTCGGTGGCCAGCTTGCCCACGCCGGTCCGGCTGAACATCGCGCCGAGGCGGGTGGTCATCCGGTACAGCCAGTCGTTGCTCGGCCTTTTCAGGGTGACCTTGAGTTCGGTGGGCGACACCGCCCGCACCGTGTCGACGACGTCCATCTGGGCCTTCTGAGCCACCGTCCAGTCGGCCGGGACGCGTTCGATGGAGAACTTGGCGTCCTGGGCCGTGAAGGGTGCGCCATTGCTGAACTTGGCGTCCTTCACCAGCTGGAACACGTACGTCCTGCGGTCCTTGGACAGGCTCCACGATGTGGCCAGGGCGGGCTGTATCTTCCCGGACTGGTCGGTCTTCACGAGGCTCTCGTAGACGTTGTAGAGCAGTGCCTGCGGAATGGCGGCACCTTCGGTCTTGGTGAAGTCGAAGTTGGCAGGCTCGGCGGTGAGGCCGATCTGCAGGGTGTTGCCGCCTTTGTTCCCGGACACCGTGGACCCGGCCGAGCAGGCCGCCAGCGGCAGGCAAGCGAGTGTGGCCGCGACGGTTCCGGTGTGCCGCATCAGCCGCTTGTGTCTCATCTGTTCTACCCCTGACTTTCCATCGCGTGCAGGACAGCGGATGCGACGGCCGCCGTGGTGGCGTCGCCGCCGAGGTCGGCCGTGTGGTGCCTGGCGTCTCGCAAGGTGGCCGCCACCGCGTCGCGGACCCGGCGGGCCGCGCCGGTGTGTCCGAGGTCGTCGAGCAGCATCGCGCCGGAGAGCATGCAGGCCACCGGATTCGCCACGCCCTTCCCGGCGATGTCGGGTGCGGAGCCGTGGACAGGTTCGTAGATGCCCGGCACGTCCCCGCCCGGAAGGACGTTGGCACTGGGCGCCATGCCCATACCGCCGGCGAGCACCGCGGCGAGATCGGACAGGATGTCGCCGAACAGGTTGCTCGCGAGCAGGACGTCGAGGGATCGCGGAGCCTGGATCATGCGGGCCGCCATGGCGTCGACCAGTACGGTTTCCAGCCGGACCGCCGGGTAGTGCTCGCCGACCTCGCGCACCACCCGGTCCCACAGCGGATAGCCGTGGCGCATCGCGTTGGACTTGGTCACCAGGCACAGGCGCCCCGACCGCCGGCCGGCCAGTGTGAAGGCCTGGTGCGCCGCCCGCTCGATGGCGCGACGGGAGTGCACGGCGACCTCGATGCCGAGATCGTGTCCGCTGCCGGCGTGCGCCACCCCGCCTGCGCCGACGTACTCGCCCTCGGTGTTCTCACGAACGATCACCAGGTCGACGCCGTCGGTGTCGCGCACCTTGGTGGGAACGCCGGGGAACGCGCGCACCGGGCGGAGGTTCACGGCGAGGTCGAGTTTCTGCCGCAGGCCGATGATCAGGCCCCAGACCAGTTCGTGTTCCGGCACATCGGGACGTCCGACGGCGCCGAACAGCACGGCGTCGGCCTTCTTGACGAGGTCGGCCGCATCGGGCGGCATCGCCGCGCCCTGCCGGAGGAACCGCTCGCCTCCCCAGTCGTACGAGGTCACGTCGAGCCGGTGGCCGTCGGCCTCCAGCGCGGCCCGGAGCGCGGGCACGGTCGCCGCGACCACCTCGGGGCCGATTCCGTCGCCCGGTATGACGGCAAGCCGCACGACCTGGGTGTCCCGCGTCATGGACGCCACCTTTCCTGTGACTGGCCTGACCAGTAAGCTCACTTTCCAGGTACCGTGGCGACCGAAACTGTTCTTGTCAAGGGGTCGCATGCTGTCGAACACCCCAGAGATCGCGAGCGAGGGAGAGTGCGGATGCCCACTGAACAGGGCCTGGCCGCCATATCGGCGGTCGAGATGGTGGCCGGATTCGCTGACCGCACGCTGTCGCCGGTCCAGGTCCACGACGCCGTCCATTCGGTGATCGAGGCGCGCGAGAACGTGCTCAACGCGTTCTGGGTGCGGGATCCGGACGCATCCCGCAAGGCGGCCCTGGCCAGCGAGGCCCGATGGGCGGCGGGGGAACCGCTCGGGCCCATCGACGGCGTGCCCGTGACGCTGAAGGAGAATGTCGCCCGCAGGGGCGTCCCCATGTCTGCGGGCAACGCGGGGACCGAGCCGGTCGTCCCCGAGGCGGACGCACCCATCACCGCGCGGGTCGTCGAATCCGGTGGGGTGGTACTCGGGTCCACCGTGATGCCTGACTGGGGCATGCTCTCCTCCGGAGTCTCCAGCCGGCACGGTATTTCACGCAGCCCCTGGAACTCCGCCTGGACCACGGGCGGTTCCAGCTCCGGGGCGGGGGCCGCGGCCGCCGGCGGATACGGTCCGCTCCACGTCGGCACCGACATCGGGGGCTCGATCCGGCTGCCGGGCACCTGGCTGGGGCTGGCCACGCTCAAGCCCAGCTACGGAAGGGTCCCGCTGGACACCCCGTACCAGGGGCGTGCCGCCGGCCCCATGACGCGCACCGTGGCGGACGCGGCCCTGTTCATGCGTGTCCTGAGCCGGCCGGATCCCCGGGACTGGTCGAGCCTGCCGCCGCAGGACATCGACTGGTCGGCGCTGGACGGCGAGGTACGCGGACTGAGGGTGGGGGTGCACCTGGACGCCGGCTGCGGGGAGCCGTGCGACGCGGAGATCCTCGCCGCGGTGAACAGTGCCGCCGCCCTCTTCGAGGCGGCGGGAGCCGTTGTGGAGCCGGTCGAGCCGTTCATGAGCCAGGATCTCCTGGACGACCTGGACCTGTTCTGGCGGGTGCGGTCCTGGAACGACCTGCGCGAGCTGGCGCCCGAGGCCGCGCTGCGCGTCCACCCCCACATCATCCGGTGGTGTCAGGGCGGCGCGGACGTGCCGGGTACCAAGGTGCTCCAGTGCTACCAGCAGATCATGCACATCCGGGCGCGAACCGTGGCGGCGACGGTCCCGTACGATCTGGTGCTCTCGCCGGTAGCTCCGGTGGCGGCGTTTCCGGCTGAGCAGCCGATGCCGTTCCTGGAAGACAGGAAGACCATGTCCCACATCGGCTTCACCGCGCCGTACAACATGTCGGGGCAGCCTGCGGCGACCGTCAACTGCGGCTTCACGGCGGACCGTCGGCCCATCGGGGTACAGATCGCAGGCCGCCGCTTCGACGATCTCGGCGTCTTGAGGGCGGCGGCGTGGTACGAACAGAACCGGCCTGCCGAGGCGGTTCCGCACTGGCCGGACAGCGACCCCGGGGCGACCACCCGGGAGAGGACCACATGGACCACGCTCGAAGGGGAAAAGCCGTGAATAACGGGGCACAGTTCCGGCAGGTCTCGACGGTACGGCTCTACCAGCGCATCGTCGAGCAGATCGAGGAAGCGATAGCGCGAGGTGACCTGAAGCCCGGCGAGCGGCTGCCGAGCGAGCGAGAGCTGGTGACGCAGTTCGGGGCGAGCCGGCCCACGGTGCGCGAGGCCTTGCGCGTACTGGAGAGCAGCGGCCTCGTCCGTTCGCGCCCGGGCGACCCGAACGGCCCGGAGATCCTGCCGTTCTCGTCGGCCGGCCTGACCAAGGAGATGACCCGGCTCGTCCAGTTCGACAACATGTCGATGGCCGAGCTGATCTCGTTCCGCATGATCCTCGACGGGTCGGCGAGCCTCCTGGCGGCCCGGCTGCGGTCCGAGGACGAGCTGGCCGCCATGGAACGGACGCTTGCCGTCATGTCGGACGCGATCGAGGCAGGGTACGAGGAGTTCGGCAAGGCGGACGTCGCCTTCCATGAGGCGGTGGCCGTGGCCAGCCGCAACTCTCTCATCGAGGTCTGCAACCAAGTGGTCCGGGGCGCTGTCCTCTCGCTGATAGCGGACAAGGTCGCCCATGCGCCCAACAGCACGGCGCTCATGCGGGAGTCACTCCAGCACCACCAGGAGGTGCTTGAGGCGATCCGGGCGGGTGACGGCCTGGCAGCGGCACGCATCTCGCGACGCAAGCTCTACGAGTACTACGCCGGCTACGTCCCCGAGAACGAGCGTGGGCCGCTGCTCGCGCTGATGGACAACGAAGAGTCCTGAACCCGGCAACCCCACAACCCCAGAACCCCACAACCCGACGCCATGGTGACCCCGCGCCGCGACCGGGCGCGGGCGAGCCGTTCATGTTCCAGCGCGCTGCTCCCTGACGCAGAACCGCCCCAAGACCCCGTGCGCCCAACCCGGGCTCAGGGCACGGGAGTTCCGCGTTGCCAGGAGTCGATGACGATCAACGTCTTCGTCTGCAGCACCCCCACGCCCTTACGGCGCAGACGATTGACCACTTTCTGCAGGTCGTCGACGTTGTCGACATGCAAGCGGACGAGTGCGTCCACATCGCCGGTGAGCGTCAACACCTCGTCGACCTCCGGCAGGGTCGACGCGAACTCCAGGATGTCGTGGATATCCGTGTCGCCCGTGAAGCGCAACTCCGTGACCGCCTGCAGGCCCTGACCGAGCTTGGCCTGATCCGTCGTGATCGTGTAGCCGGTGATGACTCCCGACTCCTCGAGACGAGCGATGCGCCGACGGACCGGCGCCGGCGAGAGCTTCACCTGGCGTGCGATGTCACGAACGGTGCGCCGCCCGTCGGCTCGCAGCAACTCCAGGATCTGCAGATCGACCGAGTCGAGATGTACGGATGCTGGCATGCCGAAAGTGTAAGCGAGACTTCCCTCAACACTCACTCCTGGCCGGGTGGACTGCTCAAAAGGAGCTGCTTCGCATCGCTGTGCGCACCTTTGTTGTGCATGGCCCGGACCCTTGGAACCGTGTCCGTCATGTCAACCGCGATACAACCAGCAACACACGCTGCCCCCTCCGAAGCGGTGAAGCCAGGCACACACCAGGGTGGTTCCGTGCTGCGACTCGATGTCGTCGCCATGCCCCTGGCCCTCGCCCGCGTCGCAACGATCTTGGCGCATCGCCGTTTCGAGGTGCTCACCATGGACGTCGCCGCGCCCGTCGACGGGCTGCGGAGGATCACCCTCGAGGTGGACACGGCGGACGAGATCAGGTTGGAGCAGCTCGTCAAGTTCCTGAACCGGTCACCCGACGTCGTCAAGGTCGTCCACCTCTCCGACGACAGGTCGCACAACCGGCGCGGGGCGTTCGTGACGGTCACCTTCCCCGAAGGCCGACTCCCCGAAGCCGTCGCCATCGCTCGGGCGTTCTCCGCCGAGGTCGTGGAAGCCGACCGGACGCGCTGCACGCTCTTCGCCGCGGCGGAGCCCGCCCGTCTCGACGCCCTCGTCAAAGCGCTCTCCGGCTTCACCATCCGGGAACTCGTGATGGCGGCGCCGCTGCGGATATCGCGCCCACACCGGAAGGGTTACGGCGCCGTGGACCACGCGCAGCCCTGGGGGCAGCAATGAGCGCGAACGCGACGGGGACATCCGCGGCGCCACGCGCCGACGACGTCCTGCAGCTGGTCGATCCTGCCGGGACGCTGAACGAACAGGCGGCCGCGGGCATGCTCGACGTGACCGACGAACTGGTACGGGGGTTGTACCGCGACATGGTGCTCGGGCGCCGCTTCGACCAGGAGGCGTACTCCCTGCAACGCCAGGGTGAGCTCGGGCTCTGGCTGATGTCCCTCGGGCAGGAAGCGGCACAAGCCGGCTCGATCCGCGCTCTTCGAGCGGACGACCGGGTCTTCCCGTCCTACCGCGAGCACGTGGCGGCCCTGTGCCGTGGTGTCCCACCGACAGAACTGCTGTCGCAGTGGCGTGGTGCGAGCCATGGCTCGTGGGACCCCGAGCGGTATCACTTCCACATCTACAGTCTTGTGCTGGCGACGCAGACACTGCACGCGGTCGGCTATGCGATGGGCGTTCGGTACGACGCCGCCGACAGCGTCGTACTCACCTATTTCGGTGACGGTGCGTCCAGCCAGGGGGACGCCAGCGAGGCACTCAACTGGGCGGCGGTGACGTCGGCACCCATCGTGTTCTTCTGCCAGAACAACGGATGGGCGATCTCGACACCCGCGAGCAAGCAGTACGCCCGCCCGCTGAGTGAACGTGCCAGGGGCTTCGGACTCGACGCGGTGGCCGTGGACGGCAACGACGTACTGGCTGTCCACGCCGCCACACAGCGCATGGTCGAGCGAGTCCGGGCCGGTGGAGCACCTGGGCTCATCGAGGCGCACACCTATCGCATGTCCGGACACAGCACGTCGGACGATCCCAAGCGCTATCGCGACCAGGCCGAGCTCGCCCGGTGGGAGGCCCACGACCCCGTGGAACGCGTGCGCCTTCTGCTCACGGCGCGCGGCTGGGCCGACGAGGACTACTTCACCGCGGTCGCGTCCGACGCCGAGGAGCTCGCGGCGCGGACGCGCCGGGAGTGCCGTGCCCTGCCGGAGCCGTCCCTGAGCGACACCTTCCGCACCACCTTGTGCGAGGAGACCGAGGCCCTGCGGCGCGAACGCGAAAGCTTCGAGACGTTCAAGGAGTCCTTCCTGTGACCATCAGCGCTGCGGCCGCCCCGGCCAGGAAAGACGCCCAGGACAAGACCGCCACGACCACGCTCGGACGCGCACTCAACGAGGGCCTGCGGCAGGCGATGCGCGAGGACGAACGGGTGGTTCTGCTCGGCGAGGACATCGCTTCCCTGGGCGGGGTGTTCCGGGTGACCGACGGCTTGGCCGCCGAGTTCGGCGACCGCGTCGTGGACACCCCGCTGGCCGAGTCGGGGATCGTCGGGACGGCGATCGGTCTGGCCCTGCGGGGGTACCGGCCGGTTTGCGAGATCCAGTTCGACGGTTTCGTCTACCCCGCCTTCGATCAGATCGTCAGCCAACTGGCGAAGATGCGGGCACGGTCCCGCGGGCTGCTGCGGCTTCCCGTCACCATCCGGATCCCGGTGGGGGGCGGGATCGGCGCGGTCGAGCACCACAGCGAGTCGAACGAGGCGTACTTCTGCCACACGGCCGGGCTGCGCGTCGTGGCATGCGGCCATCCCCAGGACGCGTACGACATGCTCCGCGCCGCGATCGCCTGCGACGACCCCGTGATCTTCTACGAGCCGAAGCGCCGGTACTGGGACCGGGCCGAGGTCGACCTCGGCCGCCCTGTGAACGGTGACACGCTGGGGCGCGCCCGGGTCCTGCGCGAGGGCGCCGACGTCACCGTGGTCGCGTACGGGCCCACGGTCGCGGTCGCGCTCAACGCGGCCGAGGTCGCCGCCGCCGAAGGCCGTTCTCTGGAGGTCCTGGACCTCCGCTCGCTGTCGCCGCTCGACACCACGGAACTGTGCCGCTCGGCGTCGAAGACGGGACGCGTCGTGGTCGTGCACGAGGCGCCCGTCAACGTCGGTCTGGGCGCCGAAATCGCCGCGACGGTCATGAAGCACTGCTTCTACGACCTCGAAGCCCCCGTGGAACGGGTCGGTGGCTACAACATCCCCTATCCGCCGGCGCGTGCGGAGGACGACTACCTGCCCGATCTCGATCGGGTTCTCGACGCCGTCGACCGGGTGTGCGCCCCCGAAGCACCCTGATTCCGTCCGGTGAACCTCTCCTGGAGAACACGTTGCTCGTAACCAAGCACTTCCATCTCCCCGATGTCGGCGAGGGCCTCACCGAGGCCGAGATCGTCGAGTGGCACGTGGGACCCGGCCACGCGGTCGGCGTCAACGACATCATCGTGGAGATCGAGACGGCGAAGGCAGTGGTGGAACTGCCCAGTCCGTACGCCGGGACCGTGGCCGAAGTCCTCTGTGCCGCCGGCGAGGCGGTGGCCGTCGGAGCACCGATCATCACGTTCGAGGTCGAGGTCGAGGACGACAGCGCCGGCGTCGAGGACGACAGCGCCGGCCCGGAGGCGGGGCCCGAACCCGACGCCACACTCCGGGAGCACGCCGATCCGCCTGCCCAGGACGACCAGCCGTCCGACCAGGACGAGCAGCCGCCCGCTCCCGTCCGCGAGCCCGTCCTGGTCGGTTACGGGCCGGCGCACGCGCAGAAAACCCGACGCCCGCGAAAGAGGAAGCCCGAGCCGCCGACCGTCATACCAGCCACCCGTTCCACCAGGAATTCCCTCGCCACCCCGCCGATGCGCAAGCTCGCCCGCGACCTCGGAGTCGACCTGCGCCTCGTGACTGCCACAGGCCCGTCGGGACGCATCACGCGCGAGGATGTCCACCGCCTCGCCGAGCAGCAGGCAACCGCGCCGAACGCCCCGGTCCCCACCCGTGACGACGTGGTGCGCACGCCGATTCGCGGAGTGCGCAAACACACCGCGGAGGCCATGGTCAAGAGCGCCTTCACCGCTCCGCACGTCACGGAATGGGTCACCGTCGACGTGACGCGGTCCCTCAAGCTGCTGAAGAGGGCACGCGCCGACAAGGCGTTCGAGGGGGTACGCCTGACACCGCTGTGCCTCGTCATCAAGGCAGTGTTGACCGCCGTCGCGCGGCATCCCGAGATCAATGCGAAGTGGGACGCCGCGGCCGGGGAGATCGTCCAGCACTCCGACGTCAATCTCGGCATCGCCGCGGCGACACCGAGAGGGCTCATCGTTCCCCACATCGCCGCGGCCCAGCGACTCTCCCTGCGCGAGATCACCTCGGCGCTCACCGACCTCATCGATCAGGCCCGCGCCGGAAGGACGCCACCCGAGCGGATGAGAAACGGGACGTTCACGATCACCAACATCGGTGTGTTCGGCATCGACGGCGGAACACCGATCCTCAACCCGGGCGAGGCAGCGATCCTCTGCTTCGGCCAGGTGCGGCGAACACCGTGGGAACACAAGGGACGCGTCCGGCTGCGCGACACCGCGACCCTCGCCCTGTCGTTCGACCACCGTCTCGTCGACGGCGAACTCGGTTCGCTCGTCCTGCGCGACATCGCCCGTTTCGTCGAACGGCCGGACCTGATGGCCCTTCACCACTGACTCCTGGACGGGGCTGACTGCGGGCCTGGAAGCCCCGGCACGAGGTGATTCTGAGTTCTGGCAACACCCGAGGTCTTGCGGTGGGAGCCTGAGGGCGCCCTGCGGGATGAGGGGGGGCCATGGCGCCACCGAAGTCCAAGGTCGATCTGTATGCGGCGAGCAGAAACCTTCCAGACAGGAGCCCATTCGATGCCCCGAGAAATCATCTCCACCCCCGAGGCGCCGGAGTACCCGAGCTACAGCCAGGCGGTCAAGGTCGGCAACACGGTCTACGTCGCTGGAACAGTCGGAGTCGACGTGGCGACCGGTGAGCTCGCAGGACCCACGATCCAGGAGCAGACCCGCCGGTCGTTGCTCAACTGCCAGGCGATCCTGCGCGCCGGTGGCGCCGAACTGAGCGACGCCGTCATGGTCCACACCTTGCTCATGCGCCCCGAAGAGGCCGACGGCATCATCGAGGTCTTCGACGAGTTCTTCCCCGACGTGCGACCACCGCGCTGCGTGAGCAAACTGGGTGTGGACCGGCCAGGGATCTTGGTGTCCATTGCCATGGTGGCCGTCACAGACTGAACCATTCCGCACTGGATGCCACTCCGAACACGGAACTGAAGCCTGACGAGTCAGCGGCGCCATTGCCCAGCGTCGTTCCCGCAGACACCGCCATGCCGGTTATCGGCTCACGTTTTCGTGGAGCGCCGGGCGCGTTCATCAGCAGGAAGCCGACCACCGCGTCGCCCACGCCGAACCCCTTGACACCGTCGCCGAGCCCGGCGACCTTTCCGGCCACGTCGATCCCCGGCACGTGGGGAAGCTCCAGCGGGAAGACGCCTCGCCGACGCCGGCAAACCACTGACCATGACCGATCTCGCGGACGGCGTCGTCTACAGCCGCTCCGGGCTCACCCACCAGGCCGGACTCCTGGAGAAAGCCGGCCTGATCACCCGCAGCCCCTCCCCCAGGACCAGCGCGCCACGATGGTCACCCTCACCGAGGAGTGCCTCGCCCGGGTCCGCCGTGTCCTGCCCGGCCACATCGACGTCACCCGGAGCCTGCTCTTCGCCTCACTCACCGACGTCGACGCGCTCGGCGGCATCATGATCCGTGTCCGCGACCACATGCGGCAACAACCGGACAGCACCGCCCGCGGCCGACGCGCCGCTCCGAAACACTCCCGGGGCGCGGTCCCGTCCGAGTAGACCGCCCGCGCGCCCGGCACGGTTCCGCCGGCTTCACCGGCGGCACCTGCCACAGGTCCAGCTCACCGGACTTCACCCCGTGAATGTCCCGCGTCCGCTCCAACGCGGCCTTCTGCCCCCGCCCCGACACGATCCCGCGGGCCTCGCGCCACCCCTCCGGCACGGAGACCGTGTGGCCCCCTCGTCGGTTCGTCAGAGGTCTGGGGCGGCGAGGTCGGGCTGGCAGGCACCGTCGAGGGCGTCCTCGGGGTGCCGGTGAACGTTCCTCGGCGCCAGCCATCCTTTGCCGACAGGTGGCCCGCAGCGTGGACCGGCCAGCAGCCGTACCTCTGCCCGCATGCCGCGCCATCGCGGACGGCGATCCGGATGCGGCTGGCCCCGCGTGGTGCGGGGCCGGCCGTGTGCCGTGGGTCAGGAGAGGGGGTGCAGCCAGTGGGCCTCCAGTTCCCCCTCGACCAGGCCCGCGATGGCGGCGAAGTACGTCTGCATGAACGGCTGCGAAACGTGCGCCAGCAGGTGGGCGCCGGAGGACCAGCGCTCGTAGAAGGCGAAGGCGCCCGGCTGGTCCGGTGTGGTGTGCACCACGTACTGCTCGCATCCGTCCTCCCTGCGGGTGAGGCCGATGATCGCCTGGATCTCGCCCAGCATCCGGCCCTCCCCGCCCGCCTTGGCCCGGGCGTATCCATATACCGCGACTGGCGTGTCCGAGGCGAGGATGGCGGCGGGGATGAGGCCGTCGGGTGTCGTGTCGTCAGTGCTCATGAGGTCCTACTCCGTCATGGTCGGTTCCGCCGGTGCTGATGGCCGGCTGCCGGAGTGTAAAAGTTGACGTTAACGTCAAAGGCAAGTCGGGTGACGAACCCCGGGACGGCCCGACAGCAACCGGGACCCAGCGGCATGCGGAGCAGAAGGAGCGACGGGATGCGAATCGGCGAGGTGGCATCGGCCGCGGGAGTGAGCACGCGGGCGCTGCGCTACTACGAGCAGCAGCAGCTCATCGCGTCGAGCCGCAGTACAGGCGGGCAGCGCCTCTACACCCCGGACACGGTCGAGCGAGTGCGGTGGATCCAGCTCCTCTACGCTGCCGGGCTGAGCAGCCGGACGATCGTGGAGTTCCTGCCGTGCGTGCACACCGGTATCGCCGGCCCGGAGATGATCGCCCGGCTTCGCGCGGAGCGGGACCGCCTCGACGATCACATGCGGGACCTTGCCGCCACGCGAGCCCGACTGGACTCTGTCCTCGCCGCCGCCGAGTTCCGGAGTTGAGTAGCAGTGGTACAGCGATTAACGCTAAGCAGTTGATCTTGGCTGAGGCTGGAGCGGTTCTTCTATCTCGACGACGAGGACCGGAAGCTGATCGCGAAGCGGCGCGGGGACCACAACCCGCTCGGGTTCGCGCTGCAGATGTGCACGGTGCGCTACATCGGCCGCTTCCTGCCGGACGATCCGCTCGATGTGCCGTGGGTGGTGATCGTGCACATCGCCGAGCAGCTCGGCATTGAGGACGTCTCGGCGGTCAAGCGGTACACCGAGCGGCAGCCGACTGCGTACGAGCACTCGTGGGAGATCCGGGACGCCTACGAGTACCACGAGTATGAGGATCCGGAGTGGTCGCGGCGCTTCCGTACCTTCCTGCACGGCCGTGCGTGGACGGCGCACGCGGAGGGCCCGAAGGCGTTGTTCGACCATGCGGTGGGCTGGTTGCGCAAGAACCGGGTCCTGCTGCCCGGGGTGTCGGTGCTCGCGCGGCAGGTGTCGGAGGTTCGTGAGATCGCGGACACGCGGCTGCACGCGACGGTCGCCAAGGCGACGTTCCGGGCGGACAGGTCGCTTCCCGCGGATCTCACAGGGCTGCTGGTGGTCCCGGAGGGAAGGCGGTTCTCCTACCTGGAGGAACTGCGGCGGCCGCCGACGAAGACGACCGGGACGGCGATGAAACGGGCGCTGCAGCGGGTGGACGAGATCGCGGTCTACCGGCTGAGCCGCCTCAAGCTGGACAAGCTGCCGCCCAACCGGCTCGCGGCGCTGGCCCGTTACGGCCTGGGGTCGAAGGCTCAGACGCTGGAGCGGGCGAGCGATCCCAAGCGCACGGCGATGCTCACCGCGGTGATGCGCCACCTAAAGGCGAAGGCCATCGATGAGGCATTGGACCTGTTCACCGTGCTGATGGCCACCCGGTTGATCAGCACCGCGAAGCGCCGCACCGACAAGGAAACGCCTTTCCACACTGCCGCAGCTGGAGAGGCGTCGCGCACCCTGGCGCTCGCTGCGAAGGTCCCCATCGAGGAGCTGGAGCTGGTCGAGGAGACCGGCGCCGACGTCGATGTGGCGGGCGGTGGAGGAAGTCGCGCCGCGCGCCCAGATATCAAGTGCGGTCTCACTGGTGGCGAGCCTGGTCCCGGAGGGCGCTAACCGACGGGGACAGACATTACGGGAAGCGAAAGGTGTATCCGCAGGTCGCCGCGACCTGGCACTCAGAGAAAGAACGGAAACCTGACACCTCAGACGGCGACGCCGAAGATGACGGTGGACACGTGGGGGCGGTGTGCGGCCGGACACGACGTCAAGGAAGCCGACGCCCCATCTTCGCCGACCGCCGATTGTGTTCCTTCGTGTCCCACCACTCCTCCAGCAGGGCGCGCACCAGGTGCACGAGCTGGCGAAGCCGTTCCGGATCGGGAGCTTGCGAGGTGAACACATCCGTGAAGGACTTGTCGTCCCACAGCAGTGTGAACATCCAGCGCTCGGCCTCGTGACCTTGACGCTCCGCGGTGAGCAAGTACGTCAAGGTCACGCTGCAGTCCGGGTGATGAGCGACGGACAGATCAGTGATGCTGAACGCGATCTGCCCGTCGCCCGTCCTGTACGAACGCCCCAGGGCACGCTCAGCCGGTGTAGGTGTCGAAGTTGGCATGCGGCGGGGCATGGGGCCCTTTCCCTTCGGCTCCCGTCAACACCGGGCGGCGGCGCGGGTGGTGACGTTGTATGCGGTGAGGAGATCGTTGCGCCCGGCAGGAGTGCCGATGATGGTGCGGAACTTCTCGACACTCGGGCACTGAGCGGTGTAGGCGGAGAAGCCGCCCCGACCATTGGGGGAACCGGACCAGATGGCGGCGTTGATCTTCCTGTCCATCGTAGCGTTCCAGCCGTGCCTCGCCTTGATGTGCTTCCAGCCCCACGTGCTGGTGCCGCATCGCAGCGTGTACACGGCGGGCCCCCAGTAATATTTCTTCAGGACGTAGGTGCGGCTGTGGCTCCGGCACCTCGCGTCGAAGCTATCGGCAGCTTCGGCCGTCGTATCGCGCGCCTGGGTCGGCGTAGTCGCGGCGGTCGCGGAACCGGCCGTCGGGATGAGCAGAGCTGTTATGACGACGGTGCTGGTCAGCGCAGCCTTGGCGGCGCTGGACGAGTGGAGGCAAGACTTCCCCCTTGTGATGTTGTGATGAAGTCCCCCGACTGGTCGTTTCGGGGGCCCGGCATGTCACCGCCCTCCCTTTTCGGTGACCATGACACGCACCGCATCACACAGACCGGCGGGCGATCAATGGAGTTGAGCCCGACTCTTGTTGTAGCTCACAGTGAGTTCGAATTGATCCTGGCAATGGACAGTGGGGATGCGTAGGTGCTCACGTTGCACGTCGTACTCCCGGTATGACTCGCATTCGTCGTTGCTGGTGGGGCGCCAAGGTTCAAAATGGCCTCTGTGCCGGGCACGGTTCACTTGGCGCCAGCGATGTCACGGTCTGGCGGTCGCGTCCACCCGCACGACCGTTCGTCAGCAGCCCTGCTGCACGTATGGAGGGCGGGCAGCACCCCACGCGCCCCCGTTCTCACAAATGATCCAGATGCGAGAGTTCTGCGAGACCCCCTCCGGCGATCACGTTTGCGCAGGTCGCCATTCGCGAAACCCCTGTCAAAACCAAGGTGTTCTGCGAACCAGTTCTGACACACTGATCGCGTGGATCTGACACCGATCAAGCAGCAAACGCGGTAGAACGACATCACTGCCCCAAGTGCGAGGTTCCCGCCGGGAGTCCGTGCCGCACCCGCGGTGGCAAGACGGCGACGAAGTACCACACGCCGCGGTTCACCCTGGTGCCCGCGCTCCGCGAGGAACTCGACGCCCTCGTCCCCGAGGACCGGGGCCCCGGCCGGCCGCGGAAGGCGGGCCCGCCGATCGAGCAGACCCCGGCCGCGCCGGCCGCCGCACCCATCCGCATCGGCTACGCCCGATGCTCGACCGCCACCCAGGAACTGCAGTCCCAGCTCGACGCGCTCGAACCCCTCTGCAAGCGGATCTTCTCCGAGAAGATCAGCACCCGGGTCAAGACCCGGCCGGAGCTGGAGAAAGCACTGAAGCTGGCATACGACATCAAGGAAGCCGCCCCCGACCAGGAAGTCGTGCTCACCGTCCATGAGCTCAAGCGCCTCGCGAGGAACGCGGCCGAGCTCATGACCTTGTCCGGCAAGCTCCAGGACGCCGGGGTCCAGCTCGAACTCCTCACCGGCCCGCTCACCGGGATCTACGACCCGCAGGGCATGGGCGCCATGTTCTTCGCCGTCCTCGCAGCCGCCGCCCAGTCGATCTTCGGGAGCATCTTCTCGACCCGCCGCCGCAGCCAGGCCAGGGACTTCGGTTCGCCGAGGGCGCCGAACTTGTCGACGTTCAGCTTCGCCCGCCCGTTGTCCTGCACCTCGATGGTGACCTTCGCGGCCGGTCCGGCCTCTTCGAGGCGTGCGAGGAGCTGCTTCCATCCAGCGTCCAGGCCACGCATCAGCTCCGCCGGGTGTTCCCCGACGGGCATGTCCAGACTCAGGGCCGCCAGGACGTCCTCGCACACGGTGTCCCACTCGGGGCCCTCCAGCAGGCGGGCCCGCGGGTTGGACCAGCGGTGCGACGGGGCGGCGAACACGTCACGGTTGTTCAGGGCCCGGTGCAGCTGCTCCAGCACGCACACCACGTACGCGTCCCGGTCGACCGCGCCCTGCGGCAGGTCCGGGTTGGCGTAGACCGCCGTGCGCCACGCAGGCGGCACGAGCTTGTCGTCCACCTTGCACGGCAGCAGCGGCTTGACGCCCACCTTCCGCCGCGCCAGCGCTGGCCGGCCGCGGACCCCGGCCAGGACCCGCTTGCCGGCGCTCGCCGCGTCCAGCGCCTTCGACTCGCCCAGCAGTGACAGGAACGGGCGTACCGGGTCGCGAGCGCGGCCCGCATCGCGACCTCGGCCGAGCCCTCGTCCTCGGGCACCAGCGAGACCACCGTGGCCGCCGCGGTCACCACGGCGGCGCGCGGGGCGACTTCCTCCAGCACCGCCCACAGCGCGGCCCCGTCCATGTCGGTGCCGTGTTCCTCGACTGCCTCCAGGTCCAGGGCCTCATCGATCGCCTTCGCCTCCAGGTGCCGCATCACCGCGGTGAGCATCGCCGTGCGCTTCGGCTCCGACGCCCGCTCCAGCAACGCCGCCTTCGACCCCAGCGCGTACCGGGCGAGCGCCGCCATCCGGTTCGGCGGGATCTGCGACAGCTTCAGCCGACCGAGCTGGAACGCGCTGATCTCGTCCACCCGCTCCAGCGCGCGGGCAGACGCCGTCCCGGTCGTCCGCATCGGCGGCCGGCGCAGCCGCTCCAGCTCCGAGAACCGCGAGCCCTCCGGCGTCTTCAGCGTCGCCACCAGGTCACCGGGCAGCGCCGCATCCGCGCGGCGTGCGGCTCCCGCGACGGTGGCATGCAGCCGCCTGTCCACGACCTTCCGCACCTCCGACACCTGCCGGGCCAGCACGCTCACCCCCGGCAGCAGCACCCGGTTGCGGCGCAGCCACCCCACCGCGTGGTCGAACAGCACCTTCGGCCCCTCGGCATGCGTCCACGCACGCCCGTGCAGGAACGTACGGAACCGCCGCGACCACTCCGCATCCTCGTACTCGCGGTACTCGTAGGCGTCCCTGATCTCCCACGCGTGCTCTTACGCCGTCTTCGGCCGCTCGGTGTACCACTCCACCACCGACGGGTCCTCGATGCCGAGCTGCGCGGCCAGGTGCTCGATCACCGGCCACGGGGCGTCGAGCGGGCCGTCCGGGAGGAACTGGCCGATGTAGCGCACCGCGCACATCTGGAGCGCGAAGCCCAGTTGGTGATGCGTGGAGCGCCACCGCGCGATCAGATCGCGGTCGACGTCGTCCAGGAAGAAGAACCGCTCCAGCTCGGGGCGGGTCGGCTCCTCGGCGAACGTCCCGTACGCCTCAGCCTGCTCATCAGTCAGAAACTCCACCGGCACGACCGGACCGCAGCCAGCACTGGCACCGGCCTGGCGATCTTTCCGCGAACCCCGGCGGAGCCTCCAGCCGATGTGCTGGCCGACCATGACCGTTCTCAGCGCCAACGGCTGTACCGATGTTCCTACCGACGCTAATTGCATTGGATGCGAATGCGCGACACTCGTCCTGGAAGTCGGCTCCGAACACCGAATGAGCTTCCCTAGCAGGAGTGGTGGCCTCGATGTCGAGTGGGACCAAGGTATCGGCCGACGAGGGTTCGCTGTCGGTACTTCACTCCATCGAGCTACTGAGCTGCAAAGACGTCTCCTCGTCGCATCTGATGCGAAATTCTCGCATCAGATGCGATGGACGGAGAGTGATGACGGATGGGTGGAAACGGCCTCGTGCCGGGATCCGCTCGGCTGCACCTGGTCGATGGTCTGGCCCTGCTGCGGCCGGACGAGCAGGTCTTCGAGGCGATGGTGAAGGGGTGGCGCAATCAGCAGCTCGCCCGGAATCTCTCGCCGGGATACGCCGGCGTTCAAGAGCGTACGGTCCGGGCCTTCACTCGCCACGCCAATGCGATGCCCTGGCAATGGACGCCGCAGCACGTCGACGAGTGGTCGGCCGACTTGCGGGCTGTGCACGGGTGCGTCCGCTCCACTTTGCGCAACTACCAAGGTTCTGTACGCCAGTTCTGCGACTTCCTGACCAATCCGGCCTACGGCTGGGCCGACGAATGCCTGCGGCACTTCGGTACGCATCCGGTGCAGGTGGTCTACGAGTGGAACGCGGCCGCGCATGCGGACGAGGCCGAGGGCGAGCCGGAACGGCGGGCGTTCACCCGGCCCGAGCTGGAAGCGTTCTTCGACCATGCCGACGAGGAGGTCCTGCGTGTCCGCGGCAAGGGCCGCAAGGGTTGGCTGCCGGCCTTCCGCGACGCTGCCTTGTTCAAGACCACGTACGCCTACGGTCTGCGGCGCAACGAGTCCCGCATGCTCGATCTGACCGACTTCGGCCGCAACCCCGAGGGCCGGGAGTTCGGCGAGTACGGCACCCTGCTCGTCCGCTACGGCAAGGCCAAGAAGGGCTCACCGCCCAAGCGCCGCAGCGTGCTGACCGTCTGGCACTGGACACCCAGCGGTCGAGGAATGGATCAGCGAGCTCCGGCCCGGGATGCGGCACTCGACCGGCCCCGCCGTGTGGCCTTCCGAGCGAGGCCCGCGGGTCGGGCTTCAGCGGCTGGACTCCCGCTTCGCCACCTACCGCGACGCTATCGGCCTGGACCTCGCGCTGGAGTTCCACTCACTGCGCAGGTCCTACATCACCCACCTGATCGAGGACGGCCACGATCCACTGTTCGTCCAGCAGCAGGTTGGCCATGACCATGCTTCCACCACCGCGATCTACACCTGTGTCTCCTCCGATTTCCGCACACGATCCCTGCGCCGTGTCCTGGACGCCACCATCGAGGCCGCCCTGCGGCCGGGAAGGACCTCGTGATGTCACGCCAGATCAGCTACCGGTGGCGCCTGCGTGAACTGATGGCTACCCGCGGCATGTTCACCGTCGGGGAGCTAATGCCGCACCTGACCGAACGCGGCATCACCCTGTCCATCTCGCAGGTCCACCGCCTGGTCTCCGGCACCCCGGAACGGTTGTCGCTACCCGTGCTGGCCACGCTCTGCGACATCCTCGACTGCACCCCGGCCGACCTGATCGCCACCGCAGCCCAGAACCTCCCGGCTCGGCGGACGGTTGGAGAGGACGTTCCGATCGACCTGACCGCTCGCCGGCCCAAGCGTGTCCGCCTGACTACCGAAGGGTGAGCGATGACCCCGGAGGAGTACGAGCGGAACCACATCCGCGATTGCGCACGCTGCGGCCGTCGGGCCGCGAAGTCGGCCCACTGGTCGGACGGTCCGATCTGCCGGACGTGCTACGCACGCGCGATGCGCGTGCGCGGTCACTGCCCTGGCTGCGGAACCGACCGGTTGCTGCCCGGACGGGACACTGACGGCACACCGGTCTGCCGCGACTGCGCGGACATCACCCGCGACTTCTTCTGCGACCGCTGCGGCTTCGAGGGACTTCTGCTTGGCAGACGCCTGTGCGAGCGCTGCACCCTGGCCGACACGCTCACCCGCCTCCTCGACGACGGCACCGGCCGTATTGCCCCTTCACTCCTGCCGCTGGTCACCACCCTGCTGGAGATGGACCGACCCAAGAGCCGACTGATCTGGCTCCGCAATCCGAACATTGTCCGTCTCCTCCTGGGCCTGGCCACCGGTGCCATCCCCCTCACGCACGAAGGACTGCACCAGGAAACGCCCTGGCGAACCGTCGTCCACCTGCGAGACCTGCTGATAGACAGCGGAGTCCTCCCACGCGTCGATCGACAGCTCATGCTCTACCAGCGCTGGCTGACCGAACGACTCATCATCATTGAGGAACCTGAACACCGTCGGCTCCTGCACCACTTCGCCACCTGGCACCAGATGCGACGCCTCCGAGCCAAAGCGGAGAAGAGTCCGCTGGGCCGCTCACAGACCAACCAGGTCAAGCAGGAAATCACTCAGGCCGGCGCTTTCCTCGCCTGGCTCGCCGACCGAAGCGGCACCATCGAGCATTGTCGACAGGCCGACCTGGACGCCTGGCACACAGAGAAGCTGGCTACCCGGCGCCCGGCACAGACATTCCTGCGCTGGTGCATGAGGACCGGCCGAATGCCTCGGCTCACGCTGCCGCCCCAGGTCATCAACCAGGACCAGGCACCGCTGCACCAGCACCGCCGCCTGGTCATGCTCCGGCGGGCTCTCAACGACGACTCCCTGCCCGAGCGGACTCGCGTCGCCGCAGCTCTCGTTCTCCTCTACGCACAATCCGTCACCCGCATCGTCGGCCTCACCCTCGACGACGTCACCGACGACGGGACCACCGTCACCGTCCGCCTCGGAGACCCGCCGTCCCCACTCCCGGAGCCCGTTGCCGACCTGATGCGTTCCTACCTCCGTTCTCACCAGCACCTGACCTGCGCCAGCAGCAGAAGCTCCCGGTGGCTCTTCCCCGGCCGCCAACCAGGGCAACCGATGAACCCTGCCAGCCTGCAAGACCACCTCCGCAAAGGGGGCGTCCCACCGCAGCGCGGAAGGACCTCTGCAATCCGGCACCTCGTCCTCCAGGCCCCGGCACCCGTCATCGCAAAGGCACTCGGCTACCACGACAAGACCGCCACCCGACTGGTCACCGAAGCCGGAGGAACCTGGAGCCGATACGCCCCCGGCGACCACACACGCTGACCGGGGCGACCTGGGTGCTCTGGCCGGCCGACCTCTCGTGGTCGGCGCGGTGTCAGTACCAGGTGGCATGCTCTGGCGCCATGAACAAACAGCAGTTCTGGCAGCTCATCGAGTCAGCCCGCAACCAGACGTCCAACCCGAACGACGGAGAAGCGGTTGCCCGCCGGGCAACCTCACTGCTGTCCACACACCCGGCCGAGGAGATCGTTGCCGCTCAGCAGGTGTTGTGGGACCTGATGGCCGACTCCTACACGAATCCTCTGTGGGCCGCTGCCTACGTGATCAACGGTGGATGCTCTGACGACGGCTTCGACTACTTCCGCGGTTGGTTGATCGCGCAGGGACGCGAGGTCTTCGAGCGCGTAGTCGCTGACCCCGATGCCCTCGCAGAAGTGCCCATCGTGCGAGCTTCAGCGGCCGACGGAATCGATCTCGATTGTGAGGAGACGCTGAGCGTCGTCTGGAACGCACACGTCACGGCGACCGGTAAGCAACTCCCTGACGACGCGTTCACCATCCGATACCCGGAGCTGGACCACGCTTGGGACTTCGACTTCGACGACCAGGGCGAAATGACTCGCCGACTGCCACGTTTGGCAGCTCTCTACCTTGAGTAAGCGGAGCCTCGCGGTCACGAGGCGCGGTCGAACAGCGAAGGCAAGGCTTCCAAAGATCACTGTCTGTCACACCCTCAGGACGAGAACCTGCCTCCGCTGACGAATACGCGACGCATCGACATGCGACTTCACCAGTCCCGAGGCCGGTCACCGTCATGTCAGCGTGGAGGTGGTCGGCGACCGTCGGCCTCCTGTCGGGCTTCCGGGGCCTGGCTTGATCGCGTCGAGGAGGCGGAATATCAACGGTGCCTGCGTGGTTGTCCGCTATCGCCTATCAACAAGATCGATCAACAAGGAGGCCCTATGCCTGCGATCCGTCGTCCCCGTGCGCTGCGTTCCGGCGATCTCGTGGTTGTCACCGCGCCCTCGGGCCAGCTCGAGCCCGGTGAGGAGCCCTTGCTCGCTCGCGGTGTGGCGATATTGGAGCGGATGGGTTTCCGCGTGCGAGTCAGCCCGATGGTCGACCCCGCGCGGAGCCGCTGGTGGGCGGCGGGCGCTCCGGCGGAGCAGGCTGCCGAGCTCAATGCGCTGCTCCGGGATCCGGAGGTACGGGCCGTCGTCGCGCACACCGGCGGCCAGGCGACGATTGGTTATCTCGATCTGATCGATCTGGATGCGGTCCGGGCCGACCCGAAGCCGATCCTCGGCTACAGCGACATCTCGCTGCTGCACATGGCGTTGTACGCCAAGACCGGCCTCGTCGGCTTCCACGCCGACATCGTGACCCACGGTTTCGGCAGCGATTGGTACACGTTGGGCGACGAGGCCCGTCGGTCCGAACTCGTCGACCTCTACGCCCGTGTACTTACCAAGGCCGAGGCGCCTGGCATGCTGCCGGCAAGGGAGACTTGGGAAACCTGGCAGCCGGGCCGCGCGCAGGGACCACTGGTCGGCGGCTTGCTGAACCGCCTGGTCCAGTTGCAGTCGACACCATTCGCACTGGCCGCCGACCGGTTCGACGGCGCCGTCTTGTTCTGGGAAGAGGTACAGCGGCCGGTCACGCGGATCTGGTGCGACCTGCATACCCTGCGGCTGTCCGGTGTGCTGGACCGGATCGCGGGCATGGTGGTCGGCATCCCGAGTGAGGTCACGCCCTACGAGGACGGCGGAGACCAGATCGGTCTGCGTGACGTTGTGCTCGACGTCCTGGGGCAGCGTGACATCCCCGTCCTCGCCCAGGTCGACTTCGGCCACACCTCGCCGAACCTGCCACTGCCCCTCGGCGTCCGCGCAGACGTGGACGCGGACAACCGGACCCTGTCCCTGCTCGAGTCGGCGGTCGCGGAACGCTGAGTGGGGTGGAAGTTCACCACCACCGACCTGGACGATCTGCGGGCCGGACTCGATCAGCACACACTCGCCGACCAGCAGTAACCTCATCGAGACCGGAATCGACTCCTACCGCCTTTTCCAACCCCCGTGCCCAGCGGGCGGCGACGAACCCAGGGTGACCTGCGGTACTCACTGATCACCTCGCCGTGGGCCGATACGCCCTTCACGAACGGAGGGGATTGCTGTTCAGGAACACCCCGGCGGCCGTCCGGCAGGACGGTGCGATGGTCACCGGGCGATCCAGGACCTGATCTCGTCACCGACCTGGCGCACGTCCAGGCCGTCGCGGTTGATTCGGGCCGCGAGAGCGGCAGCCTGCTTGGGCTGCACGTCGACGATGACGCCGCTCACTGTCAGGTAGGACGCCGCGACGACCGCGCCGAACAGTTCATTCGAGTGCGCGAGTCCCGGGCAGCGGATCAGCTGGTGCATGAGCGCGGCCGCCCGGTGGTGCGCCTCGGTGTAGACGGGCGTGTCCATCACCTCGTCAGCGTGCCGGCAGGTCGCGGCCTGGAGTGTGCCGAAATCAGTGACGTCGGGGTCGGAGGGCAGGTGCCGGTGCGCGAGGTCGAGGAGCCACGCACGGTCGATCCGTACGATCACGCGGCGGCCGCCGGCCCGTGGTCGGCGGTCTCCGCGTTTCCGAACTCCTCGGCGAAGGTGTCGGCCCAGGCATCCGCGAAGTGCGCACCCGCGGTGAGAAACCTGTGTCGCAGATCGTTGCCCTCGTCGGCGAGTACCTGCTTGGCATACGACTGCACGGACATGCCTGCCGCCTTGGCCCGTGCCTCGATGCCGGCGTGGGTCTCTGCGTCCACCCGCACATTGATCTGCTTCTGCTCCATGAATACAGCGTAGCGGACCGTACGCTCTGCTACAGCTACTCTTTCTGGCGCGAGCGCTCAGTGACGGAGGTTCGCTTCCGATCGGTGCGCTCCGTGGGCCACCCGTCGCGGTCGGCGTCCCTTTGCCCGGCAGCCGGCAGCGAGCTGGAGAGGGAACTCGCCGCCCGAATCCCGGGAGCCAGACTTCGAACGATTCCCGGAGCCGATCATCTGGTCCCCAAGGACGCACCGGCCGAACTCGCCACTGCTCTGATCACTTTCCTGAACGACCTGCACCAGGTCGTTTCTGATGGCTCTTGGGCGGTGTCGCGGAGCCGGATCACGGTGACGGTGAGAGCGCCGATGAATATGCAGTCGCGTTTGTCGTACCGAGCAGGTGCACCACGAGGCGACCGTGCTCGTCGCAGCCATCAACGAGGGGCTGCGACCAGCACATTGGATGTACGCCCTACGCGGGCAACGCCGTACGGTCGAGGCGCTGCCGCTGGGATTCGGTCAGTTGGAGGTCTGCCGCGGCGAGGTTTTCCTCCAGGTGGGCAAGCGAGCTGGTCCCGGGGATGGGCAGGACGACCGGGGACCGGGCGAGCAGCCAGGCGAGCAGGGCCTGGGGTGCGGTGGCGCCGAGTTCGGTGGCGACGGCGTGTACCGCGGGTGTCGGGCCGGAGGCTGCGGCGGCGACTGGCTGCCAGGGGAGGAAGGCGATGTCCGCGGCCTCGCAGGCATGGAGGACGGGCTCGTGCTCTCGGTCGAGGAGGTTATAGCGATTCTGCACGCTCGCGATCTCAGCGGTCTGCCGGGCCTCGGCGAGCTGCTCGGCAGTGACCTCGGACAGCCCGATGTGTCCGACCTTTCCCTCCTGCTGAAGTTCGCGGAGTGCGCCGATCTGTTCGGCCAGGGGGACCATCGGGTCGATCCGGTGCAGCTGGAGCAGGCCGACGCACTCGGTACGGAGCCGGTACAGGCTCTGCTCGACCTGCGCGCGCAGGCTCTCCGGCCGTGCGTCGTGCGCCCACCCGTCAGGGCCGGACCGGGTGATCCCGGCCTTGGTGGCGATCAGCAGGCCGTCCGGGTACGGGTGCAGGGCCTCGGCAAGGAGTTCCTCATTGGCTCCCCATCCGTACATGTGGGCGGTGTCGATCAGAGTGATGCCCAGCTCGACAGCACGCCGGGCCACCGCGATGGCGGCGTCCCGGTCGGAGCCGGGCCCGGTCGGCAAGCGCATGGCGCCGAAACCGAGCCGGGATACCCGGTAGTCACCCCCGATAGAGAACGTACTCGGCGTGCCGGACAGGTTCGATGTGCCTGACGTCATCAATTTCCCCCTCGGCGGCCGACCATACCCCGCCGCTCACTGGCCGGTTGAAGCGTTCAGGCACTTCGCGCCCAAGATCCACTTTCGACCCCTGCCCAGATCGAGTACCTCGTCGACCAGCTCGTCGATGAACCGTGCCAGATGGTCCGCCAGATGGTCCTGGGGCAGCCAGTCGTCCAGCGACGGGGGCAGCAGCAGGACCTGGTGCGGGTCGAACGCCCGAACCGTCTTGTCCAGGTTGCCGGTTGGCGAGACCGTCCACGCGTCAGGCCTCCCAATGCGGCCCGACGCGCTGCGGCCCGACACCCAGAAGACCACCGCCGCACGGAGCACCGGCCGATACCGCACCCCCTGCCGATATGGCCCACCTCTCTTACCGGTGGAGGCTCCGGGTGCCGTCCGCCCGAGCCGCCCGGACTTTCCCAAAGCCCCCGTAGCGTCTGCGGATCGCCTCCCGCAGGTGCGCACACATGTGCTCGGTACGGGATCGGTGTGAAGCCGTAGAACACAATTCCCGTTTGCCGAACGCGGAGGCGGATACCCGGGTTTCATGGCTGGAGCGAACAGTAAAACGACGAACGGACAGTCGCCCACCGCGAACGCGCGAGCGGCGAAGAACACCGTGACCGAAGGTGCCACAGCGCCGGCTAAGGAGTCACAGAAGGCTGCCACCGAGGCGGTGAAGAGTGCCGGGGACGCTGCCGGGGCTGTCGGCCGTGGCAGCAGGGAAGCCCTGGTGAACCTCGGCGGAGCCGCGTCGCAGAAGGCCAAGGAAACGGCCAGGACAG
Organism: Streptomyces sp. NPDC048484; assembly: GCF_040651415.1. Classification (NCBI taxonomy): domain Bacteria; kingdom Bacillati; phylum Actinomycetota; class Actinomycetes; order Kitasatosporales; family Streptomycetaceae; genus Streptomyces; species Streptomyces sp. NPDC048484. The sequence goes on from NZ_JBEZJY010000041.1 coordinate 53,128, forward strand.
TGCAGGGCACCGTCTCCACCGCTGCCCAGCAGACGGTCGGGAAGGCCGGCTTGGCCTGGACTCTCCTGAAAGCCAGGAAGGTCGTGGCGGTCGCCGCAGGCGCGGGAACCGCAACGGTGGTCCTCGGCTCCTACGCCGTGGGCCGCCGCGCCGGTCTGCGGCAGCGCGGCCCGCTTTCCCGTCTCAGCGGCGGCCGTCTCTGAACGACAGGACGCCGCCAAGGTACCTGCTCGCAGGCCCGTCGGAGTTCTCCGCTCCGGCGGGCCTGTCGGCGTGCGCCAGTCGGGCCGGTATCTCGGACACGAGCTCTCAGCGTGTCGCGCGGTGGGGAACCTGATCACCGTGCCGTGCGTCGTTACGGGCACGTCCCGCTCATGACGTGGGGCGAGGGCGATTCCGGGCAGACGGGTGGGACTTGGTGGAGCGGGCGGCGAACGGCAGCGCGGCGACGGCGTCGAGAGCTGAGGCGCTCCCACGGTGGCGTCGGCGCATCAATCGGCGCCGTCGGGGCCCGGACGCGGAAAGCCGGTCGCCCTGGGCGCGTGGGCGTGTGCTCGCGTCGCTCGCCGTACTGACCGCCGCCCTGCTGGCTTTCCACTCCGCGGTGCCCAATACGGTGGGCCGCTTCGGCAGTCTGCTGGAGACGTTCCTGCCCTGGCTCGGCCTGGCTGTTCCGTTGTTGCTGGTTCTGGCCGTACTGCGCCGCTCGGCCACCGCGTCGGTGGTCGTGCTGCTCCCTGCGGCCGTGTGGGGGCATCTGTTCGGCGGGCGGCTCTTCGCCGAGGACGGCGGCGAGCACCAGCTCACAGCGGTCCAGCACAACGTCAGTGACGTGAACTCCGACCCTGCGGGCACCGCACGCGCCCTGATGGAAGCCGCTCCGGAGTTCGTCGCGCTGGAAGAGCTGACGGCCACCGCGCTGCCTGCCTACGAGAAAGCCCTGGCACCGGACTACCCGTACCACGCGGTCGAGGGGACGGTCGGGCTGTGGTCGAGGTACCCCCTGTCGGCCGTCCGGCTTGTGGACATCAGGCCGGAGGGGATCGAGGAGGGCTGGAGCCGCGGGGTGCGAGCCACGGCACGTACCTCGTGGGGCGATGTCGCGGTGTACGTCGCCCACCTGCCCTCGGTCCGCCTCGGATGGAACGGTCTCAGCTCGGGCCGGCGGGACGAGAGTGCCGGGTTGCTGGGTGCGGCCATCGCCGCTGAGAAACTGGACAGGGTGATCCTGCTCGGTGACCTCAACAGCACGGTGGACGACCGGGGCCTGGACCCGGTCACCTCGCGGATGGACTCGGCAGGGCAGGCCTTCGCCTTCAGCTGGCCCGCCTCGTTCCCCCTGTCCCGGATCGACCACGTCATGGCCCGCTCGGCGACCGTGACGAACGTCCGGACTCTGCCCGCCACCGGCAGCGACCACCTGCCCGTCGCCGTCGACATCGGCCTCGATCGCGACTCCTGGTGACTCACCTCCGGCTCCCTGTGAGGGAACAGGGCGGCAGTAGAGGCAGCCACATTTAGTTTCAAATGAGACCGTATCGAACGAATAGATGGCGGTAATGTGGCCTCATGACCGCCGACGTTCCTCGCAGAACCACCACCTCGCGTGTGACCGACCGCCCCGGGGATGCCTCGCCCTTCGCTCTCGGCCTGCTGCTGCGCCGGGCGCACTGGCGCGCGGCCGCGGTGATGGAGGAGGCGCTGCGGCCGCTCGGCATCGAGTTGCGGCATTTTGCCGTGCTGATCGTGCTGGTCGACCGCGGGCCCACAGTGCAGCGGGACTTGGCGGCGGCGACGGGGTCGGACAAGGCGGGAATCATGCGGGTCGTCGACGACCTGGAGCGTAAGGGGCTGGCCGTACGCAAGACCGTTCCGGGGGACCGGCGGGTGCGGGCGGTGGAGATCACGCCTCAGGGCGTCGAACTTTTCGATGCAGCTCATGTGTCGGCGGAGCCGCTGGCTGAGCGTCTGGTCACCGAGCTCGGGCCCGGCGAGCCCGAGCAGCTGACGGAACTGCTGACCCGGTTCGCCCATCCCGCAGGCGGCGGGGCGTAGGCGCGCCCGCGTACCGGTTGCCTGCCGCGTGGCCACACTTCGCGTCATGCGGCCTTCGCGGCGAACCCGGCCTTGAGAGCTGCGGTCACCGTCGCGCCCCCTGACCGCGGGCGGCGGTCAGGGTTTCGTCGCCGACGGAGACCGAGCTCCACCGTCACCCTCCGAGAGGGCGCAGGCGACCAGGACACCGTGTGAGGTCCCGGGGCGAGGCGTCACACGGCGTCCAGGGCGCGGAGGTTGCGCGGCACCCAGAGCCCGAGGGTTACGCGGCGAAGCGCTCCGCGAGTTCCTTCGCCTTGGTGGTCGCGTCCTCGAAGGCGCGCTTGCGGGAGGCCTCGTAGAGGGGGATCAGTTCAGACATGGCCGGGTTGCGGGGGGCCAGGGTGAGTTCCGGGACGATGAAGTCGAGGTCCAGGCCGAGGGTGCCCTTGAGGACGGCCTCCAGGTAGTTCTGTACGAACTCGTAGCCCTCGCGCGGGGTGCCCTGCGCGTAGGAGCCGCCGCGGCTGGCGACGACCATGACCGGGGTGCCCTGGGCCGAGGGGGTCTCGCCCGCGGTGCGGCCGAGCAGGAGCACATTGTCCAGCCACGCCTTGAGGGTCGACGGGATCGAGAAGTTGTACATGGGTGCCCCGATCAGGACGGCGTCCGCCTGCTCCAGTTCCTCGATGAGCTTCTCACGCACGGCGAACGCGGCGGACTGCTCCGGCGTGCGCTCGGACGGGGCGGCGTAACCGGCGGACCAGGCGTCGGCGGTGATGTGCGGGACAGGGTCTGCGGCGAGGTCGCGGTAGACGACTATGCCCTCCGGGTGCTGCTCCTCCCATGCGTTGCGGAAGGCGGCCGCGACCGAACGGGACGAGGACGCCTCGCCGGGGAGCACGGACGAGTCGATGTGCAGCAGCGTGGCCATGGGCTTTCTCCAAGGTGCGGTGCCCGAGGCGGGGAGCCGGGGGCAGAGAATTCGTACTCGGCGATAGTTAAACACGAGATGGTATTGAGTGATACTATCTCGATCGTAACCGAAGCTGATGCGGCGAGCAGATTGGAGACGCAGGCGATCATGGACGTCTACGAGGCGGTCACGAGCCGACGAGCGGTGCGCGGGTTCACCGACCGGGAGGTCCCGAGGGAGACTCTGGAGCGCGTCCTGTCCGCCGCAGCCCGGTCGCCGTCCGGATCGAACATCCAGCCGTGGCACGCCTACGTGCTGACCGGCGCGCCGCTGGCCGAGGTCAAGAAGCGCGCCGGCGAGCGCCTGGCCGCAGGTGACCCCTGGGACGAGCCGGAGTACGAGCAGTACCCGCCCGCGCTGGAGTCCCCGTACCGGGAACGCCGATCCGCCTTCGGCGAGCAGCGCTACGGCGCACTCGGCATTGCGCGCGAGGACCTGGAGGCGCGCCAGAGGGCCGCTTCCGCGAACTGGGACTGCTTCGGTGCGCCCGCCGCCCTGTTCTGCTACATCGACCGCGGCATGGGCTCGCCCCAATGGGCCGATGTCGGCATGTGGCTGCAGACCGTCATGCTGCTGCTGCGCGCCGAAGGGCTGCACAGCTGCCCGCAGATGGCATGGGCGAAGTTCCACAGGAGCGTCGCGGAGGTCGTGTCACCCGCGGCCGAACTCATGCTCTTCTGCGGCATGTCGATCGGATTCGAGGACGGCGCGGTCGATCACGCCGGTACTGGCCGGGCGCCGCTCGACGAGACGGTCACGTTCGTCGACGGCTGCTGACGCCGCCCGTCTTCGGCCGATGTGGGCACTGTTCCTTGCCGCGCCCAATAAGTGTTCTTGTGCCATATTGCGCACACACCCCGACGAAAGGCATGTCATGAAGTTCGCAGTAATCGGCGGTACCGGACTGATCGGGTCGCAGGTCGTCAAGAACCTGAACGCCGCGGGGCACGTGGCGGTACCGCACTCGCAGTCCACCGGAGTCGACGTCATCACCGGCAAGGGACTGGAGGAGGCGGTGAAGGGAGTCGACGTCGTCGTCAACCTGACGAACTCCCCGACCTTCGACGAAGCCTCCCCGGCCTTCTTCCAGACCTCGATGGACAACCTTCTGGCCGCGGCCCAGAAGGGCGGCGTCGGCCACTTCGTCATCCTCTCGATCGTCGGCACGGACCAGGTGCCGGAGCTGGACTACTACCGGGCCAAGGCGCTCCAGGAAAAGATCCTCGCGGCCGGGCCGATCCCCTACTCGATCGTCCGGGCGACGCAGTTCATGGAGTTCATGGACGCCGTCCTGTCCTGGACCGCCGACGGCGACACCGTCCGGTTGCCCGCCACGCCGATCCAGCCGATGGCCTCCAAGGACGTGGCCAGCGCGGTGACGGAGGTCGCCGCGGGCGCCCCGCTGCACGGCATCCGCAACATCGCCGGCCCCGAGATCTTCTCCCTGGACGAGCTGGGCCGGATCACCCTGTCCCACAAGGGCGACAGCCGTACCGTCGTCACCGACCCCACCGCCGGCATGTTCGCCGTCGTCAAGGGTGACGTCCTCACCGACAAGGACGCTCACCTTGCCCCCACCCGCTACGCCGACTGGCTCTCCTGACTCGCTCGCGCCCTCTCAGGCGCGCAGACCTCAGAGAGCCAGACCCTGGCCGTCGTGGGTGATCGCAAGGGCTCCGTTACGGCGGCCAGGGCTGGTCCATGCCGCTTACTGCAGCCGCCGCATCTACCGTGTCGGGTGCCGGATGCGCTCGGTGTTGTGTCTGTGCGATGAATCGTTGAGGTTGGGCAGGTCAAGTCGTGGGCCGGGTGGACAGCGGGGTTCCATGCCCGGTTCGACCACCGTGCCGAGCTGTGCCTGAAAGGCCGCGTCTACTTTCGCACCCGGAAGCGGAGCATCGTGACGGCGCCCGACTGGATGTTGCTGAAAGGTTCCAGGTCGATCTTGTCGAGGCTTGGGGGCGAGAAGCGGACACCGTCGCCGAGCAGCACCGGCAGGACATACACCAGGATCTCGTCGACGAGCCCGCGCTGCAGACACTGGGCGGCCACGTCAGCACCGAGGATCTCCAGGTTCTTGCCGCCCGCGGCGCTGCGTGCGGTGGCAACGGCCTCCTCAAGATCACAGGTGAGGAACGTGACGGTAGGGTCCGGCTCGTCGGGAGGCTCGTGGGTGAGGACGAACTGCTCGCCCCCGTCGTAGGCGGTGTCCTGGTCGGCCATACGCTTGGCGACCTCGTACGTGCCCCGGCCGACGAGCATGGCGCCCGTGGCCGCCATGACCTCCGGGAACACGTCCGCAGTCAGGTACTCGGCGATCCAGTCCATGGCGTGGCCGGGACCGGCGATGAAGCCGTCCAGCGACATCGCCCTGTTCACGACCACTTTGCCGGTGCCGATGCTCACATCACTCATGCGTTTTCTCCAAAGATTCTTGAGGCCCGAAGCGGAGTCGTAGTTCGGGTCCCGGGCCGCGTGACCAGAACGAGCACCATCCGACCTGGTCACGTTGCCGGCGACGCGGCCAGGCCCGGACCCGCCGATCCCCCTACGAACGCCGAGTCCGCGACCACCGGATGCGGTTGCAGTACTCAGGTCTGCCGCAATGGCTCGTACGCCTCCTCACCGAGGCCGAACGTCCAGGCCACGCCCTCGCGGGCCGTGCGGGTCGAGGGCGGCACCCTCAGCCAGTAGGTTCGGCTCGTACCATCCGGTTCCGGCGTGGAGTTGACGACCTCGACCATCACCACGTCCTCGTCGCCGACGAGTTGGACCCGCCACAGCACCCCCGTCTCGTCGCGGTGGACGGGGATCGCCCCGGACTCGTCCAGGTACCGGTCGTAGCCGTAGTACTCCAGCATCACCCGGCGCAGTTCGGCGTTCTCCTCGCCGCGAATCCGCTCGGGAGTCAGCCTGGTCAGTTCGTCGAGGAAGTCGCGTGGAACCGGCATGCCTCGCCAGGCGTACAGCTCGAACCCGTCCGCGTAGCCGAGCGCCGGGCCGTCGCCGCGGTCCAGGCGTCCGGCTTCGTCGCGGTGCAGGGTCAGGGGGCGCTCACTGACGATCGCCACCTTCTCGTAGGGCCACCACCAGCCCGCGTTGCGCGCCACCGCGGCCAGGCCGGCCAAGGGGCCCTCGTCATCGGAGTCGAACGCGCACAGCCAGGCCGCGTCGTGTTGCCCCAGTGCCGCGTCCAGAAGGAGGAGGCGGACCTGTGTCTCCTCCTGCCGGTCGGTGGCGAGTTCGTCGACGATTCCCGCCCGCACCCGGTCGACCAGAGTGCGGGTCGACTCCCACAGGCCCGCTCCCGTGGCACGCCAGTGGCCGCTCCACCCCTCCGGGCCCAGTCGCGCGTGCAGCCGTGACCGCTCGGCGGCCCAGGGCGTGCTCAGCACGGCGTCGCGGACACTCGCGCCGAAGGTGTCCGGCTCCGCGCCGTCCGCACGCGCCGCCGCCGCCGCCAAGAGGGTGCGTACCGCCTCACGAGGTGAGTGCGTCCACACGATGCGGTCCGGTTCGGCCAGGCCGACTCCCCGGTAGGCGAGTCGTACGCCCTCCTCGGCCGCTGCCCGGTCCCCCGGCCCTGTCGCCGCTGCCGTCGCCCGCCAACTGCCCTGGTCCATCAACGTCGTCCTCTCCCCGGTTCTCCTGTTGCTGTGCCGGGCCGCCCCCTCTGTGCTGCCCGGTACCGCGCTTCCGCTGTCCGCCCCGATGCGGTGTGCCCCGGTGCCGTGTCCGCGTCGGCCCGCTCCTCCGGGCCCTGTTCGTCGCATTCCCGCCTGCAGGGCGGCGCGTGTGCGTTCCTCGTCAGTCGGCGACCAGGCGCACCGAGCCCGGCACGTACTCCCGTTGCCGGACGACTCGGTACCAGCCCTTGGGGAGCGAGATCGCCGCGTGCTCCTCGTGGACGACGCGGGCTCCGTCGGGCACGTGCAGCAGCATCGGCCCGAACAGGCCGGCCTCACGCATCAACCGTCCCGGACCGACCACCGCATGGGCGTGGCCGGTGACTTCACCGAGTGCCAGCACGAGCCTGCCACGGCCGTCACGCGGCTCGGACGCCGCATCGGCCGCGTGCTCCGGCACCGCGCTCTCGGCCAGTCCCACGATCAGGACGTCTCCTTGCCGGTACATGAGTCTCCTCCCGCCGCGGCACGCCGTGTGCCATGGGAAAGACCGTAGAGGCGGGCACTGACAATCGCCCTCGCCCGCAGGTCAAGTGGCATGTGCCGGGCGAGAGGCACGGGCCGCCGCCCTGCGCCGGAGGGCAGTTGGGCAGCGCAGGAGGCCCCCTGTCCACGGTGTTGTCAGTGGGACTTGGTAGAACTCCGGTACCTGGATGCGGTCGGCGCGCGCCGGGATCTGGGCCCACCACCGCCGATCCACCGACCTCAGCACGAAGGAGCAGGCGCCCATGACCATCGGTGACCATTTCACGGAGTTCCACGGCCTGCCGGCCTTCGCCTTTCCGGGCGTCGACGACGCGATGCCCGACGCGCCGTCGCTCCCGTCGCCCGGGTCCGTGGCGTGGCACATCTCGGTGGACTCCTATGACTCCAAGGAGCAGTGGGAAGAGGCCTTCGCCCGTTTCCTGGAGTTCGTCGACACCACGCAGGTGCGGGCGCTGGTCGTGGGCGCGTGGAGCGATGTGTACGACTCCGCTCCCGACGAGGTGATCGAGACACTGGTGGCGGCCCGTGACCGGCTGCCCGCCCTGCGCGGCCTGTTCGTCGGCGACATCGTGATGGAGGAGGCCGAGATCTCCTGGATCACCCAGGGCGACATGGGTCCGCTCCTCGACGCCTTCCCCGACCTGGAGGAGTTCGGGGTCCGCGGCGGCAACCAGCTGGTCTTCCCCGCCGTCCGTCACGAGCGGCTGCGCAAACTGACCGTCGAGACCGGCGGTATGCCCGCCGAGGTGGTGCGCGGCATCGCCAGCAGCGACCTGCCCGCCCTCGTCGAACTCGACCTGTGGCTGGGCACGTCCGACTACGGCGGCGACGCCGACATCGTGGACCTCGAGCCATTCTTCACGGGCACCAGGCTGCCCTCCCTCACCCGGCTCGCCCTGCACAACAGCGAGATCCAGGACGCCATCTGTGCGGCCCTCGCGTCCGCACCCGTGGTGGCACGCCTGGAAGAACTCGACGTCTCCATGGGGGTGCTCACCGACGACGGTGCGACGGCGCTGCTGACAGGTCAGCCGTTGACGCACCTCAAGAAGCTCGACCTGCACCACAATTACCTCAGTCCGGCCCTGCGTACACGGCTGCTGGAGACCCTGGGGCCCGCGGGTGTGGAGGTCGACATCGACGCGGACGACGCCGAGTCCGACGAGGACGGCGACGGCGAGGTCTGGCGGTTCGTCGCGGTGGGCGAGTAGCGCCGCGCCGCGAGGACGGGACGAGGGGACGGGACGAGGAGAGGGGAACGGCATGCGCCGTACCGGACCGGCGAACGCATCGCCGAAGTGGGTGGTCGTCGCCAACGGGGACAACCGCAGAGTGAGTCTGTTCGCCGCGGCTGCCGAAGCTGCCGGTCACGGCACGCCCAGGGTCGTGGAATGGCTCGACGTACTGCGCGACGGCGGACACGACTTCGCCGACGACGAGTTCGTCCGCCTCGACTCCCCCGGTGAGAACGCCGACGTGGACGCCCTGCTGCGGGGAACGGACGATCCGACGCGGGTGGAGGGTTCCGCGCGCTGGTATGCCCGGTTCATGGGCTGCGTGGCCTCGCTGCGCGGCGGCCGTCGTCTCGACGACCCGACGGACCTGGCCGTGATGTTCGACAAACGGCTGTGCCACGAGCGGCTGGCCCGCGCGGGCGTTCCGGTGCCGCCCTCCCCCACCTCCGGTGAGGTCCCTCCGGTGCGGGACTGGGCGGACGTACGCGCCCTCATGGACGAGGCGGGCATGCGGCGCGTCTTCGTCAAACTCGCCCACGGTTCGTCCGCCTCCGGTGTCCTGGCCATCGAGACCAGCGCTTCGGGCCGGATCCGTGCGACGACGTCGGTGGAACGCACCGCGGACGGCCGTCTGCACAACTCGCTGCGGGTGCGCCGCTACACGACGGAGGCGGAGATCGCTTCGATCGTCGACACGCTGGCTCCCGACGGGCTGCATGTCGAACGGTGGCTGCCGAAGGCGTCGCTCGGCGGCAGGTCCGCCGACCTGCGCGTCGTGGTCGTGGGCGGCCGGGCCACGCACGCCGTGGTCCGCACCAGCCGCTCGCCCCTGACCAATCTCCATCTCGGCGGGACGCGTGGTGATCTGGCGGCCGTGCGGGCGCTGGCGGGTGACCGGTGGGCCGCGGTCATCGAGGCCGCTGAGCGAGCCGCTGCCTGCTTCCCGGGCACGCTGTGCGTCGGCGTCGATCTGCTGCCCGCCATCGGCTGGCGCCGCTTCGCCGTCGGCGAGGTCAACGCGTTCGGTGACCTGCTCCCCCGCCTGACCGGCCTGCCGGGCAGCGGGGCGGAGGGCATGGACACGTACGCCGCGCAGGTTGCCACGGCCGCCTCCTTCCACCGCGCCCACCGCCCCGGCCGGTCCACGCCACCTGATCAGCCCGAGCAGCCCGGCCCGCCCGCGTCACCGCACGACCTGCCGAGGACAGCCCATGCCACAGCCTGATGTCGATCCCGATCCCGGCCCCGTACCGCCCCCGCCCTGCCCTGCGCCGGCCACAGCCGAAACGACGCGTATCGCGGACACCACCGGCACCCCGGACATGAACGAGGTGGTGGGCCGGGACGACCTGCTGCTCCTCACGCTGGACACGCTCCGCCACGACGTGGCGGTCGAACTCGCGGCAGCCGGCCGGCTGCCCAACCTCACCGCCCATCTCCCGGGCGGCAGGTGGGAGAAGCGGCACGCTCCCGGGAACTTCACCTACGCCTCCCACCAGGCGATGTTCGCGGGCTTCCTCCCCACGCCTGCCGCGCCCGGGCCGCATCCGCGCCTGTTCGCGGCCCGGTTCGCGGGGAGTGAGACGACGGCGGACGGTACCTTCGTCTTCGAGAATCCGGATCTCGTGTCCGCCCTGGCGGCGCACGGCTACCGCACGGTGTGCATCGGCGGCGTCGGCTTCTTCAACAAGCAGGGCGCACTGGGCGACGTCCTGCCCGGCTACTTCCAGGAGAGCCACTGGGAACCGGAGTTCTCCGTGGCCTCTCCGACCTCCTTCGAGGCGCAGGTGGCGCAGGCCGAGAAGACGGTCTCCGAACTGCCTCCGGAGCAGCGGCTGTTTCTCTTCCTCAACGCCTCCGCGCTGCACCAGCCGAACTGGTTCCATCTCCCCGGCGCGACTCGTGAGGCGGGCGACAGCCTCCTCACCCACGCTGCGGCGCTGGAGTACATCGACCGTCACGTCGGACGGCTGTTCGGTGCGATGAGTTCGCGCCGCCGCTGTTTCGCGATCGTCTGCTCCGACCACGGCACCGCCTACGGGGACGACGGTCATACCGGCCACCGCCTCGGCCACGAATCCGTGTGGACCGTGCCCTACGGCCACTTCTTCCTGGAGCCGCCCGCATGACCGTTATCTCCGAGGGCACCTCCAAGGGAGCCTCCGCAGGCACCTCCGTCGCTCTGCCGCGCCCGTACCAGAGCTATACGTACGCGTATCCGCACAAGACCGCCTACCGGCAGCTCGCCCCGGAACCGCGGCTCGCGGACCTGTGGGCCGGCGAGTCCCGACAGGCGCTCTCGCTGTACCTGCACATCCCGTTCTGCGAGATCCGCTGCGGGTTCTGCAACCTCTTCACCCGCATCGGCGCGCCGGACGGTCTGACGGGCCGCTACCTGGACGCCGTGCAGCGCCAGGCCGCCGCCGTTCGCGAGGCCCTGGGTGACGAGGAGCCGCCGCGTTTCGCGAACGCCGCGTTCGGCGGCGGCACTCCGACCTACCTGGAGGCCGCCGAACTGGAGCGGCTGTGCGACATCGCCGAGCGGGAGATGGGCGTGGACCTGCGGGCCGTCCCGCTGTCCGTGGAGGCGTCGCCCGCCACGGCCACGGCCGACCGGCTGGCCGTGCTGGCCGAGCGGGGCACCACGCGCCTCAGCCTCGGCGTGCAGAGCTTCGTCGAGGAGGAGTCCCGCGCCGCCGTACGCCCGCAGCGCAGGGACGATGTCGAGGCAGCGCTGGCCCGCATACGCGAGGCGGCCGTCCCGGTCCTGAACATCGACCTCATCTACGGCATCGACGGCCAGACGGCCGGCAGCTGGCGGTACTCCCTCGACGCGGCCCTGTCCTGGCGCCCCGAGGAGATCTACCTCTACCCCCTCTACATACGTCCGCTCACCGGTCTCGGCCGCCACACCGACCCGCGCGCGGGCGACCGGGAATCGGCCGACCGGGAATGGGACGAGCGGCGCCTGCGCCGCTACCGCGAGGGCCGCGACCATCTCCTCTCCCACGGCTACGAGCAGGTGTCGATGCGTATGTTCCGGCGGACGGACGCGCCGCCACAGGGCCCGGACGACTACGCCTGCCAGACCGACGGCATGATCGGTCTGGGCTGTGGCGCCCGCTCGTACACCTCGCGGCTGCACTACTCCTTCGACTACGCCGTGTCGATGCGGGAGATCCGCGGCATCATCGACGACTACACGTCCACCCGGGGCTTCTCGCGCGCCCTGCACGGGAGATGGGTCGACGAGGACGAGGCACGGCGGCGGCATCTGCTGCAGTCACTGCTCCAGGCGCAGGGCCTGTCCGTCGCCGACTACCGCCTGCGGTTCGGTTCGGATCCGTACGACGACTTCCCGGCGGAACTGGACGTCCTCACCGCCCGCGGCTGGCTCGACGAGGTCCGGCCGGAACTGCTCCGGCTCTCCGCCGAGGGGCTCGCCCACTCGGACGCGATCGGTCCCGAGTTCTTCTCGCCGACCGTACGCGACGCGATGGCCGCCTACGAGACGAAGTGAGGGCCGGTGGACCTGACGCTGCTCTACCGCGGACCTCTCGCCTCCTGCGACTACGACTGCCCCTACTGCCCGTTCGCGAAGCGGCGGGACACCACGGCACAACTGCGCGCCGACCGCACGGCACTGGGGCGGTTCACCACGTGGGCGCACGAGCAGCAGGACGACCGTCTCTCGGTGCTCTTCACCCCTTGGGGCGAGGGGCTGGTGCGATCCTGGTACCGCCGCGCCCTGGTGGAGCTCTCGCACCAGCCGCACATACGGCGGGTGGCCATCCAGACCAATCTCAGCTGCCGTACCGACTGGCTGAGGGACGCGGACCTCGACGCCCTCGCCCTGTGGTGCACCTACCACCCGGGACAGACACCGTACGAACGCTTCTTGTCGAAGACGCACGCCCTGTCCGACCTCGGTGTTCGTTTCAGCGTCGGAATCGTCGGCGTTCCGGATCACCTCGAGCATGCGCGACGGCTGCGCGCGGAACTGCCGCCACATGTCTATCTGTGGGTGAACGCCGCCGAGGGACACACCTACACGGACGAGCAGGCCGCCGAGTGGACCGCGCTGGACGCCCTCTTCCCGTTCAGCCGGCACCCGCACCGCTCGGCGGGCATGCCGTGCCGCACCGGCGAGTCGGTCCTCTCGGTCGACGGTGCGGGCACGGTGCGCCGCTGCCATTTCGTCCCCACCGAGCTGGGCAACCTCTACGACGGCTCCTACCGTGCCGCCCTCCGCCCCCGGGCCTGCCCCCGGGAGCTGTGCGACTGCCACATCGGATACGTCCACCTGGAGACCCTGCCGTTGTACGACGTGTTCGCGGGCGGCATCCTGGAGCGCGTTCCGCGCGCCTGACCCCGCCCCGTCGGCCGGGTGTGCCGTCGTGCACGAGACTGTGAGCGGTGCGCGCACTCCTCCGCTCACCGGAACCACGTCATCGGGCACCGCCGCCCCGAAAGGAACCGACCGAATGATCATCTTCGGCACCAAGGGCTACCTGTACCAGCTCGCGATACTGACGCTGCTGTGCGGCCGGTGCGGCAACCCCGCCGCGCACACGCTCAGCAAGCGCGTCACGAAGTTCACCCTGTTCTTCGTCCCGCTGTTCCCCGTGTCGACGAAGTACGCGACACAGTGCACTTTCTGCGGTGCGCAGCAGAAGATCACCAAGGAACAGGCAGATCAGCTGCAGGTGCAGGCCGCGAGCGGCCAGCCGCAGGGGCAACCCCAGCAGCAGCCCTACCAGGGCTGACCCGGACACCGCGAGGAGCCGGGCCACGCCCCCGGGCCCGCCCCTGAGCGAGGGGCGGGACTCGCTCTCGTCCGCGGTGGACCGCCGTTCCCCCTCCGTCTCGCGGCAACCAACGTGACGCGTGAGAAACCTTGACGATCACTGTGGCGGGTGCCACGATTCCGGCGCCGCCATGTTTACGTAAACATCGCGCTGAGCCGCCATCTCCTGAGAGGGCACGTCGATGCGCAGAACCCCCGCCAGCACCCGCTTCACTCCCCGGCTACGCGCCGCTCTCGTGGCCATGGTGATCGCCGCGACCAGCGGTACGGCCATCGCCGCGAGCCCCGCCCACGCCGCGCCGGGCAAGGACACGACCCAGTTCAAGGGCGTGAACTGGGCCGACCCCCGCGACAACTTCGCCGACGATCCCGTCGTGCTCTCCGGTCTGTCGACCTCCGACAGCTACGCGCGGACCTATGCCAAGACGAGCCGGGTGATCTCGGCGTTCCGCGCGAACCTCGGTGCCAACACCGTCCGGCTGCCCATCAACCCGTACACCGTCAACGGCTCGTACTGGAAGTCCTACCGCGGGGTCGTCGACGCGGCGTCGGACAACGGTTTCAAGGTCATCCTTTCCTACTGGGAGGGCACCGGCCCGCGCAAGGACGGCTTCATCGACGACACCGCCACCTACTGGCCCATGTGGAACACCGTGGTCAAGGCATACAAGAACGACAAGCGGGTCTACTTCGAACCGATGAACGAGCCGCACGGCTACACGGACACCGAGTGGGCCGACATAGCCGCGCAGTGGCTGGACACGTACCGCGATGTGCCGCGCAACCGGGTGTTCGTCAGCGGCGCCGGCTACAACGACCACGTCACGTCCGTGTGCGCCGACCCGCGGCTGAAGGGCACCTACCTGTCGCTTCACCACTACGGGTTCTGGAAGGAGTACGCCACCTACGACGAGTGGGTGGCCGATCTCAAGGTCCGCATCGGTGACTGCGCGGGCCGGACCGTCGCGGACGAGTTCGGTTCCCCGATGACCACCGGCTTCGACTACAACAAGCCGACGCCCGACAACAACTTCGTCAACTATCTGCAGGCCGTCACCGACACCTTCCGTGAGCTCAAGATGGGTTCCGTCTACTGGCCCGGCCTGCGCACCGACGACACGTACTCGCTGCAGACCCTGGTCGGCGACCCCGCCCGGCCCTGGCTGGAAACCACCAACCAGTCCGGCGCCGACCGGCTCGCCTGGGCCTGGGGACGCGGCAAGCCCGTCCGCCCCTGACCCGGCCCTGACCCGGCCCTCGATGATCCGAAAGGCCGCGCCCCGCCGAGGTGCCGCGGCCGTTCGGATCATCCAATCCCATGTGTCCCCACGAGGGCTCCGGAGGGGCAATAATGGTCTGGAACGGGCGACACTCCAGGGGTGGTCAGCGTGGACAGAGCGTGGGAGGCGGATCCGCCGGACGTGTCGTCGGCACAGCCAGCGGGCACCCTTCAGGTGCGCCCACTGGTGGACCGTGCGGGCTGGCAGGCCGCGGGTGAGGTCAGTCTGACCACCCGCCCGGCCTGGGAACGGGCGCTGGGCAGTCTGGCTCAGCAGGATGTGGAGGTGTGCCACTTGGAGCTCTCGGCGGTCACCTTCGTCGACGTCGCCGGTGTCTCCGCCCTCGCGGTGGCGGCTCAAGGTCTTCCCGAAGGACGTCGCATCATGCTCGAACAGCCGCCTGCCGCTCTGGGCCGGGTGCTGGAGATGTTCTGGCCCGGCCTGCGGGGCGTCGAGGTGGTGTCGCGATGACAGCCCCGATCGCCGAGTCCTTCGTACATCCCGCGTTGTTCTACCGGGGCGAAGAGGAGTACGTGGACGGCACCGTGCCGTTCGTCCGCGACGGCCTGGAGGCCGGCGAACCCGTGGCGGTCGCCGTGCCCGGCGCGAAACTGGGAGTTCTCCAGGATGCCCTGGGCGAGGCCGCGACGGACGTGCGCTTCATCGACATGACACAGGCGGGGCGCAATCCGGGGCGGATCATCCCCAGAGTGCTGCGTGTCTTCGCCGACGCCCATCCGAAGACGCGGGTACGGATCATCGGCGAGCCCATCTGGCCCGACCGAACCGGCCTGGAGTATCCGGCCTGCGCCCAGCACGAGGCTCTGATCAACTCGGCGTTCGAGGGCCGGGACGCGACGATCCTCTGTCCGTACGACGCCGAGGGGCTCAGCGAGCAGGTGCTGACCGACGCGTACGCGACCCATCCCGTCGTGATCACCGGCGGCCTGCAGCGGAACAGCCCGTCGTACGCGCCCGATCGGGTGGTGCAGCGGTACAACGAGCCTCTGACGGCCGCTGAGGCGGCGGAGGGTTACACCTTCGGCGCGGCCGAGCTGCCGATGGCCCGGCACTTCGTGGTCGAACGAGCCACCCAGTTCGGTCTGTCCGGTGTCCGGCTGGAGGATCTTGCGCTGGTCACGGCCGAGCTGACCACCAACAGCGTGCTGCACGGCGGCGGTTCGGGCACCGTGCACGTGTGGCCCGAAGGGGGTCAGGTGGTGTGCGAGGTCCGCGACCGTGGCCACCTGAAGGATCCACTCGCCGGGCGACGGCCCTCCCCGCCTGCCCAGATGGGCGGACGGGGCCTGCTGCTGGTGAACTACCTCACCGATCTGGTACGCGTCCACACGGGCCCCGACGGCACGGTCATCCGCTGTTACGTCGACTGCTGAGCCCTCCTCCGCCGGAGGTACGGTCCTGAAGCTGCGGGGAGCCGTCCCCGTGGTGCCTCCGGCTTCGGTCAGCCGGAGAAGAAGTCGCCCAGGGCGGTGGCGAGCACCTCGGGAGCCTGTTCGGCCATGTGGTGACCGGAGTCGATGCCGTGACCTCGTATGCCGGGCGCCCAGTCGGCCCAGATCTTCAACGGGTCACCGTAGAGATCCTCCAGGTCGTCCCGGAGCGACCACAACGCAAGCGCGGGACACTCGATCCGTTTCCCGGCGGCCCGGTCGGTCTCCTCGTCACGCCTGTCGACGGTCAGTCCCGCCCGGTAGTCCTCCAGCATCGCCCGAACGACGTCCGGGTTCCTCGTGGCCGCGCGCCACTCGTCGTGGTTCTCCTGTCCCATGCTTTCCGGGTCGCCGTGGTACCAGCTGTCCGGATCGGCGTTGATGACGCGCTCGGGTACGTCCGGCTGGGCGAAGAAGAACCAGTGCCACCACTGCGTGGCGAACTTCGCGGTGATACGGGACAGATGCTCGCTGAGGGGAAGGCAGTCGATCAGCGCCACGCGCGACACCGCCTCGGGGTGATCGAGAACCAGACGCAGCGCGACGCTGCCCCCGCGGTCGTGCCCGGCGAGCATGAACCGGTCATGACCGAGGGAACTCATCACCGCCACCACGTCCTGCGCGACAGCCCGCTTGGAGTGACCCGAGTGATCGGCGGTGGGTGCCGGACCACGGGAACGGCCGTATCCCCGGAGATCGGGGCACACGACGGTGAAGCCCCGCTCGACCAGTCGGGGAGCGACCCGGTGCCAGGTCGCGGAGGTCCTGGGGTGGCCGTGCAGCAACACGACCGGCGGCCCCTCGCCGCCGTGGCGAACGAAGACGGACGACTCCTGAAGCTGGACCATCTTCCATTCGAAACCCTCGAACATCGCTCCGGCCTCTCGGTTCGTCCCGTCTACGTGTCCTGCCGCGCGTCCTGCCGCGCCGATCGTGCGAGGCCCCCGAAAGACGGGAGCCGGCGGGCGCCCTCGCGGTGTCGGCGTGGTGCCCCGCGAGGGCGCCGGTCCTTCCTCATCCGACTCGCGCCGGGTACGGAGTGAGGCGTGGTCAGCCGGGCGTGATGCGGCCGCGCCAGGAGCCGGACGCGCCACCGTGCTGCTCGATGTACTCCTTGAAGCGCCGCATGTCTCCCTTGACGCGGCGGTCGATCGTTCCCGTCATGTCGGCCGCCTTCTCCGCCGCCCCGGTCGGCTCCACGTCCATCACGAACTGGACCCGCGTATGCGTGTCGTCCAGACGCTGGAAGCTGACCGTGCCCTTCTGCCTGGTGTCACCGCTGGTGGTACGCCAGGTGATCCGCTCGTCAGGGAACTGGTCGACGATCTCGGTGTCGAACTCCCGCTTCACGCCACCGATCTTGGTGGTCCAGTGGTTGTGGCGGTCGTCGAGCTGCCTGATCTCCTCGACCCCCTCCATGAAGTTCGGGAACTCCTCGAACTGGGTCCACTGGTTGTAGGCGATGCCGACGGGGACCTCTACCTCAACCGATTCCTTGACCGTGCTCATCAGAGCGACTCCTCTCTACCGATCTGCCGAGCGGCCACGGAGCAGAAGTTCTGCCCAGTGGATCTCCTCTCGGCGCGGCGGGTACCCGATGCGCGCCTGCCTATGACACGGCGAAAGCTCCCGGTTGGCAGGGCGATGGCTCCCGGTCGGCGCATGGGCAGGGCGGGTCGGGATACCCGGCCGGTATGTCAAGGACACCGAAATCCGATCACGGCGGCGGCATGGCGTCGGGATCCGCGCGGCACGAGGTGCCGGGCCCGGGAGAACAGACCGGCCCGGGAGAACAGATCGAGGAGCGGGCACCGGACAAGCCCACCCAGTTGCCGAAGCGGTCCTGGCTGGCCGTACTGAAAGGCACCCTCAAGGAGTTCAGGGACGACGAACTCGCCGACAGGGCCGCGGCACTCACGTACTACGGGGTTCTCTCGCTGTTCCCGGCGCTGCTGCTCCTGGTGTCGCTCCTGGGCATCGCCGGGGAGTCCGCGACCCAGGAGGTCCTGGACAACCTCAAGAAGCTGACTCCCGGCTCGGCCCGCGACATCATCAGCGACGCGGTGACGCAGTTGCAGGGCCGCGGCGGCATCGGCTCGGTCATGGCCGTGCTCGGTGTGGTTCTCGCCGTGTGGTCGGCCTCCGGTTACGTGGCGGCGTTCATCCGCTCCGCCAACGCCGTCTACGACATGCCGGAGGGGCGCCCCGTGTGGAAGGTGCTGCCCATCCGCGTGGGCGTGACCGTCGTGCTCCTGGTGCTCACGGTCATCAGCGCCCTGATCGTGGTGTTCACCGGCGGCCTGGCCCGCGAGGCCGGCGGGGCCCTGGGGATCGGCGACACGGCGCTGACGATGTGGTCGATCGTGAAATGGCCGGTGCTGGTCGTCCTGGTCACGGTCATGATCGCCCTGCTCTACTGGGCGACACCCAACGTCAAGGGCCGCGGCTTCAAGTGGATCACTCCCGGGAGTGTGCTGGCCCTGGTGATCTGGATGATCGCCTCGGCCGGCTTCGCGTTCTACGTGGCGAACTTCGGCTCGTACAACAAGACGTACGGCACGCTCGCCGGTGTCATCGTCTTTCTGGTCTGGCTGTGGATCAGCAACATCGCGATCCTGCTCGGCCTGGAGTTCGACTCCGAGATGGCCCGGCAGCGCGCCATCGCCGGCGGCCTGCCGGACACCGAGGAGCCCTACCTCCCGCCCCGGGACACCCGCGCCTGGACCGAAGAGGACCAGCGCCGCATGGAATGAGGGCGGCATGGGATGAGGGTGGCGTGGAGTGAAGGCGGCAGCCGCGGCCGGACGGGAGAACGGGAGGGGCGGAGGTCATCCGGCCGTGCGCGCGAGTTCGGCGATGACCTCCACCGCCCGGTCCAGTTCGGCTTCGGTGTTGTAGTAGTGCGGTGAGAGGCGGACCAGGGGGTGGACGTCCCTCCTCTCCGTGTCGAACTGGGTGTGCTCGGGGAAGGTCGTGCTCACGTTGATCCCGTGGTGTGCGAGCGCCGCGGCGACGTCCGCGGTGGGCAGGGCGTCCACCTTGGCGGTCACGATGGCGCACCGGACCCGGCCGAGGTCGTACGTGGTGACACCTGGCAGTGCCTCAAGTCGGTCGCGCAGATACGCGCCGAGAGCGGTGGCTCGCTGCCCGACCCGCTCCATTCCCAGGTCCAGGGCCTGGCGTACCGCCGCGTCCAGCCCCAGGACGTTGGCGTAGCTCGCTTCCCAGGACTCGAAGCGCCGTGCGCCGTCGTGCCAGGTGAAGTCCCGCTCGCCGTCCCAGGTGGCCGCCTCGATCTCGCTGACGAACGGGTCGAGGTACTCCAGGGCCTCGGGACGGACCCACAGGAAGCCGGTGCCGCGAGGGCCTCGCAGGAACTTGCGGCCGGTGGCGGTGAGCAGGTCGCAGCCGATCTCGGTGACGTCGACGGGGAGTTGCCCCACGGTCTGGGTGGCGTCCAGCAGGAACGGCACGCCGGCGGCTCGGGTGATCCGGCCGATCTCGGCCGCCGGGTTGACCAGGCCGCCGCTGGTGGGGATGTGGCTGACGCCGACGAGTCTGGTGCGCTCGTCTATCAGCGCGGCCAGGGCGTCTGTGTCGAGCTGCCCGTGTGCGTCGTCGGGGACCACCACGACCTCGGCGCCGGTACGCCGGGCGATCTGCAGGTAGGCCAGTACGTTGCTGCCGTACTCCGAGCGGCCGGTCAGGATGCGATCGCCCGCCTCGAAGGTCATCGAGTAGAAGGCGGCGTTCCACGCGTGTGTGGAGTTGTCGAAGAGCGCGATCTCGTCGGGCTGTCCGCCCACCAGCCGGGCGATGTTCGTGCGGGTGGCGTCGATCCGGTCCTGCTCCTGGCGCGCGGCCTCGTATCCGCCGATGGCCGCTTCGAGTTCCAGATGGGAGGTCATCGTCTCGAGGGTCTGCCGGGAGAGCAGTCCGGCCCCGGCGTTGTTGAGGTGCACCCGGTTCACGGTGCCGGGGGTGTCCTTGCGGAGCGCGTCGATGTCCATGCCTGTGTGTTTCCATCCGTGCGAGGTTTGTATGCCTCACCCCTCCTCAGAGTGAATTCCCTCCCCAGAGTGAACTCCTTCCCGTATGCAACCACTACACTGCCGCGACGCGTCCGTCACGTCAGCCGCGCATCGGGGGAGCCGCAGAAAATGAACGCCTGGAACCCGCAGGGCCCGCCGCCGTACGACCCCTACGGTCGCAACGCACCTCCCCCGCCCGCGGGTCCGCATCCCTACAACACACCGCCGCAGCCGGGTGGTTATCCGCCGCCCGCTCCGTATCCCCATCCGTACCCGCCGGGGCCCGGCCACCCGTATCCCGGTTACCCGTATCCCGGGCCGCCGCCCGCGCGCCGCCCGGGCCCGTTCGTCAGGTTGTGGCGCGCGGCGGGTCCCGTCGCGGTCGGACGCAAGGTCTTCACGCCGTCGAGGCCGGGCCGCGTGGACGACGCGGTGGTCGCCCGCATCCAGAAGATCCGCACCATGGTGGGTCTGGCGGCAGCCCTGTGGGTGATGTTCTCCTACAAGCTCGCCCGGTCGGCGAGTGACGTCGCGAGCGACCGCCTGCACCAGGGCTGGATCAACGTCCTCGTCCTGTCGGTGACTTTCCCAGTGGTCGTCGGCCTGCTGATCGCCGCGGCCCGCCCCCCGGCCCGTCAGGAGTTGCTGCGCCGTACGGCCAAGCCGGTGGGTTCGGTGCTGGCGATCATCGCCGGGGTCGCCGTGTTCCCGGCGTCCGTGCTCACCGGACTCGTCGACGGACGGTTCGCCACGAACGTTCCGATGACGGTGGTCACCGTCGTCCTCACGCTGCTCACGATTGTCTGGGTCCTCCCGTTCGTCATCTACGGAATCGGCATGTCCCTCGTCCACGTGTTCCGCTCCGCGGACATCCACGAGACGGTGCCGCCGTTGCTTGCGATGGTGCTCGTCTGGGAGATGGCGCTGGTGGACCTTTTCACCGGCGCCTACGAGACGCTGCCGGGCCCCGTCCGGATCGCGGTCATGCTCGGCGCCCCGCTCTCGGTCACCACGGTGGCGCTGTGGGAACTACGACGGCTGCGCGTCAACTACGGCCTGACCCTGCGCGGGGCGCTGATGCGCTGATCCGGCCGGGGATGTGACACAGGCTCTGGGAGCCGTCACGAACGACCGCGCCCGCCCCGGTCACTCCCTGCCACCACCTTCAGTTCGTCCAGCGACTCCCGCAGGAACTCCGCCAGTGCGCGTTCCCCGTTCTCGCCGACCCAGCGCTCGAAACCGATCTTGAAGACGGCTATGCCCGCCTCTGCGGTGAGGCTCGCGGCCGGCTCCTGGACGCCCCGCCGGCGGAGGGTGGCGGCCAGCGCCGCGGCCAGCGACGCGAGCTTGATCAGTTCACGCTCGCGCAGTTCCGCGCTGGCCATGATGACGGCCTGGCGCTGCCGGGCGAACTCGTGGCGCTCCAGGAAGAAGGTGGCGATGGTCTCCAGCGTCGAGGCCATCGCGTCGATCGGCGCGGCCGTGACCGGAGTGGCGGCAAGGGCGGCCACGAAGGCCTCCTCCAGTTGGGACGCACCCCCGAACAGCACCTCGCGCTTGTCGGCGTAGTGCCGGAAGAAGGTCCGCTCGGTGAGCCCGGCACGCTGTGCGATCTGCGCTGCCGTCGTCTGCTCGAACCCGCGCTCGCTGTAGAGGTCCAACGCCGCCTGCTCAAGTCGTCCACGCGCGTTCGGTTCCCATCGGCCCATGCCCCGATTCTATGTGATGACAGTGACTGGCATCGACTGCTACGGTTGACGACAGTCACTGACATCGACGCGTTCGCCACCCATGCCCTTCTCCGGCATCCCGCGGTGGGGACGGTCGACCTACCCGGAGGTTCTCCTCATGCGCGTGTTCGTCACCGGGGCGTCCGGCTGGATCGGTTCAGCCGTCGTTCCGGAGCTCATCGGCGCCGGCCACCAGGTAGTCGGGCTCGCCCGCTCCGACGCCTCTGCCGCCGCCCTCACCGAGGCCGGCGCCGAGGTGCGCCGCGGCACGATCGACGATCTCGACATCCTGCGCGGCGCTGCCGCCGAGTCCGACGGTGTGATCCATCTCGCCTTCAAGCACGACATCGCCTTCAGCGGCGGCTTCGAGAGCGCGGCCGACGCGGACCGGCGCGCCATCGACACGTTCGGCGAGGCGCTCGCCGGTTCCGACCGACCGTTCCTCATAGCTTCGGGGACCCTCGGGCTGGCACCCGGTCGGGTCGGTACCGAACAGGACGCCCAGACGTCCGGCGCGTTCGACGCCGACGTGGCCCCCGGCCCGGCCAAGCGGCTGGCCAACGCGCACGCGACGACCGCTCTCGCGGACCGCGGCGTCCGCTCGTCCGTCGTGCGGCTCGCTCCGACCGTGCACGGCGACGGGGACCACGGCTTCCTGGCCACCGTGGTCGCCGTCGCCCGCGAGAAGGGCGTCTCCGGTTACATCGGCGACGGCTCCAACCGATGGCCCGCCGTGCACCGTTCGGACGCCGCGCACCTGTTCCGCCTGGCACTGGAGAGCGCTCCGGCCGGCTCCACACTGCACGCGGTCTCGGACGAGGGCGTGCCGATCCGTAGCGTCGCCGAGGTGATCGGGCGCCATCTCGGGCTGCCCGTGACGTCCATATCCCCCGACGACGCGGCAGAGCACTTCACCTGGCTCAGCGGCTTCCTCGGCATGGACAGCCCCGTCTCCAGCGCGCGGACCCGCGAACTGATGGGGTGGCAGCCGACCCAGCCCGGACTCCTCGAGGACCTCGACAAGGGCCACTACTTCGCGACCCCGTCCGCCTGAGCACCCCTTCCACCTGATCCCAGGCATCCACCACCACCCCGCCACCGGCCACCCGCCACCGGCCACCGACTCACGAGGGCGGCCGGTGGCGTCCGCGGGCGGGGTCCGTAGCGAACGGAGAGAAGTCGTGCGGGCCGGGCCGTGTGCGAGGCGAGATCATCGACGGTTTATCATATGAGCACCGCCTAGCTCGAAAGATAAACCTGTGACTGTCAACGACGAGTCGTTCACCAACTGGAAGCACCGCGAGGAGATCGCGGAGTCGATGATCCCGATCATCGGGAAGCTGCACCGCGAGCAGGACGTCACGATCCTGCTGCACAGCCGCTCCCTGGTGAACAAGTCGGTGGTCAGCATCCTCAAGACCCACCGGTTCGCCCGGCAGATCGCCGGTGAGGAACTCTCGGTCACCGAGACCCTGCCCTACCTGCGGGCTCTGACCACCCTCGATCTCGGTCCTTCCCAGATCGACATCGGGATGCTCGCCGCCACGCACCGCAGCGACGACCGCGGTCTCACGGTCGAGGCCTTCACCGCCGAGGCCGTCGCCGGTGCCACGGGCGCCAACAAGATCGAGAGCCGCGAGGGGCGCGATGTCGTCCTGTACGGCTTCGGCCGCATCGGCCGCCTCGTCGCCCGCCTGCTCATCGAGAAGGCCGGCTCCGGAAACGGCCTGCGCCTGCGCGCCGTCGTCGTCCGCCAGGGTGGCGAACAGGACATCGTGAAGCGCGCCTCGCTGCTGCGCCGCGACTCCATCCACGGTCAGTTCCAGGGCACGATCACCGTCGACGAGGCGAACAGCACGATCTTCGCCAACGGCAACGCGATCAAGGTGATCTACGCGGGCGACCCGTCGGAGGTCGACTACACGGCGTACGGCATCAAGGACGCCATTCTCATCGACAACACCGGCAAGTGGCGCGACCGCGAGGGCCTGTCGCAGCACCTGCGCCCCGGCATCGACAAGGTCGTGCTGACCGCTCCGGGCAAGGGCGACGTCCCCAACATCGTGCACGGCGTCAACCACGACACGATCAAGCCGGACGAACAGATCCTGTCCTGCGCGTCCTGCACCACGAACGCGATCGTCCCGCCGCTGAAGGCGATGGCGGACGAGTACGGCGTCCTGCGCGGGCACGTGGAGACCGTCCACTCGTTCACCAACGACCAGAACCTGCTGGACAATTATCACAAGGCCGACCGTCGCGGCCGCTCGGCGCCGCTCAACATGGTGATCACCGAGACGGGTGCGGCCTCCGCCGTGGCCAAGGCGCTGCCCGACCTCAAGGCACCGATCACCGGCAGCTCGATCCGGGTCCCGGTGCCGGACGTCTCGATCGCGATCCTCAGCCTGCGGCTCGGGCGCGAGACCACCCGCGAGGAAGTGCTCGACTACCTGCGCAACGTGTCGCTGACCTCGCCGCTGAAGCGGCAGATCGACTTCACCACCGCGCCCGACGCGGTCTCCAGCGACTTCATGGGCTCGCGCCATGCCTCGATCGTCGACGCCGGCGCCACCAAGGTCGACGGCGACAACGCGATCCTCTACCTCTGGTACGACAACGAGTTCGGATACTCCTGCCAGGTCATCCGTGTCGTGCAGCACGTCTCCGGAGTGGAGTACCCGACCTACCCGGCCCCGGCTGCCTGATCCCGGGTGTAGGTTCCGCGGTTCGGCGGGCATTTCCGCGTGATCATGATCAGTGATCGTTCGGAAAGCGGAAGCCGTCTGAGGCCGGCCAGTGGCCAAGCGGGCGCGGCCAACGTTCACCTGGCGGGCGCGTGCGGGCCACGGGGTCGCGGCGGGCGCCCGCTCTGTGGCGACCGTCGATGACCAGGTCGTAGGAGTGCTCGACCGCATCGTTGATCAAGCGCTTCGTGATGCCCCGCCCGGGCCCCAGCGAGATCCAGTGCCTCTTGTCGAGATAGCGGCCCGGGCTGATCGAGGCGTAGCCGCGCTCCAGTGCCCGCGCGTGCTCGGGCTCGCACTTGACCGTGATGATCTGTTCGTCCGGGTCGTCGGTGACGATCAGGAACACCTTGTCCGCGACCTTGTACACGTCGAGTCCAGGGGTGAAGGGGCGGCCGTGGCTGACGTCGGGGAGGGCGAGGGCCGCCTTGCGGGCGGTGACCTGGAGACGGTCACCGGCCGCGCTCACCGGACCGCCTGCGTGCTGGTGCCGTAGGTGTGCGGGTCGACGGGCCGCTCGGCCTTGGGCAGGTGGGATACGACGAGCAGGTAGGAGTCGGTGACGAGTTCCCTGGCGAGCTTCTTGTCGACGCCTGTCCCGCCCTCCAACGTGATCCAGTGTTTCTTGTTCATGTGGTAGCCGGGGGTGATGTGGCTGTTGCTTTCCCGGAGAGCGTGGGCCTCGCCGGGGTCCGCCTTGAGGATCACGACGGGGCGCCCGGGGACCTCGGTCATCAGCATGAACACCTTGCCTCGTACCTTGAAGACCTCCCAGTCCGGGCCGAAGGGATGCTCCAGCCGCGCTCCGGGAAGTTCCTCCGCGCACTCGGCGGCGAACGTCTGCAGGGTCGATCCGTTCATGAGTGTTTCCTTTCCGAGGTGGTGACGGGCCGGGGCGTCGGCCACGGACGGCACACCCCATCCTTTTCCCTGGAGTGGGCGAAACGGGCGGTAGGCTGCGGACACGTGATGGTCGACAAGCGACACCCCAGAGGTTCTGTCGGACGCCGTGGGCAGGCTGCGGTGCCGCTGTACGGTTTCCAGCCCCCGGTCGGTACTCCGTACGGCCTTGAGGTGAGCACCGTCGAGGACTTCTTCGCCGAGCACGACGACTGGCCGTGGAATCCGCCCCGTCCGGGCCGCGCCACTTTCCACTACCTGATCCTCGTCACCGAGGGTGAGCTGCTCCACGATGTCGACCACGTCACGCGGACCGTTGCCTGCGGCCAGTGGCTGTGGGTGCGTCCCGGGCACGCGCAGTGCTGGCATCCGCCGGGCGCCGCCCGCGGCTTGTTCATCCTGTTCGAGCCGGACGTGCTGACGTCCGGCGCCGCCTGCCTGCTGGCCCCGCTCACCGCGCACGAGGCCCCTGCCGTGCTCAGCCCGCACCCCGATGACGCGTCCTGGCTGAGGCAGACGGCGCTCCAGCTCCTGGACGAGCACCGTGCACTGGGGCGCCGCCGGCTCGATGTCCACCACGCCCTGCGGCGCAGCCTGCTCGAATCGCTGCTGCTGCGCCTTGCCAATTCCCCGGATGTCGCCTCCACCGGCGCGTTGGCGGGCGGCACGGGCCGCAGGGTCACGTACGCACGGTTCGTGGACGCCCTGGAGCTGCACTTCCGGGAACTGCACCGGGCTGCGGACTATGCCGGGCTGCTCGGCTGTTCGGTTCGTACCCTCAGCCGCGCGGCCCGGGACGCCACCGGCAAGGGGGTGCGTGAGGTCATCGACGAGCGGCGGCTGCTCGAAGCCCGGCGCCTGCTGGGAGGTGGCGGTTGGGACGCCCGGGCTGTGGCCGTCCATCTCGGGTTCACCGATCCCGCGAACTTCGGCCGCTTCTTCCGTGGCCACACCGGTCTCACCCCGGCCGCCTTCGCGGCCCGCGAAGCCAGGACCGGCAGGTGAGGCGGGCCCCCGCCCCGTCGCCCGTTCGGTCCGGCGGACGAGGGGCCTGTCAGCGGTGCTGTGCGGTGCGCAGCTCGTCGGTGCAGGGGTGCCGGTAAGAAATGTGTCACTAGCCGCATTGGTCGAGTACTGGAGGTTGCTTGACGACGAGCGGGTGCTGATCGCGGGCAAGCGCGGGCCGACGCGGCTCGGGTTCGCGCTGCTGTTGAAGTTCTGCATCTGGGCTGGCCGGTTCCCGCGTGGCCGCGGCGAGTTGCCGGGCGAGGCGGTTGATTTCGTGGCCCGACAGGTCGGTGTCGAGCCGGCCGAGCTCGGGCTCTACGAGTGGACGGGCCGCACGATCGAGTACCACCGGGCGCAGATCCGAAGCCACCTTGGCTTCCGCGAGTGCACGGTGGCCGACGCCGAGCAGCTGACGCAGTGGTTGGCCGCCGCGGTGTGCGAGGCAGAACGGCGACCGGAACTGGTCCGCGACGAGCTGCTGGTGCGCTGCCGAGCCGAGCGGATCGAGCCGCCGGCCGCCGGGCGGATCGACAGGATCGTGCGCTCGGCGCTGCGCCAGGGCGAGCAGACGCTGACCGCCAGAATCATGGGCAGGCTGCCCGCCGACGTCGCCTACCGGTTGCGCGCCTTGGTCGCGGTCGAGTTGCCTGACGACGACACCGGCGAGGAGTCGATCCTGGCGCTCATCAAGTCGGTGCCGGGCAACGTGAGCCTGGAGTCGATGCTCACCGAGATCCGCAAGCTACGTGCGGCCCGGGCGATCGGATTGCCCGGTGACCTGTTCGTGGACGTCGCCCCGCGGGTACTCGCCGGCTGGCGGGCGCGCGCGATGGTGGATCGCCGACCGGGGCAAGAACGGTGCGATCAAGCTGACCGACCTGGACGCCGCCCCGGAGCCGCGCAACCTGCGCCGGCTCAAGAGCGAGGTCCGTACGCTGGGGCACGGTGCCGCTGATCGATATGCTCAAGGAGGCGGTGCTGCGCACCGGCTGCATGGCGGCGACACCGTGGAGCAGGGCTTCAGCGTCGTGGTCGTGGTTTCTGGCGCGGGGCGGCTGGGCGATCAGCCGGTGCGGCGCGGGGATACGCTGCTGGTTCCGTACGCGGTCGGCCCGCTGCCCCTGACCGGCGAGCTCGAAGCGATCCGCCTGGCCGCCTGGCCGCCTCAGTCTGATCCGACGAATTTCACCAGGGCGGCGGCGAGGGCTTCGGGGGCCTCCTGCGCGACGAAATGCCCGACGCCCTCGATGTGGACGGCGGTGACCTCACCCGCGGTCACCTGCCGGAAGGTCTGCGCGGTGAACGGCACGTTGACGCCGTCCACGGCGAGAACCGGGACGGCCAGCGGGTGGGCTTCGGCCAGGGCCTTGGTCCCGCCGCCATCGGTGAAGATCGACTGGTAGAGCCCCGCGGTGCCGGCCCACCCGTCCGGGCCCGCATAGGAGCGGGTGAACTCGTCGAGGTCGGCCTCGGTGACCGCGCCCTCGGTCTTGTTCATCAGAGGGTAGGCCCAGTCGGCGAGCAGGCGCCGTTCGTTCCCGGACAGCAGCAGCTGGGGGATGCCGGGAGCACCGAGAAACCCGACGTGCCAGGAGCCGCCGTGGTTGACGTCGGCGATCATCTCGAGGCCGTAACCGCTCAGGGTTGTCTCGATGGCGGTCAGGCTGAGCACGTCACCGGGATGCTCGGCCGCCGCGCGGAAGACGACGCCACCGCTGATGTCCTGGCCGACCAGGTGCACCGGGCCGGCGCCGAGGTGGGCGATGAGGTGGTGCAGGTCCTCGGCCGAGGTGGCCGCGGAGAAGTCCTCGCCGTCGTGGCTCGAGTCGCCGAACCCGCGCAGGTCGACGGCGAAGACCCGGTGGTCGGCGGCCAGCAGCGGGATCAGCTCGCGGAAGGCCCACCAGGTCTCCGGCCAGCCGTGCACCAGCAGGATCGGCGGGCCGGAGGCGCCGGCCGCGACGTAGTGCAGCCGGGTGCCGTTGACCTCAGCCAAGTAGTGGGTGACGCCGGGAATGGTGGCGCCGACGGGCGTGATGACCGGCATGTCGCTCCTCATATAGACAACTTGGCTGTCGACAAAGCTAGTGCCGCGACAGGCACTAGATAGACAAGTTGTCGATCTCAACGGTTCGATAGGATGATCATATGTCCCGACGCGGCGCTGAGCTGGCCCTGCAGGAGCACGGCTACGTGGCCCGTGAGCCAGATCCAGTGGACCGGCGGCGGATGCGCCTACAGGTCACTGACCGGGGCCACGCGATGCTCCACGAGGGCGAAACCGTCTTCGACGAACTGCGCGCACAGTGGGAGTCCCAGGTGGGCCCCGAAGCGGTCGCCAACCTCGAGCACACCCTTCGCGGTTTCCTCAGTGACAACACCATCCGCGAATGGAAGCTCAGTAGCGACCCGACGGGTCGTCCATCAGCCGAACACGAAGTTCACCGACGTGTTCGGCTGAGGCCTGGACGGCCTGGTTGACCACACCTGGCGCAAGCCGGACCTGTCCTGGGCAGCCTCGGACGCCATCGGCACCTGGAAGCTCGGCTGACCGCCATCCTCTCGAGGCGCCGGGAATCACCGAGGTTCCCGGCGCCTCGGTCACCTGGAGGAGGCGGCGAGTGTCCAATGGGAACAGGCGAGCCGTCGCCGGATCGGCATCCGCATCGACCCGCAGACCCTCACTTCGCCGCGGCGAGCGCCTCACGGACGACCTGCGTGCTCGCCCGGGTACCGGGGAGTTCCCCGAAAGCGCCGTAGGGAGTCACGTATACCGGGGTGTCCCGCTGGGCGCGCCAGTTCTCGGCGAGCGGTCCGGCGTCCACGGTGTCGTAGCCGAGGCTCTCGAAGAGCTCGGTGACGGCCTGCTTGGCGGCCGCGTTGTCACCGGCGATCGGTAGCGCCGACCGGTCCGCGCTCCCCGTCGGACGCGCCAGGTCACCCAGGTGCCCGGCCCAGATGTTGTTGAAGCCTTTCACCACGTGCGCTTCCGGCAGGTGCTTCTGCAGCAGCTCACCGGTGGTGCTGGAGCCGTCCTCCAGTTCGTCGAAGACGCCGTCGCGGTCCGGGTAGTAGTTGTTGGTGTCGATAACCACCTTGCCCGCCAGCGGCTCCACCGGAACGTCCCGGTACGCCCGCAGCGGCACCGTCACCACCACGACGTCGCCGGCCGCGGCCGCCTCTGCGGGCGTCGCGGCGCGCGCCTTCGGCCCCAGCTCGGACACCAGGTCCTGAAGGGTGTGCGGGCCACGCGAGTTGCTCAACACCACGTCATGCCCGGCGGCCACCGCCAGCCGCGCTACGGTGCTTCCGATGTTGCCACTGCCGATGAACCCAATCGTCGTCATGTCATCCGGAACCTCGGCGCCCCTCACTCTATTCCGACCTGCGGCCCACGATGATGTGCGGCACACCGACCCGACGGAGGTCGGGTGACCAAGGAACCACCGGGAACGAGGGCGCCCGGCGCGAGCACCGCATCTTGGGGTTTCCGGTGCTCGGGCCCGGAGCGAAATAACGAGGCGACCCGGTCCTCAGGGTCATTGCGTTCTCGGGTAGCTGCTGGTCACGGCGGTGATCAGGTCGTGTGAGCGGCGGTTGGCCTGGCGGGTGGCTTGGGCGATGTCGGTCGCGCCGGCGGTCCGGTGCCAGCCAACTGCGGTGTTACGTAGTGTTGCGGTGACGGCGGGTCCGTTGCCGGTTCGGGCTTGATGCGCCGGGCCTCTCCCGAGTAGATCGGTGATCGATCATGCCAGCGGGGGCTCCACGGTTACCCCACCTGCAACACGGTGATCACCGCCGTTTGCGGCTGGTGACACGTTTCTTACCGGCGCCCCGTGTATCGGGCGAGGGTGTCCTCGGCCGTGGGGACGGGGCCGAACAGCTGCTCCGGGCGGCGGGGGTCGGCGACGTAGCGTCCGGTCTCGAACCTGCGGAACATCGCGGCCATGTCCTTGATCAGGGGCATGAAGCGGCCGGCGACGGCTCCTGCGGCGCGGGCGACGGCGGACGGGACGGCCACCACCTTGATCTTCTTTCCGGCCCGGCTGCCCATCACGTCGGCCACTTCTCGCATGCTGACCGGACGGTCCCAGCCGATGTCGATCCGCTCACCGGCCGCGGCCTCGGCGTCGACCGCGGCTGCCGGGTACGCCGCGAGATCGGAGGTGTGGACGAAGGTCAGCGGGACGGTGGCCTTGCCGATCCACACCATGCGGCCCTTGTCGAGCGGGGCGCCCGCCATGCTCGCGACCTGGTCGAGGAACGCCCCCGGGCGCAGGGCGACGAACGGGACGCCGAGCTGTTCGAGTTTGTCCTCGGCGAGCTTCTTGTGCCAGAAGTGCGGGACTTGGGGGCGTCTGGTCGCTGGTGAGAACGCTGGTCAGGACGAATCGCCGGATGCCGGTGCGGTGGGCGGCCTCGGCGAGGTTGGCGTTGCCGATGGTGTCGATGTCGTTGGCGTTCTTGCCGCGTTTGAGTAGTTCGTCGGGGGGGGGGGCGGCCCCCCCCGGGGGGGGCCCCCCCGGCGGGGGCCCCGGGGGGGGGGTGGTGGGGGGGGGGGTGGTGGGGGTGTGATTTTGTTA
>NZ_JBEZJY010000042.1:0-74747 GCF_040651415.1 Streptomyces sp. NPDC048484
CCCGCGGAGCGGGATATGCCCCGGCAAGCCGGGTCATAGTGAATGAATTGCGCAAGCGCAATTCGAATTCCGGCGCAAGCGCCGGAATGGAATTCCGTAAACGGAATTCCGGGAGGGAATTCAATTCGCGCAAGCGCTCATTGCGGGCACCCGCGCAAGCGCGGTCGCCTTGGCTGGCAGCAAGGGGAGGTGCATCGCGTGCGGCCCTGTGTAGGGCTTGGGGTTCCTGACCACCACCCCCGCAACGGATGTGACGGACTGTCGGCCCGCTCGGGTGCCGGCCTCACCGCAGTGACGGGTTCCGCTGCGCTCCACCCTGACCACTCCCCCACCCTCGAAACTGCCCGGTCAAGCTCACCAATACCCCACCAGCATACAGGACAACCGGCCGCTTCGGGGTAAGATTCGGCCATGTCTCACCCTGGGGTGAAAGTTGGCGCGTAGGTGATGCATCACGGGTCGCTCCTGTGTAGTGTTTGGGACCAGACACCACAACCCCGGGCCACACCATCGCGCCGGGACCTTCCATTCTGATTACGCGCGACATTCCGCGAAAAGGAGAACACGGGAAATGGCCGTGAAGTTGCGTGACCACCAGATCGAAGCCGTTGCCGCCATCGTGCGGGGCTTCGATATCCCGCCGGGCGGTATCCCCGTGAATGGCCTTCGCGGGCAGGTGCACGCCGCGTGTGGCACGGGAAAGACCATCATCGCGGCGACGTCGGCAAAGCGCCTTGTGCCCAAGGGCCGCATTCTCGTTCTGGTGCCGACGCTGGATCTTCTGACCCAGACGGTGCAGGCGTGGCGCGAGGCTGGGCACTCGGGGCCGGCGGTTGCGGTGTGCAGCCTCACCGACGATCCGGAGCTGTGGAACCTGAAGGTGCGCTCCACCACGAATCCCGTGCAGCTGGCTCTGTGGCACGGCTCGGGGCCGGTCACCATCTTCGGGACGTACGCCAGCCTCGGTGTCCTGGCGGAGGCGTTCGAGGGCGCCTACGGGCAGCAGTTGGCGCCGATGGACCTGACGGTGGTTGATGAGGCGCACAGGACAAGTGGCTCGATGGGTAAGGCGTGGGCCGACGTTCACAGCCAGGGCGTCATCCCGTCGTACCGCCGGCTGTACCTGACGGCGACGCCGCGGATCTGGGAGGAGCGGCTGAACCGCGAGGTCGCCGAAGGGACGCGTGACCCGCTGCCGCGTGAGATGGCGGCCTCCATGGATGACGAGAAGGTCTTCGGGCCGGTCCTCTACAAGCTCTCGTTGGCGTCGGCAGTGTCGCGGAAGCTGCTTGCGCGGTACCAGATCATCGTCCTGGAGCTCCAGGACCCGGTCGTCACGCCCGAGCGGCTGATGGGCGAGGAGCGGCACAGCGAGAAGGTGCGCGGGGAGCGCCTGGGGGCGCTCCAGGCCGCGCTGCTGCACACGATGGCGCAGCACGACCTCAGCACCTGCATCACCTTCCACCACCGGACGATAGAGGCACAGGCGTACGCGGAGGGCCTGGAGCGCGTCGCGGCGAAGCTGCACGCTGACCAGCCGGAGAAGTACCCGGCGAAGATCTGGGCGGACTGGCTGTGCGGCGAGCACGTCCCGGAGCGCCGGCGCGGAGTGCTGGGCGGCTTCGGGTCCACGGCGCTGCGGGCCGTGCTCTCGAACTGCCGGGTTTTGGGCGAGGGTGTCGACATCCGCGCGGTGGACTCGGTGGCCCTGTTGGACCCCAAGGGGGCGCCGCACGACATCGTCCAGGCCATCGGCCGGGCGCTGCGTCAGAAGCCCGGACAGGGCAAGGTTGCCTCTCTCATCGTGCCGGTATTTCTCCAGCCGGGAGAAAAGCCGGAAGACATGTTCACCTCCGGATCGTATAAGCCCCTGGTGAAGGTGTTGGAGGGGCTGCGCGCTCACGACGAAGAGGCAATCGAATTGCTCGCGATTCCGCAGGAGCCTCAGAAGGACGTCGTCCAGCCGTCCGAGTACATCGGTTCGCCGCCCGAGGAAGGCGAGGACGAATCCCGTCTGCTGCTGCGTTTTGCCGCTCCCCGTGACCCGGTGATGGTCGCAGACTGGATTTCCTTCAACGTGATCGACACGGAGCGCCAGGACTGGGGTCGCGGCTGGGCGGCGCTCAAGAAGTTCGCGGATCGCGAGCTTCACGCCCGAGTCCCATATGGGCACAAAGAGGGCGCATACCCCCTGGGGCAATGGCTGGCAGAACAGCGACGGGCGTACGGGGCGGGGCAGATGACCGGCCTGCGCGCGCAGCGGCTGGAGAAGCTCGGCATGGTGTGGTCGCTGACTGATGAGCGGTTCCAGGAGAACCTGGAGGCCGCCAAGACGTACTACGACCAGCACTGGACGCTGTGCGCGCCCCGGTCCGCGACGATGCTGGACCGGCCGGTGGGGCAATGGCTCTCGAATTTGCGGCGCGCGGGTGCGCTGGAGGGCCATCCCGAGTGGAAGACCGCGCTGGAGGCCGTGGATGAGCACTGGAACCCCGCGTGGCCGGCGGAGTGGCAGAGGCACTACGCCGCGCTGCGGGAGCTGCTGACGGACGAGGAGGGCCACTCCGACGTCCTACCGGGCTTCACCGTCCACGGCATGGACGTGGGCAAGTGGCTGGCAAAGCAGCGTCAGCACACGGTCTGGACTGGGCTGATGGACGGGCAGCGCGAGCTCCTGGAGGCGGTCGGCGTCGTACCGCTGCCCCCGGAGCAGGCGGAGCCCGCCAAGGCCCCCAAGAAGGCTGTGAGCGCCTTCGAGAAGGGCGTGGCGGCCCTGGCGCAGTACAAGGCCCGCGAGGGCTCTGTGACCGTCCCCAGGGCCCATGAGGAACGGGTCGTGGTCGACGGCCAAGAGCACCTGGTGAAGCTCGGGGTGTTCCTCAGCAACAGCAAGAGCCGCCGGGCCAAGCTCACCGCGGACAAGCTCGCCACGTTGGCCGGCCTCGGGCTGGAGTGGGCGGCAGAGGAAGGAGCGGCGGCGTGATGACCGGCGACCACGGGGAAGAGCAGCGCGTGCAGGAGGCCGTACGGCGGCACGGCCGGGAGAGGGCCTTCGCGGAGGCCGAGAAGGTCATCTCGGCTCTGATGTCCGACCCCGGGGTGCGGGAGGCGGGTGCGCAGGTGGAGGCGGCGGAGACGGAGCTCGGCATGGAGCTGTGCGCCAGTCTCCAGCCGTTCCAGGACCGCTACGACCAGGCCGTGCGCGACGGCGACGTGACCAGGCTCGCCGGGATCTGTCCGGGCAAGCACGGTCGCTGGGGGCGGATCTGCGTCCTGGACGACGGGCACGAGACCTCGATGGAGGAGCCTCACTGGGGCCGCAACAGCGAGGGCCAGCCGATCGCTTGGGTGGGCAGCGCGCCCGACGACTGGTGAGTACCGCCGCCCTCGGACTCAAGTCGGCGGCGGCTGGTGAGCCGGACCCCGGGCACGCTGTGTGCCCGGGGTCCTTCGCTGCCCGGCGTCAGGGGCACCGCACCCCAGGGCCTACACGCACCTCAGTGCGATGCCGGGGCCTTTGAGCAGCAGCATCGCACTGGTGTGCGTGTAGGCCCTGGGACTTGGGCTGTTCCCCCATGGGCTACGTGACGGCCGGGAAGGCGTGGCGCCTCGCACTGGAGTGGTTCGCGACAAGGACGTCTAGCCGAAGTCCAGGGCTTCCGGGGGCGGGGCCGGAGTAGGGCGCTAGGGCGTGCCGCTTCCGCCCTCCTGGTGTGCGGACTCCCAGCGCGCGATCAGTTCGTCCTTCCAGCCCTTGACGGGAGGCCACGCAACGCCCCATTCGTCGAGCGTGGCGCGCGTCCATGCGCCCTTGTCTGTGCGGGCGGCTTCGATCTCTTCAGGTGACGGCAGTGCAGGCATGCGTGATCAACGAACGGCAGGGCGCGGGTGTCACCCGTCGACGGGTTCTTCTACCTGGGGAGGGGCAGCACGCCGTTGATGACGGGGCGGATGCCGTCCGGTGTGGGCCAGTTGGTGACGGCGACTTCACTGTGCAGCGGAAGCCACATCTGTACAACGCGCGGTTCGGCGGGGCGCCAGACGGCGACGGGACGGGCAGGCTCCAGGATGCCCATGGCTTCGCCGGGACGGAGCGTCTTCCAGCCCATCGACCGGTAGTACGGGAGCAGGCCGAACCTGTCCTCGGTGACGGTGCCGGTCATGAGGCGGAACCCGCGAGCGATGAACTGGCGTCGGGCGTGCTCCGTCATCAGGACACCGAGTTTGCGGCCCCGCGCGGCAGGGGCGACGGCCATGTACTCGCACTCCACCACGCGGCGGGACAACAGCAGGCGCCGGTCGTGCTCAAGTACCGGGACGCTGTCGATCCAGGCCAGTGGCGGCACGGCGACGATCAGGCCGACCGCGGCGCCGTGTTCCTCGGTGACCCATGCGCCGCCGGTCGCGTAGTGGCCAGCTCTGGCAGCCGGGATCGGGATAGTCGCCAGTTGCATGGCGAAGTGCTCAGCGCCGGGGTCTCCCGGGATCACCATGTCCAGCAGGCGTGCCAGCGTTTCCTGGTCCTCGGGGAGCGGCCTGCGGAGCAGCAGTTGAGCAGCCGTCGTCCGGCCGTGTCGTGCGGCGGCACGTGCGCGCGAGGCTCGCCCCATTGCTGTCCCCTGGTTCGGTGGCTGATGGCTGAGGCTGGCCACCGTAGAGGCAAGGGGCCAGGGGACCCGGCCCGGCACGACGCACCAACAGGTGACGGGCGGGTGTTCGAGGCCGGGGCCGGCCACCGTGTGACGCCGGGTCGCGGTGTCGTTGACCAGTGCGACTCCTTATGCCGGAGCTCCGGGGGATGTCTGGCTGATCTCCCGGAGCTCCGTGGCGTTGCGTGGCCTGCTATTGCAACAGCGTTCCGTTCAGGCGGTAGCCGAGGAGTGCGAGACCGGCGGCCGCTGCGCGGTGCTGGTAGGTGCGCAGTCCGGGGGCGCCGGGGGGTGCGGGTTTGCGGGCGTTGTGGTGCCAGTGGCCGGTGAGTGCGGCGAGGAACGCGGTGGTGGTGTCGGCGCTGCTGCCGGTGGCGGGGTGGTCGCGGAGCAGGGCGGCGATGTCTGCGGGCGCGTGTCCGGCGAGGACGAGCTGCGGCGCGAGAGAGGCCGCGTCGATGCAGGCCGGGCCGGTGGTGGCATGTGCCCAGTCCACGAAGGTGACGCCGATGGTGTGGTCGCGGACCATGTTGTCGGCCCGGAGGTCGCCGTGGACGATGCGGTTGCCGTGGGCGAGGGCGGCCCAGGCGGCTTCCAGTTCGGCGAGCTGTGGCAGGAGGGCGCGGGCTGCGGGGGCGAGGTCGGCCGGTGGGTTGGCGGCGAGTTCGTCCCAGCCGTGCAGGGCCGCCGCAGTGGAGGGCGTGGTGCTCACCGCTGCGGCGTACGGCGCCGGGGCGGGGCTGGAGGTGAGCTTGTCCAGGAGCGCCCAGGTCTGTTCGGCGTCGCCGGAGGCCGGGGACAGGTCGGGGTGCGGGCCGTCCAGGTGGGCGATGACGACGGCGGTCCAGCTGGCCGCGCGGTGGATGCCCAGTAGCTCCGGGGCCGGAGCGCCGGGCGGCAGCGCGTCCAGGACGGCGGCCTCGTGGACGTTGGCGGCGGTCAGCGGGTCGTCGTCGGGTGCCGCTTTGACGAAGGCCCGTTTGCCGTCGGCCAGGCGGAGCGCGGCGGCGAGCTGGTGGCCGAAGCCGCCGGCGGGGGTGACCGTGTCGGTGACGGGTGCGCCCAGGGCGTCTTCGAGGCGGGCGCGGAGCGGCGTGGGGACGTCGGTCCATTGCAGACGGCCGCTGGTGGGCGGTACAGGCATGGGAGCAGCTCTCAGAGGTTCAGGAAACGGGTGGCGGGGTGATGGGGTGCGCGCCGAGCCGGACCGCGAGTCGGGCTGAGGAACGAAATCCTCAGTGCTCCAGCTCGACGCCGGGCGCTCGTCGCCGCATCACGCGCATTGCCTGTGTCCTCTGGGGTGCAGAAGTGGAGGGGAACCCGTTGTGGGTTCCCCTCCACTGTAGTGGGGCTGCTGGGTCACGCGCTGTCGATTAGGGGCAGGTGGCGCAGCAGGGACGGCCCGATGCTGGCGGGCTCGGGCAGGAGGTGATCGGCCCCGGCCGCGCGCAGAGCGGCGGGAGGGTGCCAGCCCCAGACCGCTCCGAGCGCGACGACTCCGGCGGCGCGGGCCGCGGTCATGTCGGAGGGGCTGTCCCCGACGAACACCGTGCGCTCCGGGGTGACGTCCAGTCGGCTGAGGGCGAGGCGCAGTCCGTCCGGGGCCGGTTTGGGCGGCGCGTCCTGCCTCGTGATGACGACCTCCAGCAGCTCGGACAGAGCCTGTGGCAGGAGCCACCGGACGCGGTCGGGGTCCTGGAGCGTGACCGCGCCGGTGGCCGTGCCCTGCGCGCGCAGGGCCAGCAGCCCGGAGAGCACGCAGGGGAACGACTCGATGGGGGTGGCTGACATGGCGCCGTCCCACCAGCGGTCGCACGCGTAGTCGGGGTCGGCGACGTCCAGGAGCGCCAGGACCTCGCAGCGGGGGCGGCGCAGCGCATCGGGCGGAAGGTCACCCGGCCTCACGCGGCGGCCGGTGGCGCAGGTGGCGACCGCCGCGAGGGTGGCTCGCACCGCAGCGGCACTGTCCAGCAGCACCCCGTCCAGATCGAACAGCGCCGCTTGCCGGGGCGCCGTCACGTCGTACCGTCCGGGTCGAGGACCAGGGCGCGCAGGACCAGGTGGTGGCCGGCGAGCAGGGTGGTGGCGCCCGCGTCCCGGTCCAGGACGCACACGGCCGTGCCGACCAGCGCGCCGCCGATGCGCAGCAGACGGGCGCTGCGCAGGAGACTGGCGCCGCTGCGGGCGGTGTCGTCCAGCAGGACGGTCCGCCGGCCCTCGAGGTCGGTGCCCTCGATCTGCTGCCACGTGCCGTGTTCCTTGGGCGCCGGGCGCAGGAAGGCGGCGGGCAGACCGGTGTGCAGGGATACCGCCGTGACCAGCGGGACCCCGGCCAGCGCCGGACCGGCCAGGGCCTGGGTGTCGGCGGGCAGCAGGTCCGCGAGCGCGGCCGCGGTCTCCGTCAGCAGTTCCGGGTCACCGGCCAGCCGGTAGGGGTCGAAGTAGGTGTCGAGCGTGCTGCCGTCCGGCAGCCGGTAGGGGCCCGGCCGGTAGGCGACGGTGGCGATCTTCTCCGCGAAGAGGGCGGTAGGCGTGGACAGAGTCATGGCGCGCACCGCCTGGTGTCGAGGGCCTTGAGGTCGGCGGCGAGGGCTTCGGCGTCGGGGAGTTCGGCCAGGAAGCCGAGCGGCCGGGTGGGGCTCTCGGTCAGCCATCCCTCCGAGCGCAGGAACGCGGACAGGCGGCATGCGGTGGGCCCGAGCAGCCGTACAGGCAGGGAGCGGATCGTGGTGGCGTAGTACAGGGCGGCGGTGAGCTCGTGCAGCGTGCCCACTCCCCCGCCCATCGCGACGACCAGGTCCGCGTCATCGAGGTAGGCGTGCAGCCGGGCCCCCATGGTCGGGGCGTACACGGTGGTGGTGACGAACGGATTGAGCGCTCCCCAGTCGGGGCGGTCGGCCAGCGTGATCGCGGTGACCGGCACGCCGTGGCGGGCGGCGCCGCGCGCGGCGGCCTCCATCAGTCCGTTGTAGCCGCCGTGCCGCAGGGCATACCCGGCGCGGGCCAGCGCGGCGCCGGCCGCCTCCGCCAGCGGTTCCTCGCCGTCCGGCGGGACGACCCCGGCGAACAGGGCCACGGTCAGGTCCGTGGCGTGGTCGGTGCGGTTCATGCCAGTCCTTCCTCGTGCTGCTGGTAGGCGCGGTACGCGGTGATCTCGTTGGTCAGCGAGGCGACGGCGTGCGGGGCGATCCGTTGCGCGAGGCGCACGATGCGGTCCAGGGCGTCGTCGGCCTGCGCCACGGTGGGGACCGGCGGGCTGGTCAGCGCCTCGGTCAGCTCCGCCAGGCACTGGCGGCCGGTGGCGGTGCGGCCCACTTCGTCGGGGAGGTGGTACCAGCCGTGATGGCGGGAGTGCGGCACCAGCGCGGTGCGGATGACGTCCCGGCAGGTGGCGTTCAGGTCGTGCAGGAGGCCGTAGGCGATGTACTGCTGACCGCGGGCCAGGCGCTTGCGGAGCATCGCGTGCAGCACCATCGCCTGGACCAGCAGCTGGCCGCAGTCCGCCGGCGCCTGTGCCGCGCGGGCCAGTTCCTGTGCGGTCCGCGCCTGGGTGTCCGCGTCGGCGGTGTCCTCGGAGCCGGGGCCCTGCCACAGCAGCCGGGGGCCGATCCTGCGGCGCAGCGCCTGCACGGCGCTGGTCGGGCACAGGTACAGATCCAGTTGCAGCAGGTGGCCGTCGTGCGGCAGCAGGTAGACGAACCCGGCGCCGCCCAGATTGCCGACGATGGTGTCCCGCCAGCCCGGCAGCAGCGTGCCGAACGTGGTGGACATCAGCGCGTCCAGGCTGTCCATCAAGTCGGGCAACCGGTCGTCGCGGACGGCGACGACCAGGTCGACGTCGGATAACCGGTCCGCGGTGCCGGTGGCGAGCGATCCGCGAACCAGCAGGTGCGTTACGGCGGTTGTGGCGGACAGGGCGTGGACCAGGTCGCCCAGGACGGCGAGCTGCGCCGGCCGGTGGGCGTGAGCCAGCTCCTCCAGCGGAGTCAGCTCGGTGGGCGGAAGAACGGCGGTGGGCATGCGGGTCCTCTCGGGTGAAGGGATTTGGGGCGGGGGTCAGGGGCGGGCGAGCAGGTGCGCCTTCGCCTCGCGCCACCGGTGCGCGTCGGCGTCCGCGCGGCGGGCCGCGTGGAGTTCGGTGATCAGGTCGTACGCGCCGCCTTCCGGCAGGGCGTAGGTGTAGAAGGCGCGCAGCAGGGTCTGTTCCGCCGCTGTGGTGAAGCCGAGCTCCGCGAGCTGTCCGGCCCGCTCCAACAGCCCGGCCCGGTCGGCCGCCGTCATCTGAGGCAGGTCTGCGGTGTCCCCGTCGCGCAGGTGCGGGCGGGTGGCGAGGGCCTGGAAGGTGTCGTCCGCGTAGACGTCGGCGATCAGGTGGATCCGGTCGGGGCCGGTGGTGTTGCAGACTCCGTGGGCCTGCGACGGGGTCAGCCGCCACAGGGCGTCGGCCGCCATGTGGACCCGGGCCCCTGCGGTGACCAGGACGGCGGAGGGGTTGGTGACGAGCGGGATGTGCAGGCGGTGGCGGCCGGTGTCGCGCAGTTCGGCGTAGTCGCGGTGTTCCCACAGGTAGGAGTGCGGCTCCAGGCGGGCCAGGCGCACGTACATGAAGTTGAGTCCCAGCCCGGCGAGGAACCGGGCGGTGGCCGGCATCTCCTCGAGTAAGGAGGTGGGGCGTGGTCGTCCGTCGCCGATCACGACGTC
This sequence comes from Streptomyces sp. NPDC048484, assembly GCF_040651415.1. NCBI lineage: Bacteria > Bacillati > Actinomycetota > Actinomycetes > Kitasatosporales > Streptomycetaceae > Streptomyces > Streptomyces sp. NPDC048484. The sequence continues at coordinate 9,351 of NZ_JBEZJY010000042.1, forward strand.
GTGCGGGTCGCCGGAGTGGTTCATCAGGGACGTGGTCCACCAGCCTCCCGACTGGTACTCGCCGTACGCGACGACGCCGCGCGTGGGCGCTCCCAGCGCTTCGGCCCGCATCTGCTCGACTACGGATTCCTCCAGGTCCGTCAGCCGGGCGACCTGGTCGAGCACCTTTGCCCGCCCGGGGCCGGTCTGCGCCGCCGTGACGGCTGCGGGGAGTGTGGTCACCATCGGGTCCTCCTGACACGTCGTCGAAACGCGGCCCTGGCGGGCAGCCGTGCAAGGACACCGCAGCGGCGAACTGCCTCCCATCCCCGTGGCGTTGCCGCCCGTTGCGGGTGGTTACCGCCCGTTGCCGTTCGCCCCGGGCGGTCTTCCCGCGCCCGCCGGGAGCCGGAAGACTGGTGGAGCCCGCGCCCGCGAAAGGGATGGGTCCATGACCGCTGACGCTGCCGAACGCCACCCGTTGGCCTACCTGCTGGCCGTGCGCGGGACGAACGCGGAGGCGTACCTGCTCCGGGTTGCCGAGCAGCACCAGCGCATGGGGTACGGGCAGATGGCGCACCGCAAGGAGAAGGCGTCCCGGTGGATCGCGGGCGTCTACGCGCCCAGCTACCACACCCAGCTCGCCATGGCCGCGCTCGAAGGCATCCCGCCCGAGGCGATCCACGCCCACGGCTGGCCGGGCTGGCTGCTGCTGGCCGTGCCGGACCACACCCTCTTCGCCCTCCCGTGGACGACCACGGGGGCGGTGCAGGCACTGGAGATCACAGGAGGTCCGGTGGACCGCAGGAAATTTCTGATCACCACATCCGTCACCCTGTCCACCACCGTGGCGCAATGGTCCGCCGCCGCCCCAGCGGGAGCCGCCCCCACCGCGGGCAGCCGGATCGGCACGGACGTCCCCGACCACTTCGAACGGCGCCTTGAAAGCCTGCGCCGACTGGACGACACCGTCGGCTCCGGCGATGTCTACGACGCGGCCCGCACCGAACTCCGCATGATCAGGGCCACCCTCAAGAACGCGTCCTTCGGCGAAGGTGTCGAGCGCCGCCTTTTCGCCGCGGCGGCCGAAGCGTCCCGCAGCGCGGGCTGGACGGCCTACGACAGCGGGAAGACGGCCGCCGCCGAACGCCACTACGCCACCGCGTTGCGGGCCGCAGCCAGCGCCGACGATCCCGTGGTCGCGGCGAACACCCTGGCGTTCTGGGCCATCCAGCACTACTCCACCGGCGACCCCCGCGGGGCGGTCGACCTCGTCGAAGCCGCCCTGTCCCAGGCGCCGAAGACCGGCTCAGCCCGTATGACCTCCATGCTCCACGCCCGCGCCTGCCGGGCCCACGCACACGCCGGCGACACCCGCGCCGCCGACCGGTCCGCCAACGCCGCCCTTCACGCCTACGAGAGCGCCGCTCCCATCGAGGACGACCTCCCCTGCGTCTACTGGTACAACCTCGGTGAGGCCCACCAGCTCATCGGGAGCTCCGCCCTCAATCTCGGCAACCCCAAACGGGCCGTCGTCCACTTCCTGGAAGCCTCCGCCGTCCACGACGTCCACACCAGCCAGGAGGCGTACAACGGCGACGCCTTCCCCCGCGGCCACTCCATCTACCTGGCGAGGCTCGCCGAAGCCCACCTCAGCCTGGGCGACGTCGACGCCGCCGTGGCCACCGCGCACGACGCCGTCGACCGGATGGGCGGCGTCACCTCCGCACGCGGCACCAGCACACTCGAAGACCTGCGCCAGAAACTCGCCCGCCGCCGCGGCATCCCCGCCGTCGCCGACTTCCTGGACTACACCGACACCGAGTGAGAACCCGTCTTTGAACCTGCGCTCTGCCGGACTTGGCGCCGGTCCGGAGTCAGCGGACCACTGCCGACTTGTCCGCGGCAATCACGTCGGCGGCGGTGCGGCCGTGCACGGCGACGGTCACCACGGCGTCCATGGCCAGGGCACGCGCAGCGTCGAAATCGAAGAGGTGCTCATCGCGGGACCAGCCGTCGGCACTCAGGTACTGGCCACCGTGGCCACCCTTCGGACCCGCGTGGAAGACCGCCCACTGACCGTGAGGGCGGAGCACGACCCGGATCACGTAGTCCGCGTAGTCGGGGTGACTCGTGGGGAGGGCGCACGCGGCGTACTTCACGGGCTCAAAGCTCACGACAGGGGTGTTCGTCATTCCCGCTCCCTTGATCAAGTTGTTCACGAACGACTCGGCCGCGGCTCCACCAGCTATCAGTACAGCGGTGCGGATGCTCGCCCGACAAGGCCCGGTATCGGTTTGAACACGGGTTCTGAGGGCCCATCCCCGCCGGGCTCGACACGCAGCAGGGCTCCCTTGTCAGGCGGGAAGGGCGTCGATCGCGGCCTGCCACGGGTAGGCGTCCAGATTGCCGTGCTTGGGCTTGTGGGGCACGAATCCGCCTTCTCCGAGCAGCACGGTGACGCCCGCTTCGCGCAGGAAGGCGATGTGGCCGGCCACGGCGGGGTGCGCGGCCTGGGCGTCGTTGAAGTGCGGCAGGGCGACGATCGGCAGGCCGAGGCCGATGCCCTCGGTGATGAGGCCGAGGGCGAGGGTGTCGCTGATCGCGCTGGCCCATTTCGCGAGCGAGTTGTTGGTGAGCGGGGCCACGAGGATCGCGTCCGGGGCGGGCAGGACGTCCGGCTGCGAGGGCAGCTTGTACTGCCAGCGCACCGGGTGCCCGGTCAGCTCCGTCAGGGCCTCGATCTCGCCTTCGGCGTCCTCGCTGGCCCACCGGTACGCGGACGGCGTGAGGATCACGCACACGTCCCAGCCCGCCGCCTGGGCGGCGCGGACGGGTACGTGAAGGCGGCGGGCGGGAGGTGCGGCGCAGGCGATGAGGTACAGGGTGCGTGTGGTCACCGCGCGGCGGCCTCGCTGGCGACCTGGAGGAGCAGCAGGTCGTAGACCGGGCCGCCGGGCTCGTTGCGGTACGGGCCCGCGTACGTGTACCCGAGGCGGTCGTACAGGCCGCGGCCGCCGGTGTTGTCCGGGCGGACCAGCAGCGAGGCGTAGTCCGGACTGATGGCCTTGAGCAGCTCTGTGTGGAGGCGGGAGCCGATGCCCTGGGACTGCCGGGCGGGGGTGACGGCGAGCTCGCACAGGCCCATGAGGCGGCCCGCGCGGACGTGCTCTGGGATCTCGGGAAGCAGCTCGCCGTACCAATACTCGGGTGTGCACGGGAAGGCGTAGCCGAAGCCGACCATGGAGCCGCTCGCGTACGCGGCGACCAGCGTGAAGCCTTCGTGGCGCAGATGGCTCATGACCTGGCGGCGCAGCGCGACGGCGGACAGGCCGTCGGTGGCAGCTCCCGGGGTGTCGACCAGCTCGGGGTGCGCGTCGGACCAGATGTCCGCGATCGTGTCGAGCAGCGGCGGAACCTGGCCGGGGCCGTAGGTGCGGATCACGACGTCTGTGCGGGTGCTGGTCACGCCCGTCCTCCTCCGGTGGCGGTGGTGGTGCGGTACTCCTCGATCCAGTCGGCGACCGCGGGGACGCGGCCGTGTCGCTGGAGTGCGCCGGCGACGTTGTGCAGGGACTGCAGCAGCCGGTCGGAGCGCACTTCGGGGAGGAACGCGAGGACCCGGCCCGCGGCTTCGGCGGCTGCCTCCGGCTCGGGACGGTCCCTCACCGCATGTTGGATGGCGATGTCGGCCGTGTACAGGGCGCGGTTTCTGGCGAAGGCGTCGCCGTGCAGGAGAACGGCCTGTTCTGCGCCGGAGGCGGCGCGTTCGTGCTGTCCGAGGTCGGCGCGTGCGAGGCATTCCAGGCCCGCGAGTTCGCCGGGTGCGTAGAAGTCGAGCCAGGGCGGATCGGCGTCGGCGGGGCCCCGGGCGTAGAGGGTGTGGGCGCGGACGATCGCCTTGTCGGTGGCGCTGGCGTCGCCCATCAGCGCCCAGCCGCCGGCCTCGCGCATGTGGAACAGGGAGAGCAGTCTCGGGGAGCCGAGGCCCTTGGCGACGGCCTGGGCGCCCTGCGCGGCGGAGATCGCCTCACGGGGCCGCCCGGAGGCTTTGGCGAGTAAGGACAGGCAGCCGAAGGCGTGCGCCTCGAGTTCGGGATCGTCGGCGATCCTCGCGGCGGCGAGGGCCTCGCCGTACAGGCTGTGGGCATCACCGGCGCGGCCGGAGTCGTAGGAAAGCCATCCGGCGGCGATGGAGAGAGCGCCGGTTGCCGAGCGCAGCTTCGACTCGGTGCGACTGGTGTACGTGCCGGACTGGAGCCATTGGTAGGCGGTGTGCAGTGCCTCGGACGCGGCCTGACGCAAGGGTGCTGAGCCGTGGTCGTGGTCCTTGGCGTACAGCTTGACCACGGCCGCTTTGACGGCCCGTACTTCGCTGGCGCCGATCTTTCCCGGCGCTTGCCCCGTGCCGAGGGGCAGAGCCAGGATCGTGCCCGCGCCGTCGAGCAGGAAGGCGCGTCGTTCCACCGGATCCTCCTGCGTCCCGTACGGCCTGGCGGCCGGCCGTACGGACAGTGCTGGTGCGGGCAGACGGAAGCCGAGGTCGGCCATGCTGCGCCCGCTGGTCATCGTGGTCAGGATGCGCTGGTAGACGGCGCGGGGACACAGGACCTTCCCGTCTTCCCAGTCCGCCACCAGACGCGCTCCGCAGGCGACGTTCTCGCCCATCGCCTTCCCGGTCGTGTTGACCTTCTTGGCGAACTCGCTGCGGCTCATCTGGAATTCGAGTTCGCGGACAGCGCGCAGCCGGGTGTTGGGGCTGGGCTTGCGGTGGTCGGCCATACCGGCTCCGGGTCCGCGCGTCGGACGGGTGCGGCGACCGTACCGCTCCCCTGGTTCTCCTGCCCCGGCCTTGGCCGCAGTTCACCCGCGAGGGCCGACTTACATCGTTCTTTCATCGGTGGGACGTCGCACCCGCCGCGGCGTTCCTGCTTGCGTGGACAGTGACGTGATGACCGATCAGGGAGACCGTGATGGCGAACGCTTCCGCCGCAGATACGGCCAAGGCCACGAAGCCCGCCACCCCGGCCTGGCACGAGCTGGCCGCGGTCACCGACGCCAAGCGCCGGCTGTGGCAGCGCAGCCGTAACCGCACCGGCTGGGCGGTGTGCGGCCGGGAGTGGGACATGGTGGCCGTCGAACCGATGGCGGCCGGGCTGGACGCGCTCACCGCGATGGGTGCGGGCACCCGGCGCGGCTACCAGGTCCTCGCCGACCACCTGAGCAACCGGCTGTACGTCGCGGTGCCGCCCGACTCCGCGGGCGCCTTCGAGGACATCCCCGGTATCCGGGTGCTGTCCGGCGGGCACCAGCTGCTCATCCCGAGCACGCCGCAGGACGGCACGACCGCCGCCGACTGGATCAGCCACCCACGTCGCGGCACACCGCCCGCACTTGTTGCGGCCGACCGGTTCGCCGCCCACCTGCGGGAGCTCACCTCCCCCGCCCACGCGAAGGCGCCCGTGTCATGACCGGCCACACCGTGCTGTACGACCCCGAAGGCCGGATCGACGCGGAGCTGCCGCTCGATCGCGTGACGCACGAACGCGTGGTCCGGGCGGTGCTCGCGTGGTCCGATCCGGCAGCACTCCGGCCTGACGACTACGAGCGGGTCGGGCTGCTGCTGACCGGGGCCGGCCACGCGGTCGCCGCCGATGTACGCGGGCACGCGAGCAGGCTGCCCGACGACGACGGACGGCGTCTGTTCGCTGAGATCGTGCTGGGCGAAGCCGACGGCCGCCTGTCGCAGCGGTCCCGGAATCTGCACGGAGTGAAGAACAAGGCGCGTCTGCTGCGCGCCCTGTACGAACGGCTGGACCGGCTCCAGGACGCCGTGACCGCCATGGAGGCACCCGCCGCGGCCTCCCCCTGATCGCCGCCCGGTGCCGCCTCCCCCGTCGGCGCCGGGCGACCACCACGAAGCCCCCGGCGACCGCTGTGCACCCGCGGATGCCGGGGGCTTCTGCTCGGCAGACCTCACATGCCGGCTACCACGGGCGGTGGAGCTGGGTGCGTTCGGCGGCGAGCTGGTTGATGAGGTCGGCGTCGTTGGCGGGCAGGGGGCGGCTGAGACGGTGTGAGACGTCGCGGTGCAGGCGTACCGCGGCGCTGTCCCCGTCAGCGGCGAGGAGAGCCGACCACAGGGGGGTGTCGGGGGCGGTGTCGCTCTCCACGAGTGCCAGCAGTTCCACCTTGTCCTCGTGATCGAGGCGGCCCAGTTGGTGCAGGCCGGTCTTGTGCTGGATTTCTGACCAGGTGGTGGTGCGTTGCTCGCGGGCTGCCTTCTTCAACGCGCCGCGGATGGCCGGAGCGAGTTTCTGCGCCTTCTCCACGCGGGCCTGGAGGGCGGAGCGTTCTTCGGCCTCTTCCTTCTCGGCTTCGCGCCTCTCTGCTCTCTCTGCCCATTCGCGCTCCGCTGCTGCGCGCCGCTGTGTCCTCTCACGGTCCTCGGCTTCGCGCCTGGCGGTCCTCGCCTGCTCCCGGGCTTCTCTCTCCTGCTCCTGCGCACGCCGGGCGCGGGCTTCGACGGCAGCGACGGTCTCCCTTTCCTGTGCCGAGGCGTCAGGGTCCTTCATCAGTTCAAGGGCCTGCCGGTACAGCTCGGGGGTCGGCTGTTCCTGCAACCGTTCCACGACAGTGCGCCGAAGTCGTGCGCGCTCTTCCAGCCAGCGCTCGCCGCGGCCCAGAGCGATGCGCAGCCGTGCCGCTTCGTGCGGTTCCTGGTCGGCGTCCAGGAGCCGCCGAATGACCTCCACCGCGGGCAGGATTCGCCGTGGATGGTCGCGCAGGGCGATGTCGAGACGAAGCAGCGCCCGCCGGATGGGATCGGGCTGCCGTGTGACGGGCGCGGTGCGCGCGGCGGAGGAAGTGACGGTCACGATCGCCCGCTCCACCGGAGCGGTCACCTGCTGCGCCGCAGGGGCCGGCGCGCGGACGGCGACGGGCCTGGTCGTGTTGAGCAGGTTCTTCGTGGTCGGGACGATGTCGTCCAGGCTGCCCCAGGTGGTGCCCTCGCCGGGGATCTCGGTGCCGAACTGCATGATGCGGCCGCCTCCGGGGCGGTCGTCGAAGCGGATCCGGTGGACGTAGCCGCGCTGGGCAAGCACGCCCGGGGTCATGGGTACGCCGGGCCCCAGGATGGTCTCCCACGTGTCGTTGTCCCAGTCGACGGGCCGGTTACGGTCGAGGTGGACCAGGAGTGACCGCCCGTCCTCCAAGCGGATCATCACAGCGGCCCCAGGAGGCTCGGGGTAGGTGAACTCGGCAGCGATGCCGAGCTCTCGCAGCCAGGACGCCAAGTGGGCCTTGGCAAAGAGATGGTCGGCGCTGTCCTTGCCGCGTTCCCTGCGGCCGCACGGATGGCCATCCCCGGCGCTTCCGTAGTGGGCGAAGTGGCAGATCTTGTCGGTGCACCGCCTGGTCATGAGCTGACGGCCGCAGCCGCCCTCGAACATGGTGCCGCACCAGATGGTGACGTCCTCGTACTCCCGCCGGAAAACGTCCAGTTCCTCAGGGTCCTCAGGACACAGAGCCGGATCGTCAGAGTCCGGGTTGTTGAAGACCGCGGTACGGATGAGGCGCCTGTCCATCCTGCCCCCGTTGCTCCAGGTGAGTGGCTTCTCATCATTGTGCTCCCGGGCACTGACAGTGCCGTAGGACAAGGCGACGCTCCGCTGCCCAGGAGCACGAGGCCGGGCCGTTTCGTGACGGCGGAGTCGCGCCGTCGTTGGACAGCGCGACTCCATAACGCCGGGCCCCGGGGATGGTTGATCCCCCGGGGCCCGTGGTGTGTCCGACTTCGGATCGGTCAGTCCTCTTCGGTCTCCGTGGCGGTGAGCCAATCGGCGGCTTCGGCCTCGGTCATGAGCAGGACCTGCGTGGGGTGGGCGGTGACGCCCTGCACGGTGTGGAAGCGGCCCGGGTGGGTGCTGGCCTTCGGGACGGTGGCGACCTGCGGGGCCGCCTGGCTCCAGGTGCGGGTGGTGACCCGCCCCAGGAGAACGGTGGAGAACTGCTCGCGTCCCAGCGCGGCGCTGTAGCTCTGGGCGCCAGCGAGGATGTGGATTCGGGCCTCGCGCCCCGCGAAGAGGAGTTCCTCGTACGCGTCGACGGCCGGGGACGTCTTCGCCTCGCCCGCCTGGCGGACCTTGTCCCAGTGGCGGGCCAGCTGTCGCAGGGTGTGGCCGGCGGACTCGAACACCACCGCGAGGCGGGGCAGGTCGTCGGTGTCGCCGTGCTGGTCGGCGTGGTTGATGCGGTGCTTCAGTTCGGCGCGGAGGCCGACCAGAGCGTCGTGGATGTCGGCGATGTCGCGGCGATACGTCACCGTCGGCAGGGCGCGCGCCCACGCCTGGGAGATCCGCTTGGTGTCGAGGACCAGGACGTGCCCGCCGTGGTGCAGGAGCTGGGCGGCCAGGGTGCGCAGGGTGGTGGAGGTGCCACCGCCCGAGGCGGAGCAGACCAGGACGTGCGGCGAGTCGTTGTCCAGGTCGATGCAGACCGACTGCCGGTCGGTGCCGAGGCCGATGAGGACCTGGGAGACGGGCAGCGCTTGAAGCTGCTCGCGGACTCCGAGATCGGTGAGACGCAGCTGCTGCGGGAGGGGGCTCTTCTTGGGCTTCCACATGATGCGGTGTTCCTTTTCTGTGCTGTGCCCGGTGAACCGGGTGTTCTCCGGGCGGGGGTCGTGTCGGCTGGAGCGGTCGAGGCCGTTCAGTCGAGGTCTGTGGTGCCGGTGGCGGCGCGGGGCCGGTTGCGTGCCCAGCGCTTGAGATCGCTGGCGCGGTAGAGGAGTTCGGTGCCGCGCTTGTCGACCGGCTTGGGGAAGGTGCGGTCGTTGGCGCGGGCGTAGCGCAGCGCAGCGACGGTGATGTCCGGCAGGTGGTGCTGGTGGGCCTCGCGCAGTCCCACGGCCTGGTCGTCGTCGGCCGCGGCCGGGGTCGCCGGCAGCGGCGCCGTTGCGCTGGTCGCGCTGTCGCCCGGGTCGGCGGTCGGGGCCGTGAGGCTCCAGGTGTCGGCAACGAGGTCGGCGGCGGGCGGCGCCGCGGGCACGGGCGGCTTCTGCATCTGCACCGGGTCCGGCCGGGCAGGGACGGCGTCGCGCTGCGTGCCGGTGGCCGCCGCTCCCGTGCTGGCCCACTCGCGGGCTTCGGGCTCGGTGAAGAACAGCACCTGCGTCTCGCTGGCACTGCCGCCGATGACGACCTGGGCGCGCCCGGGGTGTTTCGTGGACTTCGGCGCGGGGTGGACCTCGGGGGCGAGCATGCGCCAGGCGTTGACGCTGTAGCGGGCGAGGATGCGGGTGGCGAACTGCTCGCGGACCTCCGGGCCCCCGAGGGCGCGGGCGGTCGCGGACTGGGCGACCAGGAGGACGTGCATGCGCAGCTGGCGGCCCATGTAGAGGATCTCGTTGAGCGCGTCGATGGCCGGGGAGACCTTCGGGTCGCCGGACTCGCGGGTCTTCTCCCAGTAGCGGGCCAGCTGCTTCATGGTCGCGTTGATCTCTTCGAGGAGGATCAACAGGCGGGGGCCGATGGCTTTCGGGTCGGCGCCGATGCCCAGTTCGTCGGCGGCCCGGGTGCGGCGCCGACCTTCCATGCCGAGCGCGATGAGCTGCTCGTGGATGTCGGCGACGTCGGCGCAGTAGGTGACGTTGTCGATGCCGCGCGCCCACGGGTGGGAGATCCGCTTGGTGTCGAGGACGAACACGTGGCTGCCGTGGTGGAGCATCTGGCAGGCGATACAGCGCAGGGTGACCGACTTGCCGCCGCCGGTGGAGGCGTTGACCAGGATGTGCGGGGATTCGGCGTCCAGGTCGACGGAGACGATCCGCCCGCCGGCGCCGAACCCGATGATCGGTGCGGACTCCTTGGCCTTGGCCACCAGCTCCCGCGTCTTGGGGTCCTTGAAGAGTGCCTTGGCCGGGGGCTTGCGGGTCTTCTTCACCCGCACGTACGGCTTGCTGCCCTCGGGGTGCCAGGAGAACGTCACGCCCTCCAGGGCGAGCTTCTGGGTGATGAGGTCGGCGACGACGTCGCGGGAGAAGCCCAGGTGCCGGGGCAGGTCGATGCGTATCTCCGCGTCGTCGTCGGAGAAGTTCTTCGGGATGTGGAGGTAGCGGCGCGGGTCGGTCTGCTCCGCCAGCCCGAGCGGCCGGTGGAGCGCGTCGTGCAGCGGACCCACCCACTCGCGCATCAGCTCGCGGCGTTCGCGGGTCAGGACCATGTACGCCGCGCTGCCCACCGTCAGGACGGAGGCCGCGCCGATCCCGCCGGGCTCCAGCGTCGCGAGCGCTTGGTCCCGGTTCTCCCACAGCTCCTGGGCGGTCTGCATGGTGGCGTTCGGGTCACGGCTGGCCAGGTAGCCGGTCTCTGCGACGCCGGCACCGAGGGCGAGGCGGAAGGACAGGCGCTGCCACCCCGGCTTGTAGGCGCGGCGCCGCACCTTGCCTTCCACCTTCGGTAGGACGCGGGTGCCCGTACGCCAGAACGTTGCGTCGGTGCGCTTCACACCGTCCAGGTCCCGGCCACCCAGGATCCGGCCGATCCCGAACATGAGGGATTCGGCGTCCTTCTCCACCTGCTTGTCGAACTTGCTCTGTGCCATGGCCGTGCCCTTTCGATCTGCGTCCCGGCACCTCACACCCGGAAGCGGACACGAACCGTAAAGCCGTTGGCCTGTGGACAGAGTTCGCTGAAAAGCACGTCCTGAGCTGCGGGTTGTGGACAACTTCTCGGACCAAAAATCCGCAGGCGCCCCGACTGTGGAGCGTGGTCGGTACAACGGTGAGAGGGATCAACCGGGGAGGGACTGCATGACCGAACACGAAGACGCGATGGAACGCGCAAAGCGGTACGAAGGGGTCGCTGCGCGCTATGCCAAGAAGGCGATGGAGGGCGATGCGGGCGCAGCACAGCTGGCGCAGACGTTCGCGTCGATGGCGGTCGCGGCCCGGATGGAACTCATGAACTGGCGCATGCGCGTGCTCGGTGACCAGCTCGGAGACGTGAAGAAGTCGATGGACCTTCTGCGCCGCAAGCTGCCCGAGCGGTGACATCCATCAGCCGGCAACGGCGGTGCTTACCGTGGTGCCGTGACCACTGCCTCCGATGACGCGGCCAAGCCGGTGCCGGTGCGCGTCGTACTGCCCGCCGACCCGATCCTCGGGCACCCCGAGCAGGAGGTCGTGGCGCGGCTGTGGAGGCGGCGGCAGACCGAGACAGGCTGGCTGTACCTCGTGGGGCTGCCGTCGTACCGGGACCTCGAGGACGGCAGCGTGGAGGCGGCGGAGTACCGGGTGTGGGTCCGGGCTCCCGACCATGTGCGGCCGGTCGCCGGCGTCAACTACGACCAGGTCGCCACCGAGCACCTTCCGCCGGCGCCGACGTCGGTGGTCCGCGAGGTCCTCGGGAAGCGCCGGTCTTCGGGCTGGGTGCTGGCCAAGGTGCGTGAGGGCCGGGGCCCGGCCCGGGGTGTGCTGCACGCGCCGGACTGCGAAGAAGCGCCGCAGGGCGCGCCGCTGCTCGGTGTGGAGCAGGCGCTGAACGTCGCGGAGAACCCCGGGACGCGGCTGTGCACGCTGTGCGGGTGCGCTCAGGAGCTGACGCCGATGCTGAGCGGCTTCGACCACATCACCGACTCCTGGCCTTCCGTGGTCAGGCGGTGCCCTCGATGGTGACGGGGACTTCCAGCGGCACGATCCACTCGCTGTTCTTCGATCTGGCGGTGATGCTCAGGCGTACCGGCTCGTTCGCGTAGTCGCGCCGCCAGTCGTCCGTGTTGGTCGCCGACCACAACGGCGGGGAGGTGGGAGTCAGTCCGTATCGCGTCCACTCGCCGATCGCCAGCTGCTGCGGGGCGACCGTCCGGCCGGTGTCGTCGCGGCCGTCAGCGCTGAACTTCCACGGCCCCCAGATGTGGGCGCGGACCTCTTCGGGAGTAGGAGTGCCTGCGAGTTGGGGCCCATCGCCCCGGTGCGGGTTGTCGTTGCGGAGGGACGCGGTGATCTCGATGGCGCCGTGGGACAGCAGGCCGGGCGGGCCTTCGAGGTGGACCCGCAGCATGGCGGTGGAGCAGGCCTCGTTGGCCACGACCGTGCAGCGGAAATACGGAGTGAGATCAGCGTGCAGGCGCTGCTGCTCGATCCGGGACAGGGTCTGCGCGGCCCCGTTGGCGTTGCCCGCCGCCCTCCAGGAGCCGATGGCGGCAACGGCAGCGATGACCGCGACGGCCAGAGCCAGGGCCGCGATCGTGTCGGTGGTGGTCATGGGGCAGGACGCTATCGCCACCGCACGTCACAGGTCTGCGCCCACAGGAGTTGCGCGACGTCTTCGCCGCCTGAAAGAGGTACGGGGATCAGGGGGATCCCACGACCACCAGCGCCCCGTCGCTCTCCCGCCGGGTCTCACGGACTTGCAGGTACGGAGACGAGTAGAGCAGCACACCACCGTCGTAGAGGCGGTACTGATACGTCCCGGCTCGCTCCAGTACGCGCCGCTGCTGCGGGTCGCCGTCGGGCAGAACGAGCTCCACGAACCCACGACCGTCAACCAGGACGCCCCGCGACGTGATCTTCCCAGTGATGGTCGCCCAAAAGGCGCCGACCGTGAGTTCAACCGTGTCGCCGTGCATCGGGGTGGGGCCGGGGAAATCGGTCATGCCGTCGCTCCTGTGATCTCGATGTCCTCAGAGCCGGGCGCCCGCCCGAGGGCGATTGCTTCCTGCACCCGGGCGATCGTGAGGCGGGGGTCATGGGTGGTGTGGAGGTCCGGGCAGATGACGCGGACGCTCCCGGTTTCGGCGTCGGCCTGGAGCGTCAGACCGGTGCGGGCCTGGCACTGTCCGCAGATGACGGGCAGTCGGCTGAGGCCTTCGTCGTAGACGACCCAGATCACCCCGGCCGCCGTCAGGTACTGCTGTCTGCTGCGGGCCTCTTCGATGTCCACCCTGGCTCCGGCTGCCGGGGCGCCGGCCATCGCGGGCGCGCGGTCCCTGATAGTCGGGTGGGGCTGCCCCGTCTGACCGGAGGACCGGGCGTGATGGGTGATCACCGCGACCGCCGTCTCCCGCGCGAGATCGAACGTAGGGCTGCCGTACGCGGCAAGCAGCTGCTCGCGCTCGGCAGCGCCCATCGCTTCGTACGGGCACCTCTGGAGGGCGGCCAGGGCGTGGTGCTGCAGGACGCCCCGGACGCTGGCAGACCGGCTCTCATCGGGGCCGGTGAGCGGAAGGCCGACAACCCCGGGCCCGCCCAGGGAAATGCTGGAGGCAAGACCGTACGCGGCGGCGCCGATCAGCGTCACCACCCGGGGCCGGTCGGTTTCCGGGACGTCCTCGCCCTGCCGCATGTGCCACAGCACCAGCTCGTCAGCGGCGGACAGGCAGTATTCCCAGGTGGTTTGGGGAGGGCGCAGGGCGTCGGTCATGGCGCGACGGTATCGGAGGGCCCGCTGCGCCGGTGAGGGGACAGCGGGGTTCGCCCGGCGCGGCTCGAACAGCCGTGTCATTGGGCCGGTTATCCTGCGGGCGAGGCGGCTGGTTGGTGTTCGCTGCCCGGAACAGGACGCACGATGTCGACTCCCCCGCCCCCGGTCTCCGAGCCGGACCCGTCCGCGCTGACCTGCCCCGGTGACCGAGTCGGTCTGTGCGCCGGGTGCCAGCGCAAGACGTACCGGTACGGCAGCGGCGGCTGCCCGCTGTGCCAGTGGTGCATGGCCCCGGTGATGGAGCGGTGGGGGTCCGGCGTGCGCTACACCAGCACGCGAGTCTGACGCCCGGTCCGCGCATCCCTCCGGGACGCGGGCGGGGTCAGTGGCGCAGGCCTGCGAGCATCACCAGGTCCAGCAGCTCATCGAGGGCGTCCCGTACCGCACGCTGGTCCTGGGCGTCCGTGAGGCTGAGGCCGTCCAGCACGTACCCGCAGCGGGCCGCGACCACCATGAGGCGTCCGTCTGTCCCGTCCGGTCCTGCGGCGCGCAGGCCGGCCCGGACGGCGTCCGCGCTCGCCGGGCCCTCCGCCCGTACCGCCACGGCGAGCACCCGCTCGTACCCATCCGGCACCCACACGCCGGTGTCGAGATCCTCACGGAGCTCTGCGAGCGCGGCCAGCACCGCCTCAGTCGTCGCCATGGCCGTGACCCTACTCGGTCGGGTGAAGCTGCCGGAGTGGGAGAACTTCTGCGGGCGCCGGCGCGTAGTGCCGTACATGAGGATCAACGAAGCGCATGTGGCGCGGCCCGGCCTGGCCGTGGTGGAGGTCGCGGCCGCCGATGACGAGACCGCCTTCGCCATCCAGGAGTTGTTCGCCGCGCGGTGCGCGGTGGCGCTGGCGGAGCGTACGACCCGGGAGCCTGGTGAGCCCGGCGTGCGGCTGCGGTTCTCCCTGGACTTTCAGCAGGGCCCCGACGCGTAGGCCCGCGGCTCAGCTGGCTTCGGCCACCGTGACGAGGCCGTATCCCTGGTACCAGCGGGGATCGCGGACGGGCACGGGCGACATGCCGAGGGAGGGGGCGACTTCGGCCAGGGAGCGGTAGTCGCCCCTGCGGCCCGGGGCCTGCCGCAGCCGGTAGTCCTGCACCCTGCTGTAGAAGCCTTCGGCGAGGTGCGACTCGGTGCGTGCGTGCCACAACAGGCTCGTGAACGCGCGGTACACCGAGCGGCGTACCCGGGCCCACTGCTCCGGGTCGCTGCCGATCAATCGCATCAGGGCGTGCCAGCGGTCGGCGTACGGTCCGGTGGGGGCCGGCCACCCGGTGCCGCCGGGCGTGAGCCTGGCCCCGTCCTCGCCTTCGTCCTCACTCCAGCTGCGAAGCTCGGACCCGAGCCGGTCCAGGTCCAGGTCGCCGATCGCGTCGCCGGTCCACCCCATCGCGATCCGCAGGGACTCCGCGACCGCAGCCACCAGATGGTCGCGGGCCTGCGGGTCGTCTGCGAACAGGAAGCCGCGGTCGGCAAGCACAGGAGGGTCCTGGTCCTGGTGCCAGCGGACGACCGCTTCCGCCCACGGCCACGCATCGCTGTAGGGGTCGCTGCCGTCGTGGGCGGCCCGGTACGCATCGGCGAAGTCGGGCAGGACGGCATAGGGGTCAAAGGCCATGTCCGCAGTCTGCCCCACCGCCCGCCGCGTCATCCGGGGAACCGGTGCCGCAGATGCGTTCCCATCCGGGTCACGCCGCCTCGGGCACAGCCGTCAGGCCTTCGATGCCTTGGTAGGCGAGCGGGTCCCTGACCGCGACCGGCATCGTGATGCCGATGATGGGCGCGGTATCGGCGACCGCGGTGTAACTGGAGTTGTAGGTGTTCGTGCGGTACCTGAGAGCGGCGCCCCGGTCCATGGCCTTCGCCGTGTGAAACAGCAGCCCGAGCAGCACGCGCTTCGCCCCCATGGCCAGCCGGTGGGCACGATCGGGATCGCCGGACAGGAACGCCGCCCGCCACCGGTCGGCGTACGGGCCTGTGGGCTCGGGCCATCCGGGCGTTCCCGGCTCCGGATAGCTCCGGTTCGTCGCCCAGTACTCCACCCAGTAGTCCAGTTCGCTGTGGGCGTTTTCGAGGGCCAGGTCTCCCGGCAGCTGGTTGTGGCGGACCATGCTCAGGCGCAGGGTCTCGGCGATGGCGGCCGGAACGTGCTCGATGTCGTCGTCGTGCAGGCAGGCGTTGCGCAGGCTCCACCCGAGGTGCCGCTCGTTGGCCCGGGACCAGGCCAGGGCGGCTTCCGCCCACGGCCAGCAGTCGGTGTAGGGGTGGCGGCCGGTCCGGGCGATGTACCGCTCGGCATGGGCGGGCACCCTCATGTTCGTCTCGCTGCTGCTCACTGCGTCACGCCCCCTGCTTCACGGCCATGGTCGTGGGTTCTTCGCTGGAGTTTCTCACCAACGCCGGTAAGCGGGCAGGGCGTTCGGCAGGCACGGCGCCTTCGCCTGGTCCGACTCGCACGGCCGGGGGCTGCTCCCCTGGCTCAGGCCGCCGTCAGCACAGCGGCGGGGGTCAGCGGGACGACGGCTATCGGGCTCCAGGTGATGTGCCGGCGGTCGTGGCGCTGAGCGACCAGCGACAGGTGGGTGGCCCGCAGCACCACGGGGCCGCCGGGGTGGTCGGAGAGCCAGGCCTTCATCGCACGGCGGTCGGCCCGCTCGGGGCCGCCGACCCCGTAGGCGAGCGAGACGTGCGGGTAGTAGCCGTAGTCCGGGATCCTCGGGAAACGGCCACCGGTGACGTCGGCGTCGATGCCGGTGGTCAGCTCCCACAGGCGGCGGGCCGCCGCGCCGGGCCGCGCCGGGCACTCCACCGCGACCGTGCCGACCGAGGGCCGGTCGTAGATCAGGTCGAACGGTGCGATCGTGGCGCAGGCCTCGCCGACCCGGTCTACGACGGCGGTGATCTCTGTCTCCGTGTACTGGTCGACCGGGCCTCCGTGCATGACCGTGGTGTGGACCCACTGGGCAGGAACCGGCGCGAGGCCCGGGTGGTGGCTCAGCTCCCGGTACGGGACCACGAGCTGTTCCTCCACCAGGGCCGCGTCATGCAGAAGATGCCAGTGAAGGTCTTCCCGGCCCGCAGGCCAGGCGTGCTGGCGGCTCTCCACCCCGGCGAAAAAATCTTCCATGTGCGCAGCCATGAATTCCCCCTCTTCCACGGCAGGTCTGTGATCGTCACGCTACCCGGCGGCCGGCGAACAGGCGTAGTGCCGCAGCGACTTGCACCTGATGCTTCGGCCGCCCGCCCGCGCGCCGGCTACCGGCGGCGGCCGAACAGGCCGCGGTTCCTCTTCGCCTCCGCTTCCGCCGCCTCCCGGGCCGCGGCTTCCTGCGCCTGGCGCTGCGCGGCTCGTTCCGCCTGCGCCTGTTCATGGTGTTCGGTCAGGCACGGGTCGCACAGCTCGCCGTGCTGCTGCGCCGGATACTGCCGGACCGCGTCCCAGCGTTCGTCGGTGAACTTCGCTCCGCAGCGCCTGCACACCGGCCGCTGCGCCTCAAGGGCCGCGGCCTCACGTTCCTTGTGGCGCTTGCGGGCCTGCTCCGCCTGCACCACGTACAGCCGGTCACCGTCGGGGTTGTCCAGGGCGTCGGTCAGCGTCTGCCACTCATAGCGCCCGAGCCTGCGCCATACCTTCCCCGCCGCCCCATCCGGATCGGCCGTGATCCGCTCCAGCTCGGTGACGACCACGGGCACCGCCTGGTGGTAGTCGACGGCCGTGATGCCACCGCCCGCGTATGTGGTGCCGGCGAAGTAGGAACGGGCGGCCTGCTCCAGCCGCCGCATCCTGCTGGCCCGCTGCGCCTTCGTCTTACCCGTGAACACGAACGCCACCGGCACGTAGCCCTCGTGGCCGGTCGCCGGGTAGATCCGCGACCACAGCCGGAAGTCGTGCACCCGCGCGCCGTGGTGGCTGGCCGCCTGCGCCTTGACCTTGTCGGCCTTCGGCGCCAGGAGCTCGAACCACTCGCTGTAGCGGCGCACCTTGGCCACCAGGACGTCGACAGGCTCGTTCACCCGGTCGACCTCCAGGAGCATCGTGGGCACGTCGGCGTCCGGGGCCTGCATCGTCAGGTCGGCGTACTGGGTGTAGCCGTAGGGGAGCTTGTGTCCGATCTCGGTCTGCCAGGACAGCGGTGTGCCGAAGCTGGCCCCGGTGAGGACCGCGGCGGTCATCGTGACGGCGGCCGCGTGTTCGTCGAAACCCTCGCCGGTGACCGGCTCGCCGGCGTCGTCGACCTCGAGCTTGCGCAGCACGGAGACCCGGACGGTTCCCGGCAGCAGCTGCTTGGCTTCCTTGTGTCCTCGCTCGGTGAGCACCCACAGCTGGTGGTTCGACTCCAGTCGCGTCTCCACCCGGACCTTCCCCTCGCCCTTGAGGGCGTTGAGGGTGTCCCTCGTGCACCGGTCGTGCGAGTCGCTGGGGCGCAGCATCCGCCACAGGTGTTCCGCGGTAGCCCTCTGGAAGATCCCGAGAGCCTTCAGCACTTCCTTCTTTCGGGTGTGGGTTGGCTTCCATGTCTGCTTCGAAGACTTAGAAGGGTTGTCGAACGCACCTGTGGCCCTGTTCTGGCGGGGCTGACCTGCGGATACGCGCCTGGCGGGCGAAGAGGCCGTGGAGGGGGCAATGGAGGGGCCCGTGGAGGGGGCCGGCGGGACCTGGTCGACGTCGTCGGCGGGCGCCTGGTCGTCGGTGTCGTGCGGTTCGCGGGCGGGGTCGGGCGTGAAGTCGGCAGGCACCGTGTCCTCGGTTCCTCCGGCCTGCTGGCCGGGTCGGTGAGCGTCCGGCCCGCACGCCGATGTGCGCACGAGCCGGAGCCACCGTCGGAAAGACCCCCTTGGCCGCTGTCTGACGCTCACCCCCGACGGCCGCCCGCTTCCGCCCGGTTGACCCCCCTGTCGGGTTGATTTATCCGTGAGCGACGCCACAGGCAGCGGGCTCCGCCCCGGTGGCCGTCCTCTGTCCACAGGCCCGCGCTCCGAGGCTGTGATCAGCAGGCCGGACGCAGCAGGCGCGCGGCCCGTACAGGTAAGGAACCGTCATGGAGACGACGTCGAAGGTGCCCACGCTCACCCCGGAGCAGATCTGGCGGGCCGCCGACTACGTGGAGCTGGTCTGGCAGGACAACGAGGAAGCGTGGTCCCGGCTGAACGAGTTCCACCGGGACGGCGAAGAGCTGGCACGGCTGATGGGCGAGTTCGGTGCGCTGCTGCTGGCCGACTACCTCACCGTCGTACCGGCCGGACACATCGACTGCGAGTCCGGGTACGTCATGGACAAGCTGGTGACGGTGGCGGGCCGGTACCTCAAGCGGTGGTGCTACTCGGGCGGCGGAGCACAGTTCGCGTACACCGCGGCGGGGTTCCTGATCGAGTGCATGCAGGAGGTCGACCAGGTCCACCAGTTCCTGTCCGACGTCCGCGGCGACGCTCCCCGGTGGCCGGCGGCCATGACCTCCTGAACCGAGCGGAAGCCGGGACAGTGCCCGAGGGGCGGAGACTTCTCCCCCTCGGGCACTGTCCGGTTCGGGCGGGATGTCGCACGTAGCGAACCCGGTCAAGGAACGATGCACCGGCCTGGCCCCGGCGGTGGGCATCGGATGCTGTGCACTCTCCATCGCGATGTCGTGCACTCCCGGTCCGATGTCGTGCATCGGATGCCGTGCACTCTCCGGGCATCGGGTGCGGTGGCGGGCATCGGGTGCGGTCCACTCCGCACGGTGGCATCCACTCCCGGGCCGTGGTGCGCATCGCGGTGCGCGCGCCACCGCACCGTCGGTGCGGTGGTACGCGGCCCGGTGCGGACCAGTGCGCGCACCGCCGGCGCGGCCGCGGGGATGGTGCGCGCACTGATCGTCCCGTGGTGCGCCTCGCGGTGCGTGGCGCGCTTCGGGCAGCGCGCCACGCCTCCATCACAAAGGGCCGGATCAAGCGAAGTCCCTCTATCACACGCCCCCTTGACTTCGATCCCCCCGAAGTCCCAAATGCGCGCTATGGAGCCCCTGACTGTGCGGCAGGTCACACAACATCGGCGCGAGGGCGGGTCCGATGCGCGCACCTTGGGGGTGGCAGCCGAGCGGTGCGCACCGGCTCGGGCAGGCGGTGCGCTGGGTGCGCGCACCGAGGATGTGGTGCGCGCACCAGGCCGCACCGGTGCGCGCACCATCACCTGCGTGCGCACCACGGTGCGCGCGGTGCCGTGCATCGTCACCGCGCGGTACGCACCACCGAAGCAAGTGGCGCACCGGATGCCTGGAGGTCCCCACTCCGCCAGTGCTCGCCAGAGTGGAGTCCACTCCCATCCGATGGACGTCACGGTGGACTCCACTCCCACCCGGTTGTTCGCCACGGTGGGCTCCACTCTCCACTCGGTGCATCGGCCACTCCGACACCGGATGCTCGGTGGAGTCCACCGCGCCCGCTCAACCCCGGCGGCGCAGGCGCGCGGTGCGCCATGGATTCGGCCGGCCCCCGGGGTACTGCCGTGAGCGGGAGCGGCGCCGGATGGGTGCGGGCTTCGGTGACGGGTACAGAGCCGCGCGCAGCCGGGACGCGTCGGCGAGCTGCTGGAGATGCTCCATCTGCTCCGGTGTGAGGTACGGCGGGATCGGGGCAACCATCGGGGCCTCCATGCTCAGGGGTCGGTCCCCCGCACACTCGCCTCTCCCCGCGTGCCCCGAGGCCGGGCGGCCGGTCACGTCCCGACTGCTGGCGCGGTGACTTCCTCCTCTGTCCCGCCGGACGGTCCGTCGCTCGTCACTGGAGGCCCTGGCCTTGGCCGGGGCCGGGCTGCTGGCGCTGCTGTTGCTGCTGCTCGTGCTCCTGGCGGCGCCGGTCGACCGGTCCTGTCGGGTCGGCGGCCGGGGCCGGGGCCGGGATCTCCCCCTCCTCGAAGGCGCGGCGGCGGTCGTTGGCCGCGCGGGTGAAGGCGGCGAACCGTTCCAGGTTCTTGGGTGTGCGCATCCACGTCGCCGGGTCGGTCGTACGCCCCTCCAGGTACTCCTGCGGCATCGCGGCCTCCTGGTGGGCCTGGATAGCGGCAGCCCGCTGCGCCGGGGTGAGAGCGGCATCCCGGCCCGGGTGGTCGACGGCGTGCGGCGCGTCCGACGCCTGGTCGTGGTGTTGGTCGTCGGCGTGCGGGGCGGCGGGCGGGGTACGGGCGGCGCGGATCGCGTTCTGCACGGCGAGGCTGGCGACCCGGGCCCGCTCGTAGCGGCTCGACTCCCGGGGCGGCTTCCCGTCAGTGCCGGCGATCCACCAGCTGTCGGGCTCGGCGAAATCGGCGGTGTAGAAGAGCTGGTCGGCAGCCGGGGCCCGGCGGCCGGGCTGGGGAACGGTGAACTGACGGGAGTAGTCGGACAGGGCGCGGCCCGCGATGTAGTCGTCCAGGCCGCGCGTGAACTCCTGGCCGCGCAGGGTCTCCAGCAGATGCCGGCGAGCTTCGGCCAGGACATGGCGGCGGGCGAACCTGCCACGGACGGTGGAGACGACCGCAGCGACGTCAACGGCGGCGAGCACGGCGTCCACGTGCGGATCCACCCGGGCCCGGATCGCCGCGCCGGCCGCGCGGCAGCGCTGAACGAGCCCGTCGACCATCTGCTTGCCGAACTTCAACAGCGCGGACGCCCGCCACCACGCGAGCAGCTGCTTCAACGGGCGCGGAGTCTTCTTCTCAGGGCGGGTGTCCTGCGCCGCCTGCCACCCGAGGCCGTGGCGGGCCTTCTCGCCGGGCAACCGCCCGTGCTCCTGCGCGAACTTGTAGGTGAGGCCCTCCAGGACGTCCTCGATCCGCTGACGGCGGGTCGAGGACCAGTCGATCAGCTCCTCGGAGACGCCGGCTATCTCCATCACCGGGCGCAGGCCCGGCGTCACCTCCCGGGGCACCGTCGCCAGTCCCAGTTCCTCGCACACCTCGGTTGTCATCGCGAGGGTGTAGAGCGTCCCGCACGCCACCACATGCCGGTAGAGGCGGCGGGTGTCCAGAGCGCCCCACACCGGCTCGCCGTCGTCGTCCCTGCGCTGCACGCGGTTGAGGATCAGGCAGTGGTCGTGCAGGAGCGGGAATCCGTCCCGGTTGTCGAAGTGCCGGAACGCCGCGACCACGAGAGCCGGTGTCTTGGCGCGCCCGCGTCCCGAGGACCACCGGGTCTCCGCGACCTCGTCCTCCACCCAGCGCAGCGCCTTGGCGATGGCCCGCTCGTGCGCCCGCTCGATGACCCGGCGCGTCTTCTTGTCCCCCAGCGCCCACAACACGATCAGGGACGCCTGCGGCCGGAAGGTGAAGTCGAGCGCCAGCAGCGGGGTCTGCTTGCGCGCCTCGATCTCCTCGATCGGCTGCCCGAGCACGGTGGCCAGCCGCGCCGTGGCCGGGTCGGCGCCGTCGTCCAGGAGGCCGCGCTCGATCCGGTCGGCGTCCGGGTGCCGGCCCTGCCCGAACAGCAGCTCCATCTGCCGTTCGGACACCTCCGCTCCCTCGGTGAGCCCGAGCGCGGCCAGGCCGCGCCCCAACCACACCCCGGGCGGGAGCCCCGCCATCTCCTGGGCGTCCTTCAACGACTGGCCGACCGGACGGCGGCCGTCCCCGAACGCCACTCCGCGTACGTAGTACCGCCACGCATTACGCCTCTGGACCTTCGCGACACTCAGCATCCCCACAGGGGACACCGGCTCTGACCTGGGCAAAAGCGCGATCCCGTGGGGCGGGAGAGTTCACCGGAACTTCACGGCCGGTCCCGTACGACGGGCGCCTGCAGAGAGGTGGTGCCCGCACGGCGGACACCACCGGGGCCATGCAAATGCTGCGCGCCAACCAGTCACACGCGCCTCGCACACCCCGAAAACGGCCAGCAGACGACTCCACCGTCAACCAGCGAACACCTACGGATCCCCCACCCAACGGTCAAGGACGCCCCACCCCGCACCACGTCACCGACTCCCTTCAACCCGAGCGAGACACCCACCGCCCCCGGCAATCCCGGGGGCTTCGTGCTGCCTGGAGGACCGACGTGCCCACCTACGAAGCAACCTCGCGCTTCACCACCGACCTCCGCCGCCTCACCCCTGAGCAGCGCCGCCGCTTCCACCAGGCCGTGGCCACCTTCGTCGACGACCTGCGCACCGGGCGCTTCCGCGCCAGCCTCCGCGTGAAAGGTGTCCGCCGCGCTCCCGGCGTCTTCGAGCTCACCTGGGACGGCGACGGCCGCGCCACCTGGTCCTACGGGCCGGAGATAGTCCCCGGAGCACCGCACGTCATCTGGCGCCGCATCGGCGGACACGACATCCTCACTGGCCCCTGACCATCTGCGGCGTGCGAATTCACACGCGAGCGTTCACGCGTGAAACCGAGGCGATCCTGCGGGTGGTGTCGCACCGCAGAGGGCCGGATTCCCAAGTTTGGGAATCCGGCCCTCTGCCGCACCGCAGCGTTTCCAGTGGAAACGGTCAGGCTGCCAGGTCGATGAATCCGAGGTGCGTCATGATCTTGCGGTAGTCCACGGAGGGGGCGGAGTTCGGCAGGAGGATCGGCAGGGGGCACTCGTCTTCGTACAGCTTCTTGGCGTCTGCCGAGTACCGGACGTACGGGAGAAGTACCGAGCCGTACTTGGCTTGAGCCAGCTCGGCGGCGCGCCGGGCAGCGGCTTCCTTGTAGGTGGGCGTCGGTGTTCCGGTGAGCAGGATGTGGTTGAGGGTGGGGCGGCCCGGCACGGACATCCGGCCGCGGTTCTTGCTCCGAACCCGCTCCAGCTCGTCCACGAGGCGGGCGACCATCTTGACGTCCTTGGGGTCCGCCTTGATGGAGGGGATGACGGAGTCGTCCTCGTCCAGCATGCGCAGTACGGAGTAGGGCATCTTGCCGTAGCTCGCCGGGAAGTCCATGTAGAACACCGTGTCGTCGCCTGCATAGCCGCGGCAGAGTTCGACGAACCAGTCGTTGCGGTCAACGTCCTCAGCGATGGCGGTGTCCGCGCCGGCCATAGTGCCGCTGCTGGGGACGACACGCAGGTTCGGGATCGGCGCGAAGGCGTCCTCGTCGTAGCCGTCACCGATGCGGAACCGGGCGGGCAGGGCGACCTCGTCGAACGTGGCGTCGCCGCGCAGCAGGTCGTAGGCGGTCTTCTTGCCCTTCAGCGCGGTCTCGTCGTAGCCGAGGATCAGCGAGGACGACATGTTGCTGTCGAGGTCGAAGACGACGCCGGGGTATCCCCGGAGGGCGGCGGTGACGGCCATGGAGGTGGCGCTGCTGGTCTTCGTCGATCCACCACACTCGATCAGGTAGGCCCAGATGAGAGGCCAGTTGCGGCCCTTGGGACGGAAGCGCGGGTCAACGGCGGTCATCGGTCTCCTCCTGCGGTGACCAGTCCGAGCTCCTTCTGCTCCCACTCGGTCTGCGGCTCGTACTGCGCGTGCTCTTGAAGAACGCGAACGTGGTGGATCTCGCGGCTGCTCCAGGACTGGCGTCGCGCTCCGGTCCGGAGTTCGGCGGCGGCCAGGGCGCTCGCGAAGGCGGCGAGGCGCTGCACGGCGGAGTCGCCGGAGTCCTGCACCGCGTTGAAGTAGGCCGCAGCGTCGGCGGCCTCCAGGCCGTGACGGTTGATCTCGCGTAGCCAGGTGTAGGCGCGCTGCTGGGCTGCGGACTGCTGCTGCGGAGCAAGCACGGCGGCCGCGAGCACGCTGAGGATCAGCTCGTGACTGCTGGGGTCGGCCGGATCGGTGGTCTCCAGCAGGAGTCGGCAGTGGGCGTCCCGGGCAGCGGCCGCGGTGCGGCGGTCGGCGTCGTCCTTCGCCACGGGCTGCTTCGGCTGCTTCGGTCGCCGTGGGGCGGGCGGCGCCGCTTCACCGTTTCCAGTGGAAACGGTGGTGGTCTCGGGTGACGGGTCCGGAACGCCCTTGGTCTCTTCGCCGGAGCCGTTTCCAGTGGAAACGGGTGCGTCGTCGGCGGAGTCCTCCGGCTGGCGCTGGCGGGCGAGGATCTGCGAGTGGGCTTCTTCGGGGCGCGCGCCGCCGCGTACGAGACCGAGGTAGGCCCGCTGGTCCTGGCCATCGAGCTTCTGCGCCTTCTCAGCAGCGCTGACCTTGAGCGTGCCGTCTCGGAGTGCCTGCTGAACCTCCGGCTCCAGGGTGAGGAGCTTGACGCGCTTCCAGACGGTGCCCTTGGAAATGGCGCCGTCCGCAGTCTCACCGACCTTCTCAGCGATCTGTTCGTACGAGAGGCCGGCCTCTCGCAGGGCCTGGTAGTGCTCGGCTTCTTCCAGCGCACTGAGCTGAGCACGGCGCAGGTTCTCGATCAAGGTGATGAGGCGAGCGTCCTCCACCTTGTCGTCCCGCAGAACGCTCGGGATCTTCTCCCAGCCCAGTTCCTGGAGGGCGCGCCAGCGGTGCTCGCCGAAGAGGATCACGTTCGGGGCTGTGATCTTGTCGGCGGTCTCCGGGTAGGTCTGGATCCAGACCTCAGCCCGGATGTGGGCGATGTTCTGGAGCAGCCCGACTTCCTTGATGGTCGCGGCGAGTTCGGGTACCCCCTTCATCTCCCGCTTGTTGAAGGGGTTGGGGCAGAGGGACGTGAGCTCCAGGTCCAGGATGTCGCCGCTTCGGTCCTTGTCGGTGTAGAGGACGTCTTCGGGAGCCACCGTGGGCTTGGACTTGGTGCTGTTGCGCTTGGGCCGCGGGAGCGCGCCTGCCATCTGATCTCCAGGACTGCATTGAGAAGTACCGGCCCGAGACTAGCGTTTCCACTGGAAACGGCAGACCCCTTCCCCCACCAGAATCCGCTTCGCGCGTGCCTGGCGGGGAGTCGACGGGGCGGAAGTAGATCAGCAACGCCGGGTTGACCCCGCGCCCGGACCCTTGAGGCGCGCGTTTCCACTGGAAACGCAAAAAGGGCCGTGCTCACCACAGATCGTGGTGGGCACGGCCCTTCCCTTCGTCGTGCTCGTGGCCCTCGTCAGGCTGCCCAGGTCGCGGGCGCGCCATCGTCAGGGTTGGGGATGCCAGCCGCGGTCACCTCTGCGGCCGGGTGGCGCATGGTGGTGATCGGGACGGCACCGGGCTCGGTGGCCGGCGCCCACACCATGCGCCATGTCTCATCCCACTCGCACCCACAGCCGCCTTGATCAGGGTGTGGGTGTCGTAAGAACACGCCGTGGGTGTGGACGGCGCGCGGGATGCGGGGGATGAGCACCGCCGGGTCGTCGCCGGGGTACAGATGCAGGTTCCGCCAGCCATGGGTCCGGGACATGTACGCGGCTGCGGCCTCGATGGCGTCGGCCCACCGCTGGTGCCCGAGCACGAGGAACGCGACCGGGTAGAGGTGATCTTCGGTCGGGTCGTCGATCCCTGTGACGTACAGGCCGCGATGGGCGACGAAGCCGCTGTCTGCCGCGTCGTCAGCGCACGGCGTCCAGAGCTGTTCGACGGGGTGCCGGCTGCCGTCGTCGCCCTCGCTGGTCTCGATCTCGTACAGAGGCGTGGTCACGCGCTCACCCCCGCAACGGCGGCGGCCAGGAGCGCCACGGCGTCGGCCTCGTACGGGTCGACGAACAGCTGGTGGTCGCTGACGTCGAACGGTGCGTACCGCGCGGAGACGCGGAACCCGGGCACCGTGGTGGTCTCCCGGCCCTCCAGCGTGGCGGTGAGCCGGTCGTAGTCCTTCTGGGCGTGCCGGGTCTGGGTGTACGGGCCGAGGCGCAGCAGGGTGAAGCCGTCAAGGCTGTCGTCGCGTTTGCGGGCCTCGATGTAGAGGGCGTAGTGCGCCGGGTCCATGCCGATGTCGTCGGGCAGGGGCAGGCTTGCGGCGGCGTGGGTGAGCATCGCGTATCCGGGCTGCCAGACGCCGATGATCGCGGTCGTCTCGCAGCGCAGCCAGCCGCGCTCGGTGTAGCCGAGCTGGCGGCCGTGGAGGTAGGCCGCGGCGTGCGGGGTGTCGGGGTGGACCAGGGACACGGCGATCATCTCCGGGCCGTGGTCGTCGCCGGGGCGGGGGTGGGCGCGTTCCACGAAGGGCCCGATCCGTACGGCGATGTCCTGGGCGCAGCCGGGCGTCCAGGGCTGCGGGTCGCGTACGGCGGCGAGCATCGCGCGGAACTGGTCGACGACGGCCTGGTCCTCGGGGGAGATGGCGCCGGGGGCGTGGCCGCAGCGGCGGAAGCGACGGATCATCGGGCGGGCTCCTGCTCGAAGGTGGGGTGAGTGCTCGCCGGGCGCA
The DNA here is from genome assembly GCF_040651415.1 of Streptomyces sp. NPDC048484. NCBI lineage: Bacteria > Bacillati > Actinomycetota > Actinomycetes > Kitasatosporales > Streptomycetaceae > Streptomyces > Streptomyces sp. NPDC048484. The sequence goes on from NZ_JBEZJY010000042.1 coordinate 36,004, forward strand.
GGTAGCGGGCGGCGGCGTTGACGAAGTCGTCGGCGGCGACCTTCGCGGCCTCGCGAGCGGCGGTCAGGTCCTCGGTGGTGGCGTACGCGTCCCGGATCGCATAGGTGAGCGTGATCATGTGGTCGGCGGCGGCGCGCACGGCCTGGTCCTCGAAGAGGACGCGCAGGGCGAACAGCGGGCGGGTGACCGCGCTGCGGGTCATGTGGCTCTCACCGCGCAGGGCCTCGATCCGGTCGGCGCCGGCGCCTTTGAGGACGGCGTCGCCGCGCCTCCACATCGTCGCGCGGTGGTCGCTGGCGGCGCAGGCGAGCGCGGTGACGGCCTCCAGGCGGTCGCGGCGGATCGCCTCTCCGTGACTGACGCGCACCTGCCGTTCGGCGGCGCGCTCCTGGAAGCGGCCGGACACGATCGCGCCCAGCAGCGTGGCGACGATCGCGAGGGCGGCGGTGATCAGGGTTGCTAACACGCAGGGTCTCCTCGGTGTGCTGGTGAGGGGCAGAACGGGGAAGCGCCGCGCCCCGGCCTTCCGGTCGGGGCGCGGCGCTTGGTGTCGCGTGGCGGTGTCTCAGGAGGCCGTGGCCGCGCGGAGGATGTCGGCGTGGTCGAACGCCAGACGCTCCGGCAGGTCGTCCAGGGGCCACCAGCGGGCGGTGCGGGCGTCGTCTCCGGCAACGAGCCGGGTGTCGGCGGGGACGACAGCGGCGTACGCGACGGTGACGTACCGGCCGCGCGGGTCGCGCTCGGGGGTGTCCCAGACGCCGATCGGGCGCAGGTTGTCGGCGGCCATCGGGACGCCGGTCTCCTCGAACAGCTCGCGGGCAGCCGCCGCTCGGCTGGTCTCGCCGGGGTCGACGTGACCACCCGGAAAAGCCCAGTGTCCTTCGTACGGCGGCCAGTCGCGCTCGATCAGCAGGACGTTGCCGTCGGGAGTCAGGGCGACCACGTCGGCGGTGTAGCGGATCGTTTCGAACGTCTCGGTCTCGGTCATGTGCGCCTCTCGGTGGGACGGGTCAGTGGGCGGTGTCGGTGACTACGAGGAACTGGTCGCTGCCGAGGTCCATCACGACGTGAGCGTCGCGGCCCTGGGCGCGCTGGGCGGCGGCGTATTCGTCGGCGGGCCACGAGCCGCGGGGGTGGCCGGCAGGGAACCGCTCCAGCACGGTGCGGGTCTGCGAGGTGGTCACGGCCATCACGCGTCACCGCCGTTCACGCGCTCGTGGATGTCGATCAGGGTGGCGATGGCGTCGGGGTTGTCCGCGAGGCCGACCCACTGCCCGCTCGCGGTGAAGACGGGGATCTGGTCGCGGTCGGCCTCGAAGATGACGCAGTAGTCGCCGTACCGGTCCATCACCGTGTCGCGCAGGACCGGGATGAGCCCGGTGTCCAGGACCTCCAGGGCGCCGATGGTGAGCCGGGCGGGCTCGCCGGGCGTCTGCGGCTGGTCCAGGGTGCCGGTGACGCGCAGCAGGTCGCCGGGCTGTATGCCGTTCAGCAGTTCGTGGGTGACGCGGGAATCTCCGCTGGTGCAGGACACGATCGTGTCGGGGGTGTCCTGCGCGGTGATCTCCGCGTCGGTGAGGTCCGCATCGACGGCGCTGATGTCGGCGGGCCGGACGATCAGGTCGAAGGTGGCGGTGCCGCGCGGGCTGGGGGCGGGTATCGCGTCGACCCAGCCGTCAACGGTGCAGTGTTTGGTGTCCATCAGCTGGCCTCCGCCAGGGTCTGAGTGGGGCGAGGGGCGCGGGGTCGGGTGGTGCGCTGCGCGAGCTCCAGGAGCTCGTAGTTGCGCTTCTGCTGGGCGGGCGTGAGGGGCCGGGCCTTCGCGCCGCCGTGGCGGTGCCAGAGCGGGGAGGCCGGCGGCTCGGGGTAGGCGAGAGCGTGGTCGACGTCGCGGTCGGTGTTGCTCATGGGGACCTCCGGGGGCGGGAGGGGTTCAGTCGTGGGTGGCGCGCTGGCTGCTCTTGGACTGGGTGTCGGAGGCGAACCTGCCGAGGCGGGCCTCAACGGGGTTCGCGGCGATCCAGTTCTCAGCGCACGCCTTGTGGACGGGCTCCCCGGAGTGGGAGCGCATCGGCGTGGGCTGGTCGCACAGCACACAGGGGTGGTCCTGCCAGCGATCGAAGTGCTGGCTGTCGCGCCATTCGAGAAGCGCGCCGGGAGGCGGGACCAGGCCCGGCTCGAACGGCGGCTTCTTCTTGCCTCGGGTGCTCACGGCCGGAAGTCGGGCAGCTGCTGGAACACCTGCGCCAGCAGATCCGGCGTCGGCTTCCAGGGACCGAGCTGCCCGCCGACGGGGACGGGCAGGGCAAGCTCCTGGACGTCGGCGAGCACCAGGTGCCACGCCTCGGGCTGCGCCCACTCGGTGCAGGGCGGGGAGCCGTCGGGATCCTGGTGGCAGTCGATGAGGCGGGCGACACCGATGACCGCACCGAGGTGCAGTTCGCGGCCGCGGATCGTGCGGGCGACCAGCGGGTCGCGCAGCACGGCGGGCTCCGGCTTCGCCATTCCGGCGTGGAGGAGGACCCAGCCTCGCCAGCTCCAGGGCTTGGGCCGGTTCTCCGGGCTCTTGCCCACGAGGATGCAGGTCGCCCAGGGCTGGCGGATGGTGATGCCGCGGATCCAGTCGCCCTTTGGCAGGGTGGCGATACTCATGCGGCTCGCCCCCACAGGGCGGTGCCCAGTCGGCCCGCGCGCCTGCCGTTGATGGACGGCACCGTGACGTGCTGCGCCGTCGCGAGGGCCGCGCGGCCGGAGTGCTTGCCGTCGTAGAGGGCGGCATCGGCGGCCCTCTGCAACACGGTCAGGTCGCGGGAGCCGACCGAGGCCGGGGCCGCGGCGCCGACCGAGGCGGCGACGTCGACGGTGCGGCCGTCGTCCAGGGTGACCGGGGTGTGCAGCATCCGGACCAGCTGCTCCAGGCGGTGCGCGCGGCGGTCGGAGGTCAGCTCCAGGACCACGGCGAACTCATCGCCCCCGAGCCTGCCGACGGACGCGCGCGGGCCCGCCCATGCAGTGAGCCGGGCGCCGATCGCGGCGAGGACCGTGTCCCCGGCCGCGTGGCCCATGCCGTCATTGATCTGCTTGAAGTGGTCGGCATCGACCATGACCACGGTTGCGTTGTCGCCGTGGCGGGCCAGGAGCCGACGGGCGCGGGCGGTGTAGGCGTCGCGGCGCAGCAGGCCCGTCAGCGGGTCCTTCTCCTTGGCGGCGATCTGCTTGTACAGGGTGACGGCGTGGACCGCCCAGCCGGTCAGCGGCACGGCGGCGGTGGTGATCAGGAGGGTGCGCGGGCCGATCCGGCCCTGAACGCGCAGGACGGAGTCCATACTGAGGATCTCCCTCTCGTCTCATACGGGTTGGGTGGGCCCGGGGCAGTCGTCGAAGCCGGTCAAGCAGAGCGGCTGTCCCGGGGCAGAGCTACATCTCGAAGGGCGTGGAGTTGAGCCAGCTGTACGGGCTCCTCCAGGGGCCGGCCTTCGCGGCGGGCCAGTCGAGCTCCCAGCCGGGCCGGTATCCGCAGGCGCACCAGCCGTCCGGGCCTCCGTGGGGAATCTCGCGTCCGGCTTCGGCGGCGGCGCGCGCCGCGTCGTAGACCTTGTGCGCGGCCTTCACGGCGGCGCCGCGGCTGTCTGCCCAGCCGGTGAAGACGTGCACGCCTTCCAGGCCGGGGGTCTCGGTGCTCCGTATAGGGACGTCGACCTCGTAGTACGGGGGTTGGGTCATGACGTCCATCTCCTCTCGTGGTCGCGGTGTGAGGGGCCACCGCGACCGCCCCGGCCCCGGCGGTGAGCCGGGGGCGGGGCAGCACGGAGGTCCGTCAGCCTCGGATCGCTTCGAGGGCCTGCTCTTCGAGGTCGGCGCGCCCGTCGGGGTCGTCGTCGCTGTTCGGGCCGTGGACGGTGCAGACGATGTCCTCGTCGTCGTCCAGGTCGCCGTTCAGCGCGCGGAACAGGCAGGTGACGCTGTAGGCGGGCACCCAGGCGTAGCCGGTGCATTCGTCGTCGTGCGGGCAGGGCACCATCACGTCGAACCCGATGTCGCCCTCGCCGTCCACGTCGGTGCGCAGGGCGAGGGTGAGGTACATCTGACCGAGGCGGATCTCCGCGACGCGGTCGCCGCCGGCGATGTTCGAGCCGTCCTTCCACCGCCACAGCGGCAGGATCTCCGGGCCGAACACCCGGCGGGGGAGCAGCAGATCACCGAGGCCGTCGCCGTTGTCCAGACCGAGGTCGGCCTGCCGCCTCTCGCTGAGTCGCTCCAGGAACGGCAGCATCTGGTAGAGGCTCTCGGAGTAGGCGACCTCGATGAAGCCTTCCGAATTGAGGCCACGCCGCTGTGAGTTGACCATGTCCTGCCGCTGCCGGATGACGACCTCTTCCGGTACGCGGCGGTTGGCCGGCCGCGCGCTCTGCCGGTCCACGCACACCATGCCGGGTGTGGCGACCATGAGCGCGATGGGGAGCATGTCGTGCCGCTTGGCGGCGGCGATCAGTGGCTCCCTGGCCGCGCGGGTGACGTTGGTTGCGTCGATGACCGTGAACAGCCGTCGGCGCATCCTCGCCTCCAGGAGCAGGTGCAGGGCGTCGACCGCGTCGCCGGTCGCGTCCTGGTCGCCCGCGTCGTCGCTGACCGTCTCGCGCAGCGCGTCCAGGGACAGGACCTGCGAGGCGGGCCAGGTGTTCGCGATGGTGGTCTTCCCGGCTCCGGAGGGGCCGATGAGGACGACCAGGCTGTTCTCGGGCATCTGCGGGTAGGTCAGCTCGGTCATGCGGATTCTCCTTGCGGATGAGGGGTGCCGGGCAGCCCGGATGAGGTACTGCCCGGCGTGGTCGGTGAGCAGGACGGCGGCTTCGCGCAGCGCCGTCAGCGGACGATCATGTGGTCGGGGTGGCCGTTCTTCATGTGGGCCACGCACTGCAGGCAGTCCTCACGCGGACCGAGCCCGGCGTGGGCCTGACGGCTGGCGTGCGCGTGGAACCAGCACTGCGTGCACTGCCCCCGGGGCGGGTTCTCCGCCTTGGCGTTCGCCATCAGCTGTCTTCCTGCGGGTGAAGGGCGCGGGCCGCCCAGATGAGGCGCTGACCGGCGTTGTCGGTGATCAGGGCGGCGGCTTCGTGGAGCGGGCAGGAGGCGTCACCGTCGCGGTCGGGCTCGATCCGCTCAGCCCGGCGGGCGGCGGCGGTGACCAGTTGCGCGAGGAACGGGATGAAGCCGCCGGGCGGGTCGGTGTCCTCGATGAGCTCGCGCAGGATCGCGGCGAGCTCCTCCTGGTCGACGTCGTCGGCGCTGAGGTCGTCCTCGATCTGCTGGAGGGCCAGGGAGGCGATGCCGACGGCGGCGCGGACGCGTTCGATGCGGGTGCGGGTCACCGGCGGGCGCCGGGGCGGGTGGTGAGCCAGACGGTGACGGCGGCGGCGCCGACGCCGATCGCGCGGTGCAGGGCGGCGTCCAGCTCCATCCACGCGCTGCCGGGCCCGGTGAGCTCCGAGGTGGCCTTGCCGTCGTCGTCGACGCGGGCGGCCTTGCAGTGCTCGATGTAGCCGGTCTTCTTGGTCTTCTTCGCCAGCCACAGCAGAGCGGCCCCGCGGTCGATCGCCGCGTGCGTTCCGGCGTTGATGGCCGCACCGGCGAGCAGCGCGGCCGGTGTGACGCGGTAGCCGAACGCTCGGGTGATGGCGACGGTCGCCCCGAGCTGTACGGCGGTGTACGAGGCGACGTGGCAGGCCACGGCACGCCTGCCGAGCTCACTGGTGGTCATGGTCGGGCGGGTGGAGTCCGGGTCTGCGGGGGAGCCGTCGGCGTGGACCAGGTCCTCGCCGTACAGCCGCTTGCGCGACGCGGTCTTGCTGCCCTGGACCCAGTGGTCACAGGCGGGGTGCAGCTCTCCGAAGGTCGCCAGCAGGGTGCCGAAGAGGGCCAGACGCTCGGTGGTGAGGGGCAGTCGGTGCATGCTGGGGTTCTCCTGATCTCGTTTGCGAGTGAAGGGAGCGGGGCGGCCGGCCTCTTTGCCGATGCTGCGGTCGACCCCGCGTGCGACCTCCGCCCCCGGCCTGCACGGCTGGGGGCGGAGTCCGTTTCAGAACGGCGGTTCGTCGACGATCGCGGGCAGCGGCAGGATCCGCAGGCGGAACTCACGCCGGTCGGACCAGCAGCCGCACGCCTCCATCTCCGGGTTCGCGCCGCCGACCCACCAGCCGCCCGCGCCCCGGCAGTCGGGGCAGGAGCGGCGGGCGACGGGCGTGAGGTGGAGGCGGTACCGGTCGGCGTACAGCTCCCAGCGGCCGGCCTCGAGGACGGCGGCGGCTGCGGCGACCGCCACGGGCACGGCGGCCGCGACCAGGACGGCGGTTCGGGCGCGCACCGTCAGGGCCGGTCGAAGGGCTGGACGGTGAAGCGGATGCCCTGCCCGGAGCTGTCGGGCTCCGCGGTGAGGAAACCGGGGTCGGCCTGCGCGATGTCGCCCAGCAGCGCCTTGATCCAGTCGGTGGGGCGCTGGAGGTCGACGCGCAGCGCGGTGAAGTCCGAGAGCCTCACCCGGTGCGGAGCGGCGCCGTAGCGGCGCGCCCACAGCCGGGAGCGGACCAGCTTCGCGGCCTCGGTGTCCTCGGGGCGGGCGGGCACGCCGCGCGGCACCGCCCGGCAGGTGGCGGCGTGGACGTTGGCGCCCTGGGCGGCCTCCGTCTCCGTCATCACGTTGCCGGTGGTGTTGCGGTCCGCGCGGTGCGTGCAGCCGAGGCAGGCGACGGCGTAGCGCGCGCTGCCTCGGTCGGCGTCGCCGGTGTAGACGAGGACGGTCGCGCCCTCCAGCGCCCGGAAGCGCTGGGAGACGAGCGTGCCCTCCGGCGTCCAGGTCTCGGGGGCCGGGGCGGTACGGGTGAACAGAGCCACGGTGACTCTCCTTCGCGGGGATCGTTGATCAGGCGGCCAGCCGGTGGGTCACCGGGGCCGTAGCGGTGAAGTAGGTGTCGGGGCTGGGCTCGTAGCCCTTGTCGCACGGGTCGCAGCGGCCCTGGGTGCGCAGCGGGAGGCAGAAGTAATACCGGCGCTTGCACTCCGGGCAGGTGGACCTCGCGGCCATCGCCCGGTCCAGCGCCCATTCCTGCGCCATCGTCGGCACACGTTTCGGCCGGGCGAGCTCCACGTCGTAGAGCCAGCCTCGCTGGGGGTGGTTGCACGACCGGTCGGGCCGGTACGCGCAGTATTTGCAGCGCAGGACCGCGACCGGACCGTGCCCGCCAGGGCTCAGGCCCCGCTCGCGCAGCTGCCTGCGGGTGACCAGGCCCTCGGGACAGGAGCGCCGGTCGAACTCCTCCAGCGTCGCGGAGCTGCGCGGCACCTTCTTGACCTCGCGGCGGCGCCCCTTCTTCCGAGGGCGCGGCATCACCGGCTCCAGGTACCGGGCAGCTTGGCGGGACGCTGCGGGTAGCGGGGGCCGGGACGCTGCGGGTAGCGGGGGCCGGGACGCTGCGGGCGGGGCCGGCCGATGCGGCGGCGCGGTCTGGGGATGAGCACGACGTGTCCTCCAACGGGTTGATGGCGGGCAGTGCTGCGCCCCGCCGGCAGAAGGTCCGCGGGCGGGGCGGGGCTGGGGTGTGGCGGGTGGCCGGGCGGCCTGTACGGTCCTCGCCCGCGCGGGGCGGGCGAGGACCAGGCAGGGCGACGGGTCAGCGCTTTTGGAGCGGGTGCACGTTGTCCGGGGTCTCTTCGGCGGGCGGGGCGGCCGGGGCCGGAAGGTGGATGTGCGGCTCGATCTGGTGACCGGCGTTGTGGATGTGGGTGAAGAACGCCGGGCGCAGGCTCAGCCCGCGCAGCGCGAGCGCGGAGGCGGCGGTCCAGGCGAGGACGGCGAGCCCGGTGGCGATGGTGCGGCCGTCGGCGGGTGCGGCACTCCACACCATGGCGATGCTGGCCGCGCCCCAGGCCGTCCAGGTGAAGCGGGCTCCGGTGCTTCCGGCGAAGCCGCCGATCAGGCCGAACAGCCCGGCGAGCTGCCAGACGGTGTAGACGGTGGATCCGCTGATCGCGAGCGAAGCGGTGTGGGCCGCGATGTACGAGCGGATCGGCTGGTCGACCACGGCGAAGACGCCGTTGGAGGTGTCGGCACCGACCTGCACGCGCGGCACGGCGGTCAGCAGCCGGTGCAGCGCGTCGGCCAGGACGTCGGTCGCGCCGTCCAGCAGCAGGATGACGAGGGAGATCCCGGCGAGTCCGATCGCTGCCTTCACCCAGTTCGCCATGGAGTGCCAGCCGAGCTCGGGAGCGCGGCGCAGGTCCTCCCACCGGTCGTGGAGGAAGCCGCCGTCATCCCAGGCGCCGTCCCACCATTCGCGGAGGGTCTCCAGCCGCGGCTCCTTCGCATCGAGCGACGCCGGGGGCGGCGGCGGGAAGTTGAGGTCCTGGCCGTTGTCGGTCGGCTGCTCCTGGCGCTGGCCGGGGATGTGCGGGGTGCGGTCGTTGTGGTCGGTCACGGTCGGCTTCTCCTTCGAGGCGGTGACGCTGCGTACGGGATGGGAATGGCTCTGTTGCCGGGGCCTTGGGTGCGACAGGCTTGGGCGAGGCCAGGGAGCAGCAAGGGGGCGCGATGTCAGTCGAGTTCGATTCGGTGATCGCCGACGGGGTGATCTATCCGGCGTTCACGGACGACGACGGCATGCTGTGGATCGACGACGAAGACGACTACGAGGTGGTCGTCGACCACGCGGTCGTCGACGGCGTGATCTATGAGGCGGAGGTCGATGAGGACGGCCGCCTGCTGATCTATCTGGACGACGACTGATCGCGTCGGCTGCTCCGGGCGGCCTGCGCCGTACTCGACTCCCGGCCGTGCGGGCGGGGTTCGAGTACGACGCAGGGTGCCCGGTGCTCAGCGGACGTCGTTGCGGGTGCAGGCGAAGAACATGCCGCGCGTGGTGGTGTTGTTGTTGATCTCGGTCCGCATGGTGACCGGGGCCTCGTAGACGTTCGTGGTGACGGCGGAGCGGGCACGGCTGATCGCACCGCCGATCGCGGTGGCGGCCATGGCGAGGCCGGCGAACGGCAGGGTGACCATCAGGACGCCGGTCAGCGTGACCGAGGCGAGGCCCTGCAGGACCAGCCAGGCGCCGCAGCCGATGCCGGTGACTCCGGCTCCGACGCCGATGGAGGCGACAGCGATCCCGGCCGCCCAGGCGGGCACGATCCGCCGGTCGTCCTGATGGACGGGCGGGGCGCTGCCGTAGGCGGGCACGGGGGTGTCGTCGCGGAACGACGTGGGGAAGTGGCGTACCGGCTGCTCGGGCCGGAATTCGGCCTCGAGGATTCGCTTGGCTTCGACGGCGGCCTCGGAGTCGGACATCGGGCGGCCGGTGGTGGGGTGGAAGTCCATAGTGTTCTCCGTTCGGGACGGGTGCGCCCTCCCGGCCGTGGTGGCGGGGAGGGCGCGAAGGGCGGGGGAGCGGGGGAGGAGCCGGGGTTATCCGAAGCTGCTGATCCAGCCGGTGACGCTGCTGATCCCGCTGGTGATGGCGGGGGCGATGCCGGTGGAGGCGAGGGTGAAGCCGAACAGGGCGGCGGCGAACGCGGGCCACAGCCGCAGGTAGCCGGTGCGCAGCAGGACCAGCACGATGATTCCGGCGAAGACGACCAGGGAAACGGTCAGCGCCACGGCGGGGAACTCCTTCGGGAAGGCCGGCGGCCGGGCGGGGCGCGAGGCCCGGCCCGGCCGGAGGGCGAGGGGGTTACTTCTTGAGGGTGGTCAGGGTGTTGCGGACGCTGCCGAGCTGGACCGTGCGGCCGCCGTCCTCGTTGACGAGCTCCAGGACCTGGAGCGCGTCCAGCGGGTCGTCGTGCGCGTCCAGGACGGCCTGGACGCGGTCGCGCAGCGTGCGGGCGCGGGGCTTGGTCGCCGCGGCCGGAACGGGGGAGGCGGCCCGGGTGCCGGCGGAGCCGCCGGAACCCTTCTTCTTCTTGCCCCCGCCCCCGCCGCCGCCTTCGCCGTCCTCGTCTTCCTCGGGCTCGGGGAACACGGCCCGGTACGCCTCCATGCCGTCCAGGCGCTGGCTGTAGGCGTCGCCGATGAGGTCCCAGGCGTCCTGCTCGATCTCCGCCGGTGCGCCGGGGCCGTAGAGCTCCAGAATCTCCGGGTCCAGGCCCTCGGTGGGCATGTCGGAGCCGATGTTCCAGAACCGCATCTTGCTGGAGGGGTAGCGGCCGTTGACGTTGTACGCGGTGCCCTGGGTGCCGGGCAGGTCGTCGTCTTCGTGGTCCTCGTCGAACTGGCTGATGAGGTCGACTTCGCCCGCGTACTTGGGGATCGGGGCGAGGACCTGGCCGGTGGGCAGCAGGCCGTCGGTCACCAACTGCTTCATCATCGAGCTGGTCCAGCGCAGCAGGACGACTTCGCCTTCCTTCAACATCGCGCGCAGCGTGTCGCTGCCGCCCATCTCCTCGAGGTGGCCAGCCTGCGCGAACAGGCCGATGCCGATACCCAGGGAGCGGCCGGTGCGGCCGATGTCCTTGATGTAGAAGGTCGCTTCGTCGCGGTAGGGCGCGCCCTTCTCCAACAAGCGGTTGGCCTCGTCCACGATCTGGTAGATCAGCGGGTCGGGGCGGCCGATGAGGAACTTGGAGCGGCCCATCCTGGAGTAGCGGTCCTGGCGGTCCATCATGGTCAGCCACGTCGTGCGCAGCTGCGCCATCGTGCCTTCCTGGGTGGTGACCCGCCAGGCGACATTGCCGTCCGAGCCGGGCCCGGTCTGCCCGAATGCCTCGGGTGCGGACTGGCCGCCCTTGAGGTCGGCGTACAGCACCGCGATCCCGGACCGCTTCATCGCGGCGAGGATGATCTGCCCGGCCGTGGACTTGCCCGCGCCGGTGGTGCCGAACAGCAGCAGACGCTGCGCGGAGCCGGACTTGGGGTCGTACAGGCGCAGCAGGGAGGGGCGGCCGTTGTGGTAGCGGCCGATGTAGATGCGGCCCTTGGAGTCCATGAGCAGCATCTGCGGGTCGGCCAGGATGACCTGGGCGAGCGGGTCGTCCGGGTAGATGGTGACCAGGGCCTTGGACGTGCCGTTGGTCTCCACCGCGAGCCGGTTGACGTCCTTGATGCCGAGCGCGTCGGCCAGGCGCATCGGGTGGTAGCTGATGATGTCGCCGGGCGGCGCTTCCACCGTCAGCTCGAAGATCCTGCTCATGCGGGGAGCTCCTTGGGGTCCTCGTCGGGGATGTCGACGGTGCGGATCGCGGTGATGACCGTGCCGGGCATGCCCTTGGGGGCGATGAGCTTCTCCCAGGCGGTGTAGAGGTCCAGGGCCTGCTCCGGGGCCTGGCCGACGGTGAGCTGGCGGACCCCCGCGCCCTGGCGGGGCACGGGCGTGATGGCGATGTCGTCCTCGGGCCAGTTGATGGCCGCGGACAGCTCCAGCAGGTCGATCTTGGGGACCGGCTTGCCGGGAAGGGTGGAGCGGATGACGGCACTCATCGAGTCGTCACCGGTCCGTTCGATCTGCTCCAGCACGGTGTTCGGGGCTGCGCCGTCCTCGATGGCGACGTTGGCCGCCCAGAAGGCGGCCATCGGGTGCTGGGGCCCGGCCTGGACGGTGTCCTGGACCAGGAGCTCCTTCGTCTGCTCGATGGCCTGCGGGGTCAGCGACTTCTCGCGGCCGACCAGGACGCGGGCCATGCGGGCCGGGCGCACGTACAGCACGACGGCGCTCCAGCCGGCGTCTGCGAGCAGCTGCCAGTACCAGTCGATGCCGGGCACGATGCGCTGCGCGGTGAGCAGCGCGGCCATCGACACCGAGGGGGCCAGGTAGAGGCCCATGGCGGTGTTGCCGACCGCGTCGCGCGGCAGGGTCATCGACCACAGGGCGCCCCATCCGGCGCAGCCGAGTGCGGCCAGGACGGAGGGACCGTAGAAGTCGTGGGTGAAGGCGCCGGTGGCGAGCGCGCCGGTGCCGGCCACGGTGGCGACGCGGCCGAAGGCGTTGCGGGCGAGGGCGAAGCGGCCGCGCAGGGGTCCGAGGCGGATCATCGGTGGGCTCTCCTTCAAGGGCATGGGGAAGGGCGGCGAACCCGTGGTGGGGTTCGCCGCCCTTGGTGCGGGGTGGGGTGGGTCAGCGGTTGCTGTAGAAGGTGCGGTCGGCCATCTCGATGCCGTCGGGCATGTTGTTCGCGGCGTCCGCGACCGCGCCGTAGTCGGCGATGTGGCCGTCGGCGGTCTCGTGGAAGAGCGAGGACATCTCCTCGCACTCCACGGCCATGGCTTCGGCTTCGTCCTTGCAGTCCCGCATCACGGTCGCCGCCTCGCGGTGCTCGTTGACGGTGGACTGGTCGACGGCCTTTGACGCGGCGAGGTCGGCGAGCCGGTCGACGGAACTCGCGCAGTCCTCCACGTACTTGAACGTGGAGCGGACCTGGTTGGACAGGCCCATCATGGTGGCGCTGGCGGCGGTCAGCTGCGCGACGACGATGCCGAAGCGGACCGCGCCGACGATGACGGAGCCCGTCTTGGCGAGGGCTCCGCCGATCACGGGAACGAGATCAGACACGTGGGTTTCTCCTATTCGACGTGGTAGTCGCGCTCAGCGGGTGCGGCGTGGCCGTGATCGCGGGTGATGTCGGCGAGCGGCTTGTGGCGGCGCTCCGCGTTCTCACCGGCGGTGCGGATGGCCTCGGAGGCGGCGGGGAGCTTCTCCGCCAGGGCCTCCGCTTTCGCCTTCACGCTGACGGCCTTCTCCGCGAGGATCAGGACCCAGCCCTCCAGGACGCCAGGCACCTTGAGGTCGACGATCTTCTGGTGGAGGGCCTCCAGCTTCGTCATCATCTTTTCGCAGCCCTCAGCCGCGGCGTTGGCCTCGTCGACGCCCGCCATGATCTCTTCCGCCATGTCGGCGTCGGAGTCGATGACGTCGTAGATCGTCAGGTCGCTGTCCGCGTACTGGGTGCTGGGTGCTCGCGTCGGGACGGGCACGGTCACTCCGGTTCCTCCTGTTCGTGATGCGGGGATGGCCCCGGCCGGGACGCCTGCCGCGCGGCGGTTCTCCTTGCGGCGGGCGGTCCAGCCCTCACCGCCGACCTGGTCGACGGTGATCGTCGCTCCCTGCGCGTAGCCCCAGCCCGGGGGCGGGCCGAAGCCCCCGCCCGGTGCTGCGCCCGGCCCCGGCGTGGTGCCGGAGCTGGTGGAGCTGGGCGGGTCGGGCTCGGAGCGTCCGGAGCGGCGGGAGCTCGCCCGCTCCCACCAGCCGCGGCGGGTGCGGGACTTGTCGGCCTTCGGCTTCGGGCCGGTACTGGTCGGCCCGGTCGACTTCGGGCCGGTCGTGCCCGTGCCGCCGGTGGCGGCCGGGCCGGAGCCGGGCTTGCGCGGCCTCTTGGTGAGCCGGACCTTCTTGCGCAGGTTCACCTTCGGGGCCGTCCCACCGGGGCCGGCGGTGCCGCCCGAGCCGGGCTTCGGCTTCTTCGTGAGGCTGACCTTCGGTGTCGCCGCCGTGCCGCCCGCGCCGGGAGTGCCGGTCTTGGGCTTCTTGGTCAGGTCCACCTTCGGGCTCGCCGGGGCCGCTGCGGCGGCCGGATCGGGCTTGGGCTTCTTGCCGTTGAGGATCCGGCCGACAGCGCGGTGGCGCAGCGCGCCGCGGATCGTCGTCGGTGTCGCCGACGCCCCCGGACCGCTGGTGCCGGTCTTGGGCTTCTTGGTCAAGTCCACCTTCGGCGGCGTCGCCGGATCAGGCTTGGCCTTCTTGCCGTTGAGGATCCGCCCGACCGTCCGGTGCCGCAGCGCGCCCCGGATCGTCGCCGGCGTCGCCGACGACCCCGAGCCCTTCTTGGTGAGGTCGACCGGCTTGCGGCCGGTCGGCGTCCAGGCGCCGGTGGTAATGCGGTCGGCGACCCGGGCCCGCGCCGCGTCCCGGACCCGGGGGCCGCGGTCCGGCTTGGTCGTGCCGGTCGTCCCCTTGCCGCCCGCGCCGGACGTTCCGGTCGTCGGGGTCTTGGGCTTGGGGCCGTTGCGGACCCGGTCGGCGGCACGGTCGCGGACGGCGTCCCGGACTCCCGGGGTGCGCGTGTTCGTCGGCGTCGGCGTCTTCGGCTTGGGGCCGTTGCGGACCCGGTCCGCCGCACGGTCACGAACAGCCCCGGAGAGGCCCCCGGAACCGTTCTTCGTGCCGGTTGTCGGGGCCTTTCCACCCCCGGAACCGCCCTTTCCACCGCCCTTTCCCCCGGAGGTCTCCAGGGCGTTCCTGCGACCTCCGCCGCCGCCTCCCCGGCCTCCGCTGCCCAGCGTGGGCGTACGGCCGCCAGAGCCGCCGCCAGGCGTCTTGCTGGGCGCCTTGCCTCCGGAGCCGCCCGGCGTCTTGGAGCCGCCGGAGGACCGGAACGTGCTGGGCGGTGAATTCTTTCCCGAATTCGTCCGGCCGCCACCCCCGCCCGATGTGCGGGTGCCGCGCCCGAATTCCGGACCGGACTGCAACCGGCCTTTCTGCCGGGCCGATTCCACCCCGACAGAGGCTTTATCGGCCGCCGCCCGCTGCTGATCCGCAATTGCCCGATGGTGTTCATGACGGGCCCTCAAATAGGCCGCCGCATTCCATGCACCGCGCATTGCGGCGACGGTAATACCGGCCATCATCACCACCGACATGGCGGCGACTCCCGACCCTTGCGGACTGTCCGGCATTCCGGGGTCCGCGTTCACGGTCGTCGTATTTCCGCTGCCGACTCCGGGATTACCCGCGACCAGCAGCGAGGGCGGCGGCGCGAGAGCGGGGAGGGCGGGCAGTGTGGGGGCGGCGGCCCCGGGCGGCGGCGCGGTGCTGCCCACCGGCCCGGGGATCGTCAGCCCGCCGGGGAAGCCGTAGACGGTTCCCCCGGCGTCGTCGTCGGCCATCGGCCGTCTCCTTCGATCAGTCACCCAGCGTGACAACCCGGGGGCCCTCACGCGCGCGTATAGGCGCGCATGATGGGCCCCCCGGATTCACGGAGTGAGGCGGTGATGATGAGTGATGATGAGCGCGGAGCGTTACGGCGAAGGCTGCTGGCCCTGCCGCCTGGTCGTCCAGCCCTGGAGCAGCACGACCAGGTCGGCCCAGGCCGCGTCGTCGGTGCCGGCCAGGATGCGGGACAGGTCCCACAGCGCGGTCGCCCGCGCCTTGTTCGTCTCGGTCTCCGCCAGGCGCTTGTTCCATCGCGCCGTCTGGCCCTTCGAGAGCTGCACGGCCACTTATCAGGCCCTCTTTTCCAGGAAGTCCAGGAAGGTGTGATCGCCACCGTCCGTGCCGGTCTTCTTCGCGACCGTCTTCCCGTCGCCGGTCGGCTCGGTCAGGGCGTTCGAGAGGCCGTTGAGCTGCCCGGCGGTGCTGACCGCGCGGGCGTTGTTCAGGCCCTTCTTCCTGGCCTTCTCCAGCTCCTTCTTCTCCGCGTTCGCCTCACGCTTCTTCGGCAGCTCGACAAACCGCTTCTGGAATTCCGCATCGAGCTTTCCGGCGTGATTCACGGCGTCCCGCAGGTCGCTTTCGAGCTTCGCCAGCGGGCGCGATGCCAGATAGGCGCGGATACGGGCCGCGAAGGGCTTGTCGCCCTCGATCTCGATGTTCTCCAGGTCGGCCCGGTACTCGTTGAGCAGCGCCCTCACCTCGTCGGCCATCTGCCGCAGCCGCTCGCGCTGCTGGGCGCCGTACAGGGCCGTGCCGCCGGGCTTCATCAGGTGGTCCGAGGTCCACCGGCTGTTGTTCTCGGTCATGGGGAAGACCTCCAGGTCTCGGGGGGTGGGAGGGGTGGATGGGGTTCGTGGTCCGTGTCCCCGAGGCGTGCGTGCGGGGCCGGGATCGTGCTCGGTACGAGGCGGCTCGCCCGCGTCCCGCTCGGGGCGGGGTGCGGGCGAGCGGCCTGCCGGCCGTGGCCGTCACCGGTCCGCGCTCGGTGTGTGAGCGCGGGCCGGTGGCGACCATGAGCGGCAGGAGTTCTGCCAGGGCGTGAGCGCATCGGCGCTCACTGGGCGAGCGCGACGCGCTCACCGGGCGCTCACCTACGCGCTCGGGGTGGCCTCTTCGACCTGAGCGCGCAGGCGCTGGGCGGTCGGGCGGGAGACCGGGGTGTCGGACAGGCCCGCGTCGGTGAGCGCGTCGCGGATCTCCGTCCACTCGGGACGGCGCCCGAGCTCGGTGTAGAGGAGACGGATGCGAGCGTGGCGGCGCTCGGTCAGCGCGTCACTCTCCCTGCGCGAAAGAGCGCCCTCCGCTCGGTGAGCGTCGTCATCCTCCGTGGCGCGCTCACCCTCGTGAGCGCCGGAGGTGAGCGCCGGGCGCTCACGCTCACCGCGAACCTCGCCCGAGGTGAGCGCGCTCATGTCCGGGTGAGCGTGCTCGTTCTCCTCCACCCGTTCGACCGTGAGCGCGTCTTCGGGGGTGAGCGTGTCGGCGAGCGCGGCGGGCGCGCTGCCGAGCTTGAGCGCCATCCGCTGCTCCAGCGGAGCCTTGCTCCGCCACCGCCACCCGTACTCCTCCTTGAGCTGCGCTCGCAGGTACGTCTGCTCCTGGAGGCGGGTGAGCGCCTCCTCATAGGAGGTGATCTCCCACAGGATCATCCGGCGGCGAAGGCGAGCGGTCGGGATCGGAGCGAGGATCCAGCGCGAGCGCCGCACCGTCTCCATCCGCTTCTTGCCGGTGACCGCGCCGATCCGCGTGCCGTACACGTGCGAGGCGATCTCGGAGAAGATCACCCACAGCAGCGTGAGGGCGGCGTGCCCGAGACGGCCGCCGGCGGTGGACGACGCCTGCCAGTTCAGGTAGACCGTCACCGCCGTCAGCGCCCGGGGCACCCACCGGATCCAGCGGAGCTCCATGCCCATCCGGATCAGGATCAGGCTGGCGCCGGTGAACGCCGGGATCGCGACGTCGATACCGACGGGCAGCAGCCACGGCCAGTCCCAGCCCCAGGAGGCGGCCTTGGTCTCCAACGCGGTGTAGGAGGAGAGCAGCCCGAGGGTGGAGACGGTCGCAGCCGCCAGGACGATCGCCACGACCAGCACCAGCTCCTGCCCGGACAGCGGCGGGACACCCCCGGCGGGCCGGGCGTCGTTGCGAGCCTTGCGCCGTGCGGCGCGCGACTCGGTCCGGATCTCCCGGCGCCTCGCCCGCTGCACGGTGCGCTGCGTCGCCGCCTCGAGGACCCGGTCCGCTTCGGCACGGTCCTGGGCGGCGGCGGCCTGGTCGGCCGTGGCCTTCGCCGCTGCCTCCCGGGCCGTCTTCGCGTCTGTCTCGGCCTGCTCGCGCAGCCGGGCGACGTCCTTGTCGGCGGCGGTCCGCAGCTCCTCAGCGGAGGTGCGGGCGTCGGCCAGGGCGCGGTCGGCGTCGGCACGAAGGCCGGCGGCCACCTTCTCGGCTCCGGCCCTCACCTGCACGGCCTGGCCGTCCGCGCTCTCGCGCATCCGGTCGGCCTCGCCCCGCGCCCGCACCAGCACCTGTTCGGCGTCGGTGGTGGCGCGGGTGCGGGTCTCAGCCGCGGTGCGCTCGGCACCGGCCAGCAGTTCGGTGCGGGCGGTCTCCGCGTCGGCGAGTGCCTTCGCGGCCTCGGTGCGGACCTGCTCCGCCTGCGCGGCCGCCGTAGTGGTGACCTCCTGCGCCCGGCGGTTGGCGTCGGCGAGCAGCTGCTCGGCAGCCGCGTTGGCGTCGGCGAGGATCTGGTCGGCCTTGCCGGTCGCCGTCGTCGTGACAGTGTCGGCGTCGCGGCGCGCGTCGGCGAGCAGCTGCTCCGCCGTCGCTTCGGCGGCGGCGCGGACCTGGTCGGCGTCGGCGGCCGCGGTGCTGGCGGCCTCCGTGCGGACCTGGTCGGCGTCCGTCGCGGCGGCGGCCAGGAGGCGGGACTGCTCCGCGGTGGCGGCCTCGGTGATCGAGGCCGCCTCGGTGCGGGCGCCGTCCAGCAGCTCGGTGGCGCGCACCTTGCCGTCGGCGAGGATCCGCGCGACGTCGTCGGCGGCCTGGTCCCGGAGGTCGGCGGCGCGGTCGGCGGCGTCGGCCGGGACCGGGTCGGCCTCCGGGTACACCAGCGGCACGCTCTCCTCTTCCTCGGGGGCGGCGGCCTGGGCGGGGATGGAGGCCGGCGGCGGCGTCGCCTTGGCGCGCCCGTTGCGGGGCTTCGTGTTCGCCGCGGGCTGGCGCCGGCGGCGGGTGGCGGGCTTGGTGGCCACGGGGTTCCTCTCTTCCGGGCGCCTCCGTGCAGAGGGCACCGTGGATCTACGGCGGTGGGTAGGGTCGTGACCAGGCCCTCCGGGACCCCGGCAGCTCTAATGCCGGGGGCCCGGAGGGCCGTTGTGCTGGGTGGTCAGCGCCGGGCGGGCAGCGCGGCGGCGTCCTGTACGAGGTGCTGGCGCAGCCAGGCGACGGCGGCCGGGGTCATCGCCCCGGTGTCCGGCTCGTTCAGCGGCGCGGTGTCGATGTCGTGCATCGCGTCCGTCGCCGGGAGGGGCCGCATGTAGTCGGGGTCGATTCCGGCGCGGTAGCTGAGGCTGCCCAGCTCGGTCAGGTCGTAGAGGACCTTGCCGGTGTCGACGTGCCGCCAGGAGCGTTCCACCCGGCCGACGAAGGTGTGACCGGGCTTGCCGAGCCAGAACCGTTCGACGTTGCGGAACAGGACGATGTCGCCCTTGATGTAGGTGGTTTTCGGCTGGACGGCCTGCATCTGCTGCTGTGCCACGGGCTCTCCTCATATCGCGTGCACCGGCGCGGCGCCGGGCGTCCGGGCTGTCCGGCTCTCAGTCACCGCCCGTCCCGGCCGCCGGAGTTCGGCGGTCGGTGCGGGCGGATCAGGCAGCCGTCAGACCGTGGCGAGGGGCCGGTGCGGGGCGATGATCTGGCCGTCGGGCAGCAGCTCACCGGTGTCCTCGAAGAGCACCAGGGCATTGCACAACAGGCTCCAGCCCTGCTCCGGGTGAGCGGACACGACCTGCGCGGCCTCGCGGTCCGAGCTGTCGGCCGACGGGCACCTCGGGGTGTGCCTGCACTCCGAGTCCGGCATCCGGGAGGCGCCGGTGAGGGTCGTCGCGGTGTCGAGCTGGTGGCTGCTTTCCATGGGGCTCTCCTGCGGGGGAGGAAGCGATCCCGGGATTGTCCCGGGCTGGAGACGTGCGAAAAGGTCGGCCGCCCGTCGTGCGGACAGCCGTTGTGCGGCGGTACTGCGGGGCGGGCCGGAAGTTGCCCGCCGCTCCCGTCAGGCGGTGCGGTTGCGGGCGGCGCGGCGCTTGAGGGAACGGCGCTCCTTCGCGGACAGTCCGCCGAACACGCCGTAGTTCTCGTTCCGCTCCAGGGCGCCCTGGAGGCAGGACTCCATCAGCGGGCAGCGACGGCAGACAGCCTTGGCTTCGTCCTCCTGGAGGAGCGCCGGGCCGGTGTCGCCGATCGGGAAGAACAGCTCGGGGTCCTCGTTGGCGCAGAGCGCGCGGGGGCTCTCCACGATCTCCGTGGTGTCGGCGCCGTAGTAGGCGGTGCGTACGATGGAACTGTTCATCAGGGCCTCCCAGAAGGTCCGTACGACAGCCCCGGGGGTGCATCCCCGGGGCTGTTTGCGTGGTGGCGGCCGGATGGCCGGAGCGAGGGTGAGCTCCCGACGCTCTCCGCCGACCCCGCCCGTGAGGGCGCGGGGACGACGGGCAATGCCGGGGGATCGGTCAGCGGCGGTTGTTCTCCGACCGCTTGTTCTGCTCGCTGTTCTTCTTCGACAGGTCCTCGCGCTCCGCGTCGGTCAGGCTCGTGATCGCGTTCATCACTTGCCGCCCTTCGCCCGGCGCAGCGCCTCGTCCATGTCCGGGTCCGAGTCGGTGTTGCCGAGCGGGCGTGCGATGCTGGTGGGCATCAGGTCCTCCAGTCAGGTCCTGGACAGCCCCGGAGGGTCTCAAGTCGCCGGGGCTGTCGTGTTTTTCAGGCTGTTCGTACGAGCAGCCACGGCCCCGGCCGCCCCCTTAACTGCGGGGCGGCCGGGGCCGTGGTCGATCGTCTCGGTGTGGGTCAGGCGGCCGACTTGGCCGGAGCCTTACGGGCGGCGTACTGCCTGCCCAGTTCGGCCTGCCGTCGGTCGTGCGCCTCCACGTCCTGCACCGTCAGCGGGACGCCGGGACCGCGGAACTCAGAGAGCGTGTCCGACTCCCGCTCGCGGCACTGGTTGTTCGCCGTCTCAACAGCCTTGCCGCCGTGCTTGGCCCACTGCTCACGGCGCCACAACCGCTGCTCAGCGTGCTGGCGTGCGGTACGCGCTTCCTGGCGTGCGAGACGCTCATTGGCCTCGCGGTAGCTGGGCGTCTTCACGACCACCTGCGCGAAGCGAAGCGCCAAGCGCTCGCCGTCCGGGCAGTGCTCGCCCTTCGTGCAGTCCCTGCATCCCTTGCGGTGAGCGAGGTACGACTGGCGCGTCGAGTCCAGCGTGACCTCCGCCGCCATCCGGGAGACCGGAGGGGCGGGAGCGGGGAGGGGCTTGTAGAACTGCTGCGCCGCGCGCCGGTTGTCCTGCGGCATCGCGTCCCGCAGCAGGCGGTCCTGCTCGACCTGCCAGCTCCGGACGTCGATGTTGACCTCCACGAGCTGGTCACTGCCGGGGCAGAGAGTGTGCTTCTTGCCTTCCGCGACCTTGTCGGAGATGCAGTGCTCGCGGATCTTGAGGACCTTGTCGCCCATGATGCGGCGCCAGGTCCGGCAGTCGGGGCAGGCGATCGACTTCACTTCGGCCGGACGGATGTTGAAGTCCTCCGGGGCCATGGTGCTGAGCAGCAGCGGCGCACGGCGGTTGGTGTTCTTGGACCGGTTACGGCCGGGACGAATGCGGGGCATCGAATCCTCCTGACGAGGGGTGGGTGCGGGTGCTGCCTTCTCTGCCGCGCCAGGCCGGCCTTTCGGCTGGTGGTCCTGGCGGACAGACAGCGCAGCAGCGCCGTCGGGTGAATCAGGTGGAGCTATTCAGTACAGGGGCCTGGCCGGGGGAGCTCGGCTCACCCCACTGCCTCGCCTCCGAAGAGACGGTGGCTTCCTGCTGTTGATCTTTTGTGCGGTCAAACGTCAGGCGCTTTGGCTAGTAGGCTTAGATTGACTACTCAATGCCCGACGCAATGAAGCATGCACGCTGTGCGACGCGAGGTCAAGCGCCTTCGGCTAGATTGACTAGTCATTCCCGGGCATGTAGACATCTCTCATGGCAGTCAGCGGCAGGGCCCGAGCCCTCTACCAGCGCATCGCGGACAAACTCCGCGCCCAGATCACCGATGGGACGCTGGTTCCCGGTGACCGGCTGCCGACCGAGGCTGAGATCGCCACGGAGTGGGAGACGACCCGTTCGACCGCCGTACAGGGCCTGAAACTGCTGGTCAACGAAGGTTTGATCATCAGTGACCGCCCAAGGGGTTACTTCGTTCGCAGTCGGCGTCCGATGGTCTACCGCCCACAGGGCGAATTCCGAAAGCGCCCGCTCTCTCCTGAGATGGACCAGTTCCTCACGCAAATGTCCGAGGAAGGGCGCGAGGCCGGCCAGCACATCGAGGTGCAGGTGGAAGCGCCGTCTCGGCACGTTCGGGAGCGCCTCCGTCTGGGTGAGGGCGAGCTGGTTGTCGTCCGGCGCCGTGTTCGCTTCGTGGACGGAGTCCCCTACAACACGAACGACTCGCACTTCCCGCTCGCGTTGGTCCAGAACAGCGAGATCATGAACCCGGACGACATCGCCCGCGGCGCGAACGTCGTCCTGTCGGAGCTTGGGTACGAGCAGGTCCGCGCCCTGGACGAAATCCAGGTGCGGATGCCGACTCCCGAGGAAGCTGACCGTCTGCAGCTCGGTCCTGGCACGCCCGTGGCAGTCCATCTGTGCACTGGATTCACCAAAGACGGCAGACCGGTCCGCGCTGTAGTCAACGTGCTGCCCGGCGACCGACACGTCATCACCTACGAGCGCAGCCGCCCCCAGTTCGAGTCCGCACCGATAATTCGCCAGGCCGTTGCCACAGACCTCCGCACGGTCATTGACCTGTGGGAACACGCTGCCTCGTGGCTCAGTGAGCGAGGCATCGACCAGTGGCAGTACCCGCCCCGCGAAGACCGCATCAAGGCCAACATCGCGGCTGGCGAGTGCTGGATCGTCGAAGCCGACGGAGCGCCCGTGGCAACCATCACGGTCGATGAGCACGCCGACTCGGATTTCTGGAATTCCGATGAGGCTGCCGAGCCAGCGCTCTACGTGCACCGCATGGTCGTACGCCGCGATGTGTCGGGCCTGGACCTCGGCTCGGCCATGCTCGACTGGGCGGGCCAGCACGCTACGAGCCAGGGCAAGCAGCTGCTCCGCCTGGACGCCTGGCGCGCCAACGAGGGCCTGCAGAAGTACTACGCCGACCGAGGCTTCACGCATATTCGGACCGTCGAAGCAGCCGACCGAAGCAGCGGTGCCCTGTTCCAACGCCCCTCCAGCTACAGCCGCAGGACAGGGCCGCAGCTCACCGTGGCTCAGACCGAAAGCAATCACTGATCAACCCCCTCGCTGGACTCGAGAACCCGTCGATTCGGTTCTAGTCCCGGGGAGCTGCGAGTTCCAGATCTGACATGTGGCCGGGTGAACTGGCCACATCAGCCACAGGATTGGGGCGGGATGGCACAGAAACCGAGGGAGTTGACGCCCTGGGTGTCCCCCCTGCACAACTGGGGCTACCAGCTGCGCGAGCTGCGGAATTCGCGAGGTCTCAGCCTCCGCGAACTTTCGAAGCGGACCCGCATTGACCACGCCCACCTGGGACGATTCGAACGGGCGGAGCGCCCGGCCGACCGCACCCAGGCGGCGCTCCTGGACGGCGCCCTGGACGCCAGCGGGATGCTGCTCCGCCTCTGGGAGCGGATCGGTGACGAGCGTGGCCATGTGGCCAATCCGCCCGTTCATGTGGCCAAGTCGTCGGTGAACCTGGCCTTGGCGGTAGCCGACCAGGCAGCGTCGGACGGTGAAGGGATCTCGGTCCCGTGTCGTCTACACGATGGGTCGGTGGTTTGGGTGTCTCTGGAACGGCGTGCACTGCTGCGCGCGGGGGTGGGGTTGGGGGCTGCTGCGGCGGTCGGCTCGGGTTCGCCGGCGGCCGCGGACTCGAACGGCGTGTCGAGCCTGGTTCGCAGGGCGCGGGCCGCGTCGGCGTACGGATCGACACCGGTGGAGCATCTGCGCCGCACCCGCCGTCTGCTGATCGACGGCGACAACCTGCTCGGGCCGCGCCACGCACTCAAGGCGACGCGCGACTACATCGACGTCATCAAGGAGTTGCGGCGGGAGGCGAAGGGCACCGACCGGCGCGACCTGATGGAGCTCCAGACGCAGTACGGGGAATTCCTGTCCTGGCTTCACCAGGACCTGGGCGACCCGGACGCCGCGTCGTACTGGCTCGACAGGGCGATGCAGTGGTCGTACACGGTCGGCGACACCGACCTGACCACCTACGTCATGGCCCGCAAGGCACAACTGGCCGGTGACACAGCCGACTTGGTCGACGTCGTCGACCTGGCCGAAGCAGCCCAGCGAATGGCCCGGCCCCGCAGCCGACTCGCCGCCGTGGCCCGCACCTACGAGGCGTACGGGCACGCGTTGCGCGGTGACGCCGACGAGAGCGAGCGGGCCATCGACGATGTCCGCAACGCCCTCGATGGCGCCTCCGCCGATCCCACCCCGTGGGGCGTGTGGCTGAACGCTTCGTACGTAGAGGTCCACCGCGCGCAGGGCCTGGAGGCCCTCGGCAAGCACGACCAGGCCGCCGATGCCTTCGCCGACGCCATCCGACTGATGCCCGGCGACTACCACCGCGACCGCGGCGTCTACATGGCGCGGCAGGCCGTGGCCCTGGCCGGCGCCCGCGATCCGGAGCAGGCCGCGACAGTCGGCATGCACGCGCTGACCGTCGCCTCCGACACCGGATCCGGCCGGATCACCAACGAGCTCGCCCGGCTCGACACGGCCCTGATCCCCTGGCAGCGCGAGGCCCCGGTGGCCGAGTTCCGCGCCGCCTTCGACTCCACCCTCGCCCACGAGACCGGAACGGAAGCCTGACCTGATGACTGCCCGCCCGTACGTCGTGCTGTCCGCCGCCATGTCGGTCGACGGCTACCTGGACGACACCAGCCCCGAGCGGCTGCGCCTGTCCAACGCCCCGGACTTCGACCGCGTCGACCAGGTCCGCGCCGAAAGCGACGCAATCCTGATCGGCGCCAACACCATGCGCCGGGACAACCCGCGCCTGCTGGTCAACAGCGACGAACGCCGCGCTCAGCGCGTCGCCGACGGCAAGCCGGCCTACCCGCTCAAGGTCACGGTCACCCGAACCGGAGACCTGTCCGCCGACCTCAATTTCTGGCACCACGGCGGCGACAAGCTGGTCGTCACCGTCGACAGCGCGGTGGAGAAGGTCCGCGCGACGCTCGGGGACCTCGCCGACGTCGTCAGCGTCGGGCCGGACCTCGACTGGGACCTGGTCCTCGAGGAGCTCGGGCGCCGCGGCGTGAAGCAGCTGATGGTGGAGGGCGGCGGCACGATCCACACCCAGCTCATGGCGCGGAACCTCGCCGACGAAGTGCACCTGGCCATCGCACCACTGTTGGTGGGTCAGCCGGAGGCGGCCCGCTTCCTCGGGGCCGCCGACTACCCGGGCGGGTCGACCGCCCGGATGAAGGTTCTGGAGGTCCGGGCGATCGACGACGTGGTCTTCGTCCGCTACGCCCCGAAGGAGCGCACGGCCTGATGTACGCGCCCGACCGAGACCAGGACCTGCGCTGGATGAGCCGCGCGATCAGCCTTGCCGCGTTGTGCCCGCCGGCCGCAGGGGCCTACTCGGTCGGCGCGGTCATCGTCGGCGAGGACGGCACCGAGCTCGCATCCGGCTACTCCCGGGAGGCCGATCCGCACGAGCACGCGGAAGAGGCCGCGCTCGCCAAGCTGCCCGCGGGTGACCCGCGCCTTGCCGGGACGACGATCTACAGCACGCTGGAGCCTTGCTCCCAGCGGCACTCGCCGCGTACCCCGTGCGCTCAGCGAATCCTTGCCGCCGGAATTCCGCGCGTTGTCATCGCCTGGCGCGAGCCCAGCCTGTTCGTCGACGACTGCGTCGGTTACGAGCAGTTGATGCAGGCCGGGGTGACCGTGGTTGAGTTCCCCGAACTTGCTGGAGCCGCCAAGGCCGTCAACTCCCATCTGGGCAGGCTGGCGTGACAGCCATTCCGCACGGTGGCGGGCCTATCGACGGTGCTGTGCCGTCCTGCGGCATGCTGCCGATTGTTGCAATGCCGGAGGGGGTGACATTCGCCGGTGACATCCAAATGTCACCGGCGAATGTCACCAGACGCCGTGTCAGGTTGCGTGCCACACTCACCGCGTCCCTACCCGCCGACCAGGGAGAACTATTGACTGACAACGCGCTGGCGATGTCATCGAGTCTGGTCGCGGGCTCCCGTTTCTCCGGCACTGTCCGGCCGGGCTCCCCGCCTGTCGGGCATTTCTCTGCGCGCTTCCCGTCCGAGTTCAGCATTCCGGGCGGCACGGACGTTGCTCGAATTCGTCCGACAGTTCTGTCCACTTCTAGGGCTAGGCTGTGGATCATCGGAAACGGCGAAAGCCCCAGGACCATGCCGGGTCCCAGGGCTCTCGAACGGGGCGAAGCTCCGTTTGGGCGACACCTGATGGGAGGTGATCGCGGGATGAAGAGTACCCGCGTCTGCGGAACCGCACGCGCATCTGCGCCGTTTCAACTTTGCGATCACACCATCGGGCTCGCTTTTGGGTATGCGCCGACTCCGCTCTCGTGTTCGAGGGGGTCGGCTATGACCTAGCGGCCATCGGCCGCGCGCGCCGATAGGTGGACTGTCATCCACTGGCCTCGCGCGGCCCTTCTTCCGACCAGACATTCCGTCCAGGTCGGCGCTCAGATCCCGGTTGGCCCCGGTTCTGGGCTCCAGCTCATCGAGCTGGGTTCTCTTCTCCAGCAAAACCCCGCCTTGGCAGGCGGGCACCCGGTCCGCTTTGGCAAGCGGGCCACCCCGGCTCCTCAGAAGTCCCTTTGGCAGGGGGCCTCTGTTGAGCCACCAGCGTCACCCCGGGTTCCGGCGGCTTTGGCAGGCCGTCGGGCTCGGGGCTCCGTCCGTACAGAGCGCTCGGTCACGGTCGGGTCCCTTGGCAGGGGCCTGGTCGCGGTCGGGGCGTCCATATGAAGGTTGGTGTCCCGCCATAGTGCACGAGAATGGTGTCCCCTGTCAGCTCGACCATGTCCGATTCACGCTAGTTCGAGCCACCCGTGCTTCCCGCGTGACGGGATTCGCTGAACCTGTTTGCACTGTTCACGGCATTAATCACGAAGATTCTTGGGGGCGGAGTGTCACACGCCCTACGGTCCGGCGTACCTATACCGAGAGGGGGACCCCTGTCCTCCTGACGGCACCGGCCGCCGCGATGTCCCGGGGCTCCGTCCCGTGTGGCGGGACGCGATCTGAAGTTCCCGCCCACCAGGCGGGAGGGATCGGGGATCTCGCCGCTTCCTGGACTCTGTCCACAGGCAGTCCGCGCAAGGCTGCCGGGATGATCTCTATCTCGTTCGTCCGGGCGGGCCGGTGAGCGCCGTGGCGGCGTCGGCCGCCGTGCTGGACCGCCTTCTGTGGGACGACGTCGACAACTCGGTCGACGAGGCCCTGCTTCCCGGGCAGCGGAGCGCACTGCGGTCGGTGCCGGCCTCCGGGCAGCCGGACGACGGCGGCCTGGACGACCCGCTGCGTCTCGGTCGCACGATGCGGCTGCGGCTGCGCAACGCAGTCCAGGCGCTGCTGGCGGACCCGTCGATCGCCGGGTTGAAGGACGCGCCGCGCCTGGCCGCGGTGGTGCTGTACGCGAAGTCGCGGGCGCCGAAGGGGGAGGAGGACGACCTCCAGACCTCGACCTGGGGCGCGGAGCTCGGTCGGTGGATGGGCGTGAAGGAGTCGACGGTCCACCACAAGGTGCTGCCCGTGCTCCGCGGCACGGACGCGGTGCACACGCAGGTGGTGAGGGACGGGAAAGGCCAGCCGACCGGGCTGGACTGCCTGGTCATGCCGTTGTGGCACGCGCACCACGGCGGGGGAGCGGGGCACCCGCTGGCGCTGACGAAGTCGGAGCTGGCGACGCTGCTGCGGCTGTGTGAGGCGCTGTTCGGGCACGGCTGGACGCCGAAGAAGGGGGAGCCGACGCCGCCGGGGCTTCTCGCCGGCCGTACGGGCAAGGGGGCGGCGACCGACCGGCTCGGGCTGCTTCTGATGGTGCTGCACACGAGGGCGTCGGGCTGGCTGCAGCTGTGCGGCGGCTCGGTGAAGAGGCGCGAGGGGCGCGGGGCGGCCACGCTGGCCCGTCTGCTGGGCTGCTCGCCCTCGGGGGCCCGGAAGGTCCTGGCGCGGCTGACGGAGGCTGGTGTCGTGGCGCGGCAGCGCAAGGCGACGTCGACGCGGATGAACGGCCGGGCCCGGGTCATGCTGCTGCCAGTCGCCCGCGCGTACGGCCGCACGCTGGCCTCTGTGGAGGCTGTTGAGAGCGCCGGTCCTCTGTTTTCGCAGCGTCCCGATGGTGCGTTCGGAGATCATGCTCCGGCCGATGCTGCTGGTGCCCTTGGTACGTCTGGGATCGGCGGTACTGAGAGCCCCGGGGATGCGGCGGATCGGGAGCGTCCCGATGGTGCAGAGCTCCACGCAGACCACGCTTCTGTGGTTACTCCCGTCGTTCCTCAGCAGCTTGATTGTGGTTTTTCCGGCGAAGGCCGTGATGGGTTCGGTGATCTGCCGGACCGCGCGTGCGAGCGCGAGGACCAGTCCGTGGACGGCGATGCCGCTGCCCGGCTGACGCTGATCGACGGCGAAGGTGGCCCGCTCCGCGGGGAAAAGCCGAAGAAGTCCCCGGTCGTTGAAGGCGAGAAGGGCGACCGCGGGCCGGTCGCCGGCAGCAGCGTGCGGGCCGTGGAAGGCCGGGGTCAGGACAGGCAGCAACAGGGAAGGGTGGCTCTGCCGTCGCTGGATCTGCGGGCCGTCCTGGCCCCGGTCCGGCTGGTCTGGGCTCGCCTGGAGCGTCCGGCCGTCCGACGCCTGGTGGAGGCCAAGGCCCGCATCGAGCTGAAGCGGGTGGTCGGGTTCGCCGGTCCTGCCGCCGCGCCTCAGATCCTCGCCGACCGGCTCGCCCGGCGCCTGGAGAACCAGATGCGGCTGGGCGGTCCGATCACGGACCCGGTGGGCTGGCTGATCGGCCGTGGCCTGCCGCAGATCCGGCTGTGTGGGGAGCCCCGGTGCGATGAGGGCGCGCTGCTCGACTCCGGCCGGGACTGCCCGCGCTGCGAGGACCGGCAGGTCGACAGCCGTGCCACCCGCCGCGCGGTCGCGGCCGCCGTCGACGCCGCGATGTCCGGAGCTTCCGAGACCGAGCGGCGGGCGGCCACCGACCGGCAGCTGCACGAGACCGTGACGGCCAGGGCGTGGGCGAAGGCGTTCGAGTGGGAGCAGTACCGCGCCCGGCAGGCCGAAGCGAAGGCGGCCCGCGCCGAAGCCGCCGCCGCGCAGCTGGCCGACGACGCCCCGGCCGCGCCGGTGGCCCCGGTCGTGCTGCCCGCGCCGCGCCCGACCGTCCCTGCCCCGGAGCCGGAGACCGCCGACGTCGACGACGACCAGGAGCTGGTCCTCGAGGACCTGACCCCCGACCAGGTACGCCAGTGGCGGGTGCGGGCCATGAAGGACCACCAGGTCGTCTTCGACCACATCGACCGCTTCGGGGAGTTGTCGGCCCGGCGCCTGTTCAGCAACCGGCTGGTCAACGAAGCGCAGCACCTGTCCGGGCTCGGGCACCTGAACCTCGGCTACTCCACCTGGGGGCAGGCGTGAGCGGCGGCGAGGTGTCCGGCGTCGACCTCGCGCGCCAGGCCCTGCTCGCGGCCCGGGAAGCGGCGAAGAAGAACGGCGCCGCCCGCCAGAAGCCGAAGCGCCGCACCGGCACCGCCGTACGACGTGACGGCCGCGAACCGCTCGGGCTGGGGAGCGCGATCGGGATGATGATGACCGAGCGCGGCATGGTCGCCCCGGCCGCCGGCGGAAGCGTCCTCGCCGACTTCGACGCCATCCTCGCCGCGGCCGTGCCTGAACTCGCCGGACGGGTTCGGGCCGTGGCGTTCGACGCGGACACAGGCCGTCTGGACGTCGTCCCCGACGCCCCGGCCTGCGGGACGCAACTGCGCTGGAGCGCGCCGAAGCTGATCGCGGCGGCCAACGGGCGAGTGCCGAACGCGAACGTCCGCGCCCTGCACGTCCTGGCGCCCGCGTCCATGAAGGCCAGCCCCACCACGGCCACCGAACCCGCCTCGCAGCCGACCGTGCCCGCCACGCCGGTGGAGCGCTGCACGCCGCCGGACGGCTACCGCCGCGCCCTCGAAGCGCACCGCGAGGCCGCGGTGCCGTCCCGGGGCGACCCGGGTATCGCGCAGGCGGTGGAGCGGCAGAACCGGGCGATGCGCGAGCTCAGCCGCCGCGCGTTCCCCGAGCCGCCCGCGGTGCCCGATGATGCGCCGGCCCCGATCGACCAGGCCCGCGCCCAGCGCCGCCGCCAGGCCGCGGCGACCGAGGCCGCCGCGCTACGCCGGGCCCGGGACGAGAGGGCCGGTCGGGAAGTGACCGTCCCGCAGCGCCTGGACCAGACAGCGTGACGCCCCCTATGAGCCTCACATGCCGTTTCCGCAGGTGGAGGCGGCGCGCGGGGAGCCTGTCAGCTGTGAGGCAGGGACTTCGGATGCCTGCGACCGAGCGGGATAGTTGGCGTACGAGCACGGTTGTTGGCGGATCTTGATGTGCGACCGGCGCTCAACGCGTTCACCTGCGGCGATGCCCTCGTGCTCGCTGGCGGCGGTGACGTGATCCGCCAACTATCGCCCTCAAGATCCGCCAATCAGCTTTCTCGGCACGCCTGTGACCTGGACCGACGTGGGCATGATCCGCCAACTATCCCGCTCGGTCACAATGCCGCTCGACCCTGTCCACACCCGATCAGAAACTCAATCCGAACGGGTTAAAAAAACAGGCTAAATACTAGGGTAAACAGTGTTAGGGTGAGGGCACGAAAGGAGATCCACCCATGGCATCCGAGGAAGAGCTGTTCGCGAACATCGACGCACTGCTGGAGGAGGAGCCGCAGCTCCCGCCCCCAGCGGAGCGCGCCCGGCTGCGCCAGGCCGCCGGCATCACCCAGGCCCGCCTCGCGCAGGCCCTGAAGTCGACGGTGCAGTCGGTCAAGAACTACGAGAACGGCCGCTCCGAGCCGAAGCCGCCGCGCCTGGAGGCATACCAGCGGCTGCTGAATGGATGGGCGGCGAAGTACCCCGCCCACGCCGTCCCCGCTCCGGTCGTCGCATCGCAGCCGGTGGTGCCGGAGACGTTCACCGGCCCGGCCGCGCCCGAGGTGCCCGAGCCTGAGACCGTCGCGCCGGTGGAGGCTCCCGCCACCCCGGTCGCCCCAGAGCGTCCGGCCGCCCGTCCGGCGACGTCCTCTCGCCGCCCGGCCGCGAAGAAGGCAGCGAAGCCCGCCGTCGACCCGCGCTTCCCGCACGGCCCGCTCGCTGTGCTGGACGGCGACGGCTCCGCGTACGGCGTGGACGGCCTCGTGCTCGACTGCCCGGCGACCACGGTCGTGGAGCTGGTGGAGTGGACGCTGCGCGAGGCCGGCCTCGGCGCGCCGAAGCTGCACCGCAACGGCAAGGACGCCGACCCGCTGATCGTCCTCACCGCCGCGGCCGCCGTGAAGCTCGGGCTCCCCGAGCGCCTGGAGGACCGCCGCGGGCTGCGCCTGGAGGAGGACCACCCGGTCGTCAAGCAGGTCCTCAAGGCGAAGTGGCAGCTCACCAAGCGCGGCTTCGGGCCGTGGGCCCGCATCTACCGCAAGGCCAGCGGCGCCCAGCGCCAGTGCGTGCAGCTCGCGATCCTGCCCTGGGACGCCCTCGATGAGCGCTCCTGGCCCGGCGTCACGGACATGGCACCGGCCGACATCGCCCGCGTCCTGGGCATCTACGCCCAGCGGGTCAGCACCCCGCGCGGCAGCACCGCCGTCTCCGGCCTGGAGCTGATGACCGCGCTGCGCCCGCCCACACGCCCGGTGCGCGATGAGGAGACCGGCAACTGGGTGTCCGGCCCCAACCCCGGCTCACTGGGCACGGAGGCGATGGACCCGGCCCCGCCGGAAGGCCAGCCCGAGCACCCGGCCGTCTTCCACTCCGGCTGGGACGGCGGATTCCTGCACGAAGAGGCGTACAACTGGGTGCGGCCGGTGGAGCTCCTCACCGATGAGGAGTGCACGCTGCCCTACGCGGTCGGCCTGGACCTCAACACCGCCTTCCTCGCGGCCGCCGCCCGGCTCACCGTCGGCCTGTCCGCCCCCGACCACTTCCACGCCCCGAAGTTCAACCCGAAGATCCCCGGCTCCTGGCTGGTCGACCTCTCCCACGTGGAGATCGACCCGCGCCTGCCCTCACCGTTCACCCCGTCCGGCGAACACCCGACCGGCCCGGCCTGGTACCAGACGCACACCGTCGCCTACGCCCAGGAGCTCGGCTACAACGTGGAGCCGATCGAGGCGTACCTGCGCCGCGAGACCGGCGCGTACCTCGACCCCTGGCACGACCGGCTCAAGACCGCCTACGTCGACACCCTCGCCGACATGGGCGTCACCAAGGACCTCACCGACACCGAGTTCCTCGCGGCGATGGCACGCCACAAGGACGTCGACCCGGCGCTGACCGCCGTGCTCGCCGCGATCAAGGGCACCATCAAGGGCGGCATCGGCAAGCTGTTCGAGAACCCGCAGGGCAAGAACCACAAGCCCGGCGACCCGTGGCCGGGCATGCAGCGCCCCACCTGGCGCCCCGACATCCGTGCCGCCGTCATCAGCAAGGCCCGGGTCAACATGCACCGCAAGCTGGCCAACATGGTGAAGCTGACGGGCCTGTACCCGCTCGCGGTGCTGTCCGACTGCGTCGTCTACCCGAGCCCCGGCGCCTCGCCGCTGGACTTCCTCCCCTACGCGGCGTCCGGCAAGCCGCAGCCGGGCGGGTTCCGCCTCGGGCCCACCCCGGGCCTGGCGAAGCTGGAGGGTGTCGAGTCGATGCTGTGGGCGGTCGACGTGATGGAGAAGGGCCACAACCCCGCCAGCCTCATCAAGGGCGGCAACGCAGTCCTGGACGAAGGCGAGTAGCACCGTGCGAGAGATCGAGAACGCCATCGAGCGCGCTGAACGGGAAGCGTTCACCCGGCAGCCGCCCAAGACCCTCAAGGCTCAGATCGGCTACCTGATCAAGCAGCTGGGCACCGCCAAGGCCGTCGCGCAGGAACTCGGCATCACCGCCGATTCCGTCAACCGCTACCGGCGCGGCGCCCGCAAGAACCCGCCCAAGGACATCGCGAAGAAGATCGACGGTGCCGTCCGGGCCCGCTGGCAGCCCCAGGTGCGCCGCCGCCGGCGCAAGCAGGCGGCCAGCAGCGGCGGGATCACCGTGGAGACCCGGGCGTCCTTCGGCTACAAGGCAGCCGGGGGATCGACCGACGAACCGCGCATGCGACGGCTGACCGTCCACCTCCCCGCGACCTACGCGCAGCGCCTGTTCGACGCCCGCGACCGGGGGGACAACGACCAGAAGTTGCGTGAAATCATCGCCGACGGATTCAGGGAAGTGTATTTTCAGGACGGCGGACGCCGCGCGGGCGACCTCCACGAAGTCGAAATGAAGAACATCGACTACCTGGATCTCGACTACTAAATAGGAGCGAATGCGTGACCACTGAATTCCCGGCCATCGACCGCGACAAGAGCCCGCTGCTCGATGCCGACCACGACGCCGTCCGCATCGCCGACGCCCTGCGCTCCAGCCCGCACATCACCGTCGTCGCCCCGGCGCAGCCCGGCGACGAGACGGTCTGGTTCAGCGACGCCGGCGGCACCGGCTTCGAACTGTCCCTCACCACCGTGGAGCCGGAGCCCGACGCTGAGCGCGCGGCCTACGCCTGGGACGCCGCCACCGCCGCGATCGGCAACCACCCGCACTTCATCCGCGCGGAACTCGAACAGAAGTCGTTCGGGCCGCTCAACCTCGACACCATCACTGCGCTCACCCGCACCGGCAACGAGTACACGCTGAAGCTGACCGTCGCCCCTCGCCCCGGCTACGAAGAGGAGCAGGCCTGCCCGGCCGCCGACGTCGCGTACGCCGCCGACCGGCTGCTGACCAGCGACCCGAGCGACTCGCAGCGCGCGACGGCCGAACTCCTCAACTACGTGGCGGCCACGTGGGAGAAGCAGGACCTGCCGCTGCGTCAGCACGCCCAGGCCGTTGCCCGCGCCCTGCGCACCCGGTAGGAGGGGATCACCGCATGTCCGCATCCACGGCCACCCGGCGCGCGTACCGTGAGGTGACGACCCGCCGGGAGGACCAGATGAGCGCGCAGCCCGACCACGCACCCGTCACGCCGTACGCCCCCGCGCCCGGGGCGCCGGCCGAACTCCTCGCCCAGCTGCGCGCCGACAAGCGCGCGGACACCTGGGTGCCGGCCTTTGAGCGGGAGTGGGCCGCCGCCCTCGAGGAATCCCGGCGCACGTTCTCCCTGGCCGGGCTCTACGAGGTCGTCCAGGACTGGCAGGGCCGCATCGCGCACGCCCCGGCCGTCGACGCGTTCGTCGCCTCCGGCTACGACGACAGCGACGCCATCGACCTGGCGGAGCTCCGCCGGCGGCGCGGGTGAGTCCGTCGCCGTACGCGGTCCGCGTCTCCGCCCCGGCCGCCAAGGTCCTCGACTCCCTGCCCGAGCACGCGGTGGACACCGTGTGGGACATCCTCGCCGCGGCCGCCGCAGACCCGTGGGGCTTCCGGCAGTTCGACACCGACGACCACGAAGGCGAGGACGTCCGCTACGCGGCCGTCGGCCAGCTCTCCGTCACCTACTGGATCAACCGGCCCCTGCACAGCCTGACGGTCCTGAACATCGTCTGGCTCGGATAGCCACCCGGTGACAACGCCCCGCCCCCTGGCACTCGAACTGCCAGGGGGCGGGGCGTTTCGCATCGTAGCCACGGCCGTATCCACCAGTAGCCAACCAGGCGGCAACGCGGAGCCGCGCAGTAGTCACCAGTTGCCACGGGGCGTTCGGCCACACGCGGTCAAAGACGAAGAACTGTGCTCACCCTGTGGTGGGTTGCGGTCAACGCTGTTCCACGGGGTGCGGGGCGGGGATGCTCGGATTGGTCACCGTGTGCCTTGTCCGACGGGAGCGAGCCGTGAGTTTTATCGATCACCGCCACGAGCGTGACATCGCTGCCGAGTTGGGCGGGCCAGCCCCCTACGACCCGGCGTGGCTGAACGGCCAGGGCCGCGCCCTGGCCGTGGACACCACCCTGGTGGCCCGGTTGTACGGAGCGGCCCGAGAAGGCTGCGACGACTGCCGCGAGGACGCGCTGGAGCAGCTGTGCCGAAACCCGGGCGAGGTGGCCGCACTGGCACTGTGGGCCTGCACGCGCGTGATGGACACCCACAACGACCTGCCCATGGAGATGCTGGAGCGCGGCGATCCGGCCTTCCGACGGCTGGCGCGGGCCTACAGCAACAGCACCTTCCGGCACGGCTTCGAGTCACGCGAGCTGACCGACCTGCACGAGACCTGCTTACGCCTGGATCCCGCAGCCCTCCAGCCCGCTGCGCAGCGGGCTCTGCAGTTCCTGCTCACGGGCCCAGGAGACTCGGCCCTCTTCGGCTCCCTGACCGGCGACTACACGCCCGGCGATGAGGACGACGTCCAGGAGGACTTCACCCTCACCCGTCAGGTCATCGGCCCGGAGGTCGTTATCACCCTCACCCCGCACGGTGACTGAGGCCAGCCCGCCTTCGCGCCGCGCCGGGCCGGTGTCACGTCAGCCCCAGCCTGTGAGGTCTATAAGCCTCATAGGCCGTTTCCCCAGATAGACGCGCTGCGCTATGAGGCTGTGAGCCTGTGAGGCGGACCCCCGTGCCCCTGCTTCCGCACGCCCTGG
This sequence comes from Streptomyces sp. NPDC048484, assembly GCF_040651415.1. Classification (NCBI taxonomy): domain Bacteria; kingdom Bacillati; phylum Actinomycetota; class Actinomycetes; order Kitasatosporales; family Streptomycetaceae; genus Streptomyces; species Streptomyces sp. NPDC048484. The sequence goes on from NZ_JBEZJY010000042.1 coordinate 71,014, forward strand.
TCCCGCCCGCCGGCCCGGAGGACGATGGAGTCGTGAGCGAGCACAACGAGGACCAGGACCACGGCGCCGAACCGGCGCGGCAGCCGCTCACCGCGGACCGCGCCCGGGAGATGACGGCCGGGCTGCGCGCGGCGATGGACGACGTCCGGCGCTCCGTGGCGGTGCTCGCCGCCCGGGTCCGCGACGCGCACGCCGCCCGCATCTGGCTTCCCCTCGGGCACAGCAGCTGGGAGTCGTACTGCGACGCGGAGTTCGACATCAGCCGCGCCCAGGCGTACCGGCTCCTGGACGTCGCCCGCTCCCTCGCCGCGATCCACGACGCCGTCGCAGCCGGCCCCGCGACGTCTCGCACGCGAGACAGCGACACGGCCGCCACGGCCGCGCTCGACTACGGCCTGTCCCAACGCGCCCTGATCGCCGTCTCCAGCCGTACCGGCGACGTCGCGGAGCTGATCACCCGCCGCCTCGCCACGCTCGCCCACAGCGGCCTCCAGGAGCTCGATGAGCCCACCGTGCGCGCTGTGGTCCGCCAGGCCGTCCGTGACGTCCGCACCGCGCCGCCCCCGCCGCCCGCCGGTCCGCCGGCGGATCCCGCGCTCACCGAGCTGCGCCGCGTCGTCGACGACCTCGCCGCCACCACCCACCAGCTCGGGGAGCTGATGCTCGAAGTCGCCCCGGCGTACCTGTCCGACACTGCCGCGGCCGACGTCCTCGCCCCGCTGTGCGACGCGATCGGCGAGGAAGTCGAAACTGGCCTCGCGGCCCGCCGCTACGCCCTGTCCGGTGACCGCCGCGCCCTGCACGGCACCGTCCTCTGACCGCCACCGCTCGCCGATACCCGGCTGCTCCTGTGGGTCCGCACACCCCGTTTCCCCTGATGGGCGGGTTGAGCTGTGAGGCTATGAGGTGTGAGGCGAGGGCCTGCGGCGGGGACCTGGTGCTGCTCCTGGTGGTGGTTGTCGGACGGCAGCAAGGCCGTGTCGTGGATGCAGCGCAGCATTTGCATGGGCCCGCGTAGCACAAGGCCGCTGCACGGGTCGCAGGCTGGCCACGGTGGTGCTGCGGGCGACGCTGGTTTGTTCTGCTGCTCCAGAACGATCCGGTTTACCTGGTGCTACCGACGCTGCTCCGTTCCGGCCGGGAACGACGACGGCGCCCTCCCAGAGTCGGGGGCGCCGTGGTGGTGGGCGACGTGCGGCGGCGGCTCAGCCGGCTAGCCGAAGGGCGGGCCGTACATCCGGGGCCGGCGCGTCCTCGCCACCGTCCGGGTCCGGGTCGAAGTCGGTGCCTGCCCGCTGCTCATGGTCGGTCAGCGTGGTGGAGCGCCTCGCGTTTGTTCTGCTCTCCCAGAACAAACCGGTTTACCTGGTGCTACCGGCTTGATCGCAGCGGGCACGAAGAAGGCGCCGCACGGAGAGTGCGGCGCCTTGGGGTCTTCGCGGGGCCAGGAGCCCGCTGGGCGGCCTACGAGGGCTGCGGTGGGGTGCTTAGCCGGTGGGGGCGAGGTTGGCCATCTGTGCGGCGAACCGGGCCCGTCGCTGTTCGGTGAAGCGGCCCGGCTCGGCGGCTTTGATCTCCGGGACCTTCATGACGGGGGAGGAGACCGCGCCGCCGGTCAGCAGCGGGTGGAGCTGGTAGAGGCCGTCCTCGAGGCTCCAGGCGAGTCCGCACTCGCGGAGCTCCTTGAAGCCGCGGTTCACGGTCGGCTTGCTCGCGCCTAGCTCGGCGCACATCTCGTTCTGGCTGATCGAGGCGGTGCCGGTCTCCGGGTCGCTGAGGTACAGCAGCTGGTCCAGGACGCGGCGGCCGGCGGTGGAAACGTCGACCAGGGCCAGGAGGCGCAGGACGTCACGAGGGATCGTGACGGGGGCCTCCGTGGGAGGGCTGGGTACGTAAGAGCTGCTCACGGAGCCTCACCACTTCCGATCAGGTCGGGACGCTGTAACGAGGATATGCCGCGCGAGGTCATGCGGTCGCCTTGCGCACGGGACGCCGCTGCCGCAGGGTGACGACCTTCTCCTTGCGGCGGGCGGACTCAGCGGCCTTCTTCTCCGCCTCCCTCAGCTGACGCCACTCGGTGGGGTAGTCGGAGTGCGGGATGAGGCAGGCCGGGCCCTCCGCGCTGTTCCAGAGCGCCTGCCACTTCTCCTGCTCGCCGGAGGTGCCGGCCACCGTGAGCCACGGGTTCAGCTGGAGGATGCCGCGCTTGGCGGTGCGCATCCAGCCGATGTGCGCGAAGAACTGCGACGCCTCGTTCACGGAGGCCGCCGACAGGTTGCACCGGGCCTGGAGGTCGCGCTGGTTGGTCTTCACGAAGCCGCGGGCGGCGGCTCGAAGGTTGTCGTCGGCGCGGTTGGCGTTCTGCAGCGCCACGAGCTTGCACCAGACCTGGAACCAGGAGCCCGGCATCTTGAGACTGCCCAGGACGTCCATCAGCAGCCGGGCGTCCAGCACGTAGCCGCTGCACTCCGCGCTCGCGGCGAACTCGCGGCCCTTGATCTTCTCCACGCCCAGGATCAAGCCGCCCTTGCCGTCCGACCGCGCAACCACGCGCTCGCCGGGGCGGACGATCGGCAGCTGTTCCATCAGCACAGTCCTCCAGAGATGATCAACGTTTCAGCCTGCACGGTAGCACTAGGTAAACCGGCTTGTTCTGGAGGGGCAGAACAAACGGTGTCTCACAGTCACCTGACGACCCGTCAGCTTTCGGGGGTCTTTGTTCTGGATCTCCAGAACACCCAGGACGGCTTTGTTCTGGATATCTAGAACAAACGGTTTCGCATCACCGCAGGTCAGACCCTGTTTCGACCCGGAACGCTCTTATGTGTCACTAGAGGTCACCCACCACACCGACGCCACCCGCCACGCCGTGCGCGGTGCGGAACAAGCAGCTGGTCAGGACGGGCGTGTCGCCGTCGACAACCACCGGATCGAGGGAGGCCGGCCCTCGTGGCTGAGCAGGCTTCGCGTGCGGCACCGTGGCCCGGCGCGGCTCCTGGACGGCATCAGCGGAGCTGCGTCTCGCGTTGGCTCGGACCGTGACGATCAAAAGCGTGAAGCGTAGCTGATCCCGGTGGGCGGTTCCGTTGTCCGGCCCTGGGGGCCGGACAACTCCGGTACCTCCGCACGCTGAATTCAAGCTCTCCCATATCGGGCTTCCGTTCTGTGGCTGAGCAATTCGAGGCCGCGCAATTCTGAATTCAGCCGGTAGTTATTAGGCCGGGGCAGGGGTGGCGCGGCTGGAGCCCAAACGCTACACAGTGGGCTGCCGTGATGCATCACCCTTGCGGTGCGTTCGCTCACTCGGGTGACGCATCGCCGGATTCTGCCCCACCGTTGCGGGTTGGCGTGTATGCTGACGGGGTATTGGTGAGCTTGACCGTGCGAGTCCGAGGGTGGGGGAGTGGTCAGGGTGGAGCGCAGCGGAACCCGTCACTGCGGTGGGGGCCGGCACCCACTCGGGCCGATGGTCCGTCACACTCGTTGCGGGGGTGGTGGCTGGGATTCCCAAGCCCTACACAGGTCCGCGCGTGATGCACCTCCCCTCTCGCCAGCCCCGGCGACCGCGCTTGCGCGGGTGCCCCTAATTCGCGCTTGCGCGAATTACCTTCGCTTATGAATTCCGCTCGCGGAATTCAATTCCGGCGCTTGCGCCGGAATGCGAATTGCGCTTGCGCAATTCGGCGCTCTATGCCCCGGCTTGCCGGGGCATATCCCGCGGAGCGGGATATGCC
>NZ_JBEZJY010000043.1:0-70610 GCF_040651415.1 Streptomyces sp. NPDC048484
CGAACCAACTCATCACGATCTGCCGCGGTCAACGTGACCGGACGCTTCTTCTGCGAAGGCATGAGCGCCGTCCTATCAGGCAGAGGGAAAGGAAATCTGCCAGACACCAACCTCCCAACCCGACACGCCGGAACTAAGCAGCGACACGCTACTAGTTGGAAGCAGGGTCCTTCAGTCCCAACACGTCCCGGGACTTCATACTCGGCCTCGCCAAAGCCTGACAGGAGAAAACGCCGTGCCCGACATCATGTGGGAAGCCCCCCTTCTGTGCGGAGAGTTCCAACTGCTTCCGCGTCGGCACTGACGCCGACGGCAACGCGTACATCGCGGTGGCAGGGCAGGAGGAGGCGTACCTCACGGACACCCACGAGGCCCTGCGTACCCTCATCCGGGACATCAAGGCCGGCAAGGCCGATCAACTGCTGTAGGAGTCCGGACCGGCGGGCAGCGGTGGGGCCCGCCAGCCCGAACCGTGCGCTCAGGCAGCCTCGGGCTCGGCGGAGTGACGCGGGCCGTGGCCGGGCGGCGGGGTGAGCGTGGACGTGTAGTTCTCGCCGTCCACGAGGGGCGTGGCGAGACTTACGCTGGCTGCGGCCATGCGGAGATGTGGACTGGGGTTGCCGAACACGGCGGGATCCTCGGGTCGCGTCACCGATGCCGTCAGGTGAGGCCCTGACCGGGGGCTGTGCCGCCCGGCTGCACCCAGTGGAGCACGGGATTTACGCCCCTGCAATTTGCGTGTGGAGCAAGTAGGCGGAGGGTCGCCGACCCCCTCAGCGCCGATCACGAGAAGTATTGAGATCAGTCACGAGAGGTAAGGCCGGCGAGCACCCGGGGGTCTCAATATGACGCCGACGTCCGGGCCTCCGGCCTGCGGTTGCGGGCATATCCAGCGGCGGCCTCCCGTGGGGTCTCCGGCGGCCTCTCGTAGAGGCTTTACCAGCGTGCGAAAGTCAGGCTTGAGCGGGCTCGCCCCGAGACGCAGCAAGCGCAGGAACTGCCGTAACGGGCGTCAGCGCGGGTTCAGGGCGCGTCGGGCCGCGTTGATGACGTTGTGGGCGTCGGCTCCGTACACGGCCGACTCGCGGAGGGTCTTCCAGGTCCGCAGGTACAGGGCGACGCTGTCGGCGTCGTCCAACCACATTTCCGCGTGCCATGCCTCGGTGACGACCTGGGTGTCGTCGTAGATCCAGAAGCCCAGACCGGGCGGGACCTTCAGGGACGCGGTGAGCGGCACGATGCCGAGTTCCACGGTGTCCATGCCGATTACGCCCGTGAGGCGGTCGAGTTGGGTGGCCAGCACCGAGGGCGAGCAGACCAGCGAACGCAACACGGGCTCCCACAAGATGACGTGGTACCGCCTGCCACCGCTGTACAGAAGCTCTTGACGCTTCATGCGGGCGCGCACAGCGGCCTCAACGTGCTGGGGCGACCTGTGCAGTTCGACGGAGTGGGTGAGTACGGCGCGTGCGTAGTCGGGGGTCTGGAGCACACCCACGACCCACGACGACTCCCAAGCCCGCAGCACTTTCGACTTGGCCTGTGCCTCGTTGTGGGCGTCCTGGACGGGCTTGTGTCCGCCGACCAGTTGCCGACGCCACGAGCGGATGCGTGACTCGAACCCCGCCAGCCTGGCCCGCAGTTCGTCGTACAACGCGGGCTGTCCACACGCGGTGGCCCACTGCTGGAGGTCCTCGGGGGTGGCCGTCTGCTTGCCCAGCTCCAGCTTCGAGACCTTCGAGTTGGGCCAGCCGAGTTTGCGCGCCAGGGCAGTACCGGTGAGCCGACCGTCAGGGGCGGATAGCCGAAGTTCCCGAAGCCGCACCCCGAGTGCTTCGCGGGCCTGCTGATAGTCCGTGCTCACCGGCACACACCTGCTTTACGCCTCCTTCGCGGGCATGCTCGCCGCGAACTGCTTGAACGGAACGCCGTAGTGCTGCGCGACGTCCCGCAGTCGGTTGTACTGGTTGACGGCTGCCGGTTCCGTGATCAGCTCGGCACCCGTGAGGCTGTCATCATCATCGAAGATGCACACGGCGACGATGTGTGAGTCGAAGATCCAGAAATCTTCGTCGGGCAGGTTGACGCGCTTGGCGTCCTCGCGCCACATGTTCCGAACGTCCTCGCCCAGGGCCGCGTTCTTCTCGGCGTGAGCCAGCAAGTACAGCTGACCCGCGGTCGGCGGGTCGTCGACGATCCGGACGCGACCGACGCTGACACCGTCCTCGGTCTTCGCGCGGATGCCCTGACTCCATGGCGTGTCGAGATCCCAGGTCGGTGCCTCGCCCCGTACGAACTGGGAGTAGGTGGGGGTGGCCTCGTCGACCGCGTAGCGCCGGCGCATCTCCAGGTGCCATGCGCTGTGCTGGAAGTTCTCGAAGAGCCGGGCGAACTGCTCCGGGTTGAAGATGCGCGGTTCGGTGTCGCGGTCCCTCGGGCCGAAGTCGATCAGCGTGTTGCGAGGCATGACGATCGGGATCTCGTCCTCGTCGATGTGCTGAAGCTGGGCGAGGGCTTCCGGGTCGGTGAGACGCGGCCCGTGCACGATGACCTCGCCGGTGTCCAGGTCCTCGTGGATCGCGGGACAGCTTCCCTCGCCGCTGCCTGTGCCGTTGAAGCGCAGTCGTCGGGCCATGATCAGAGGTCCTTTCGCCGGAGGCTGATCACCCCAGCATCACCAGGCTGCACGTCTCGGGCTACGGGGTTCCACCACCTTCGTGAGGAAAACCGAGCCAAGCAAGAAAGCGCGCGAGAAAAATCGAGAAAACACCGTAGTGCGCCCCAACTGAGCGTCCCTAGCGTCACGTTCATGACTACGAAGAAACCGGACGTCGACCCGCACGCAGCGGTGGAGACCTTGCGAGCGGCGCTGACCGATGCCGGGATCGTCCTGCCCTCCCTGAGGGTCGACCCTGCATCCCCACAGCTGCGGCTCATTGATCTGGGGCGGGTGCGCTCCGATGCGGCCGCTCGCCTGGCCGAAGCAATCCGGCGAGGAGGCCGCGAGTGATGTCCCAACCCGAGAAGCCGCCAACGATGCTCAGCCACGGTGAACTGCCTTACCCGGCGGGGACGCTCGTTGAAGACACGCAGCACGACCGGACCGGCGAACTCGTCGGCGTGATCGAGGAACGCCTGAAGGACTCCCGCAAGATCCTCAGCCGAACCGCCTACGTGCGGCCGAAGGGTGGCGGCCTTGAGTGGGACGTGCCGCTCGACCGCGTCAAGCCCGTCGAGTAACCAGGTCAATCACCAGCGCTCCGCCGTGAACTCCGCGATGGCGGGGCGCTGTTGTATGTCATGCGGTATTATCGGCAGTAGTGAGCTAATTGGTTGCTCCGCGTACCTGCACGCCCTCGAAGGGTCGAGGAGTTCAGGACCCACTCGCAACGCAAGCTGGGACGCACCTGCCATGGTGCCCCGACGCAAGCGCGCGACGAGGGTGGGCAACCCAACAACGCCTCAATGACTCAATGCAGCAGTACCCCGGGCTGAGAACAGCAGTCCACAACGAGAACATTTTGCGTGCAGCGTCAGCGCAGGTGTCTCGAACCAAACCGAAAGGGTTTGGATCGAGGCTACCTACGCCCCCGATCCGACCCATGACAGGGAAGGTAAGGATCGGTGGACGGCACCGCCATCATCATCATTCTCGCCATCGCTGGCGTGGCCTCTGTGCTGCTCTTCGCGATCAAGGGCATTCTTGATCAGCTCCCCGACGTCTTCGACTCGTTCCGCCGTGCGCGCGACGCGTGGAAGCGTCTCAAGGAGCAGCAGGACGAGGCTGCCAAGTCCGAGGAATCCGAGGAGCAGGCAGCTCCGGTGGACGACGAGGAGCCGCCCATGGCGGCATAGGCCGTCGTGGGGTCTCCGTCGTTCTCCCTGGACACAGAAGACTGCCCCGGGCGCCGAGCCCAGGGCGGTCCTCTGTGCGGCCGGAGGGCCGTCCGCGGGCTCGGGCGGCAATGGCCACCCGGAACCGGATCGGAGCCAGAGCGGTGCGCCCGGAAAGAGGTGTGGGCCGGCCAGTGACCAGCTCTCTCGGGTAGGCCACTGATGGTGGAGGTCTCCGTGAACGCGGTGAAGGGCTCCGGCGGAATGCTGAGGGACTGCGTCTTCGTAGTTCTCGCAGTTGCGAGTTGCCCGAGTGCCGTGTTGCAGGCAACGCGCGTTGCTTTTCCAAGCATGCTTGCTTGTTTCTTGCCGCGCTGCCATGCTCCGGGTCACACCGCCGTGCCCCGAGGGGAGCGCCACGTGTCCGATCCGACGCCCGTGCTCGATGATCTACGCAACGAGAGCAAGGAACTCGACCTGCTGGTAGGGGAGTTGGAAGAGTCCCGTTGGACACTCGCCACCCCGGCCAAGGGTTGGACCATCGCGCACCAGGTCGCTCATCTTGCCTGGACCGACCGGGCCGCGCTGCTCGCGGTGACCGACGCGGACGCATTCGCGAGGGACGTGGAGAAGGCGCTCGCGGCACCTGACCGGTTTGTCGACGAGGGAGCGGAGGCAGGAGCAGGCCTGTCGCCCGAGCGTTTGCTCGCCGAGTGGCGCGCCGGGCGGGAGGCGCTGGAGGAGGCGCTGCGCGCGGCACCCGCCGGGGCGCGCTTCCCCTGGTACGGGCCGCCCATGTCGGTCGCCTCCATGGCGACGGGCCGGCTCATGGAGACCTGGGCCCACGGCCAGGACATCGCCGACACATTGCATGTGACGAGGCCACCCACGGATCGCCTCCGGCATGTGGTGCGCATCGGTGTGCGGGCCCGGAACTTCGCCTTCGGGCTACGGGGGCTCACCCCGCCCGAGGAGGAGTTCCGCGTCGAACTCACCGCACCCTCCGGCGGGATGTGGGCGTACGGCCCCGAGGACGCGGCCCAGCGCGTCACCGGCCCCGCCCTCGACTTCTGCCTCCTCGTCACCCAGCGCGCCCACCGCACCGACCTCGCGGTGCACGCGGAAGGCCCCGACGCCGATCGCTGGCTGGACATCGCGCAGGCCTTCGCGGGCCCACCCGGCGCAGGCCGCGCACCGGAGGGGGCCGCGGGATGACCGGCGGTTCGACCTCGGGCACGGCCCCCGCTGGTGCGAAGCCGGGAACAACGCCGGGCGCGACGCTGGGAACAACCCCGGGCGAGACCCCGGGCACAACCCCGGGCGTGACCGGCTCGACGCCAGGCCCCGGCGCCCGGGCCCTCCGTATCGGCAACGCCTCCGGCTTCTACGGCGACCGCTTCGACGCGATGCGCGAGATGCTCACCGGCGGCCCCCTGGACGTCCTGACCGGTGACTACCTCGCCGAACTGACCATGCTCATCCTCGGCCGCGACCGCCTCAAGAACCCGGCGGGCGGCTACGCGCGTACCTTCCTGCGGCAGTTGGAGGAGTGCCTCGGTCTCGCACACGAGCGGGGCGTGCGGATCGTGGCCAACGCGGGCGGGCTCAACCCGGCCGGACTCGCCGACGCCGTACGGGAGCTGGCGAAGCGGCTCGGCATACCGACGCGGGTCGCCCACGTCGAGGGGGACGACCTGACCGCCCGGTACCCCGGCCCCGAAAACCTCGCCGCGCACGCCTACCTGGGCGGCGGAGGCATCGCCGCCTGTCTGCGCGAGGGCGCGGACGTCGTCGTCACCGGCCGGGTCACCGACGCGGCGCTGGTCACCGGACCCGCCGCCGCCCACTTCGGGTGGGCCGCGGACGCCCGCGACCGGCTCGCGGGCGCCGTCGTCGCCGGGCACGTCCTGGAATGCGGCACCCAGGCCACCGGCGGCAACTACTCCTTCTTCACCGAGCACGACCCGGCCCGCCTGCACCACCCGGGCTTCCCGGTCGCCGAGATCCACGAGGACGGCACGAGCGTCATCACCAAGCACGACGGCACCGGTGGCGTCGTGGACGTCGGCACGGTCACCGCCCAGCTCCTGTACGAGACGTCCGGCGCCCGGTACGCGGGGCCCGACGTCACCGCCCGCCTCGACTCGGTCCGCCTCACCCAGGAGGGCCCAGACCGGGTACGGATCGACGGCGTGCGGGGCGACGGCGTGCGGGGCGAGGCGCCGCCGCCCACCCTCAAGGTCGGGCTCAACCGGCTCGGCGGTTTCCGTAACGAGGTCGTCTTCGTGCTGACCGGGCTCGACATCGAGGCGAAGGCCGCGTTCGTGCGGGTCCAGATGGAGGCCGCGCTCGCGTCGGCCAAGTCCCGGCCCGCTGAGGTGCGTTGGGAACTCTCCCGCACCGACCGCCCCGACGCGCCGACCGAGGAAACCGCCAGCGCCCTGCTCCGGCTCGTCGTGCGCGACCTCGACCAGGATGCCGTGGGCCGCACCCTCAGCGGAGCCGCCATCGAACTGGCCCTCGGCAGCTACCCCGGATTCCATGTACTGGCACCACCGGGAAAGGGCGCCCCTTATGGGGTCTTCGAGGATGTGTACGTCCCCCATGTGGACGTGGACCATGTGGCGGTCCTTCACGACGGACGCCGGATCCCTGTGATGCCGGCCCACGACACCCTCGTACTGCGGCCCGTCGAGCCCTCTCAGCAACCGCCGCTACCCGAGCCCCTTCCGGCTCCCCTTTCGACCGGTTCCGCCGTTCGCCGCGCGCCCCTCGGCCTCGTCGCCGGAGCCCGCAGCGGCGACAAGGGCGGGAACGCCAACGTCGGCGTCTGGGCGCGCACGGACGACGCCTGGCGCTGGCTCGCCCACACCCTCACGGTCGGCCGGTTCCGCGAACTCCTCCCGGAGTGCGCCGACCTGACCGTCGTACGCCACGTCCTGCCGAACCTGCGCGCCCTGAACTTCGTCGTCAAGGGGATCCTCGGCGAGGGCGTCGCCGCGCAGCACCGCTTCGACCCGCAGGCCAAGGCCCTCGGCGAATGGCTGCGCGCCCGGCACCTCGACATACCGGAGGTACTCCTGTGACCGTCCTGGCGTCCGCGCTGGACACCTCCTCCGCGGACTACGCGGCCCACCGCGAGGCGATGCTCGGAAAGCTCGCCGACCTCGACACCGAGCACGCGAAGGCCCTCGCGGGCGGCGGCGAGAAGTACGTGGCCCGGCACCGCGAACGCGGCAAACTGCTCGCCCGCGAGCGCATCGAACTGCTGCTGGACCCCGACACGCCGTTCCTCGAACTGTCGCCGCTCGCCGCCTGGGGAAGCGCCTCCCCCGAGTACACGGTCGGCGCCTCGCTCGTCACGGGCATCGGCGTCGTCGAGGGCGTCGAGTGCCTGATCACGGCGAACGACCCGACCGTACGCGGCGGCGCCAGCAACCCCTGGAGCCTGAAGAAGGCCCTGAGGGCGAACGACATCGCGTACGCCAACCGTCTGCCGAGCATCAGCCTCGTCGAGTCGGGCGGCGCCGATCTGCCCTCGCAGAAAGAGATCTTCATTCCCGGGGGCGCCATCTTCCGTGACATCACCCGGCTCTCGGCGGCCGGCATCCCGACCGTCGCCGTCGTCTTCGGGAACTCCACCGCCGGAGGCGCGTACATCCCCGGCATGTCCGACCACGTCATCATGGTCAAGGAGCGCGCGAAGGTCTTCCTCGGCGGTCCGCCGCTGGTGAAGATGGCCACCGGTGAGGAGAGCGACGACGAGTCCCTGGGCGGCGCCGAGATGCACGCGCGTGTGTCGGGTCTCGCGGACTACTTCGCCGTCGACGAGCGGGACGCCCTCAGGCAGGCGCGGCGCGTGGTCGCCCGCCTCAACCACCGCAAGGCGTACGGGGATCCCGCCCCGGCCGAGCCGCCCAAGTACGCCGAGGACGAACTCCTCGGCATCGTCCCCGGGGACCTGCGCACCCCCTTCGACCCCCGCGAGGTCGTCGCGCGGATCGTCGACGCGTCCGACTTCGACGAGTTCAAGCCCCTCTACGGGACGAGCCTCACCACCGGCTGGGCGACCCTCCACGGCTATCCGGTCGGCATCCTCGCCAACGCTCGCGGCGTGCTCTTCAGCGAGGAGTCCCAGAAGGCCGCCCAGTTCATCCAGCTCGCCAACCAGCGCGACATCCCGCTGCTCTTCCTGCACAACACCACCGGATACATGGTCGGCAAGGAGTACGAGCAGGGCGGCATCATCAAGCACGGAGCGATGATGATCAACGCGGTGAGCAACAGCCGTGTCCCGCACCTCTCGGTACTCATGGGTGCCTCGTACGGAGCCGGCCACTACGGGATGTGCGGACGCGCGTACGACCCGCGCTTCCTGTTCGCCTGGCCCAGCGCCAAGTCCGCCGTCATGGGGCCGCAGCAGCTCGCCGGGGTCCTGTCGATCGTCGCCCGGCAGTCCGCCGCCGCGAAGGGGCTGCCTTACGACGAGGACGCCGACGCGGCCCTGCGCGCCATGGTGGAGCAGCAGATCGAGTCCGAGTCCCTGCCGATGTTCCTGTCCGGGCGGCTCTACGACGACGGCGTCATCGACCCGCGCGACACCCGAACCGTCCTCGGCCTGTGCCTGTCCGCGATCCACACGGCACCCTACGAGGGCGCGCGCGGCGGCTTCGGCGTCTTCCGGATGTGAGCAGATGTGAGCGGATGCGATCTGATATGAGCGGACATGAGAGGTCTGTGAGGAGTTCCATGATTTCGACTCTGCTGGTCGCCAACCGCGGCGAGATCGCCTGCCGTGTCTTCCGCACCTGCCACGAGCTGGGCATCCGTACCGTCGCCGTGTACTCGGACGCCGACGAGAACGCCCTCCACACGCGCGTGGCCGACACCGCCGTACGCCTCCCGGGCGCGTCGCCCGCCGAGACGTACCTGCGCGGCGAGCTGATCGTGAAGGCCGCCGTCGCCGCGGGCGCCGACGCCGTCCACCCCGGATACGGCTTCCTCTCCGAGAACGCCGACTTCGCGCGGGCCGTCCTCGACGCGGGCCTCGTCTGGATCGGCCCGTCCCCCGAGGCGATCGAGGCGATGGCCTCCAAGACCCGCGCCAAGGAACTGATGGCGGCCGCCGGGGTGCCGTTGCTCGCGCCCCTGGACCCGGACGTGGTGACAGGGGCGGACCTGCCGGTCCTGGTGAAGGCGGCGGCGGGCGGCGGTGGCCGTGGAATGCGCGTCGTCCGCGAACTCGACGATCTCAAGGGCGCGTTGGAGGCCGCGTCGGTCGAGGCCGAGAGCGCCTTCGGGGACGGCTCGGTCTTCGTCGAGCCCTACGTCGAGCATGCGCGGCACGTCGAGGTGCAGATCGTCGCCGACGGCCACGGCGCCGTCTGGTCCCTCGGTACCCGCGACTGCTCCCTCCAGCGCCGCCACCAGAAGGTGATCGAGGAGGCCCCCGCACCGGGCCTCGGCCCCGACGTGGAGCGGCGACTGCACTCCGCGGCGGTCGCCGCCGCCCGGACGATCGCCTACACGGGCGCGGGAACCGTCGAGTTCCTGGTCTCCGCAGACCGCGTGCACTTCCTGGAGATGAACACCCGCCTCCAGGTCGAACACCCCGTGACCGAGGCGGTGTTCGGGATCGACCTGGTCGCCCTGCAACTGCGCGTCGCCGAGGGCGGCACGCTGGAAGGCGACCCGCCCTCGCCGTCCGGCCATGCGGTCGAGGCCCGCCTCTACGCCGAGGACCCGTCCCAGGACTGGGCCCCGCAGACCGGCACCCTGCACCGCCTGTCCGTACCCGGAGTCCGCCTGGACACGGGCTACGGGGACGGCGACACGATCGGCGTCCACTACGACGCCATGCTCGCCAAGGCCGTCGCCCACGCGCCCACCCGCGCGGAGGCGGTCCGCAAACTCGCCGGCGCCCTGGAGAGAGCGACGGTCCACGGCCCGGTCACCAACCGGGACCTCCTCGTACGCTCCCTGCGCCACGAGGAGTTCGGCTCGGCCCGCATGGACACCGCCTTCTACGAACGCCACCTGACCGAACTCACCGCGCCGGCCCCGGACCCGTACGCCCCGCTGGCCGCCGCGCTCGCCGACACCCACGGCCGCTCCCGCTTCGGCGGCTGGCGCAACCTGCCCTCACAGCCGCAGAGCAGGCGCTACCTCGTGGCGGGCGAGGAGCACGAGGTCCACTACCGGCACACCCGGCAGGGCCCGGCCGCCGATGGGGTGCACGTGGTGCACGTGGGCCCAGGCCTCGTCGTACTCGAAACCGGCGGCGTACGGCGCAAGTACGAGGTGGCCCGGCACGGCGACCGCGTCCACGTGAACGGCACCACGCTCACGGCGCTGCCCCGCTCCCCCGCCCCCGGGCCCGACCACGCCCCCGGCTCACTCCTGGCCCCCATGCCCGGGACGGTCGTCCGCATAGCGGAAGGGCTGGCAACGGGAGCCACCGTCCAGACCGGACAACCACTGATCTGGCTGGAGGCCATGAAGATGGAACACAAGATCACAGCCCCGGCGGACGGCACCCTGACGGCCCTCCACGCAACCCCCGGCCAACAGGTGGAGGTAGACACGCTGTTGGCGGTGGTCGACCCCTCCTAGGGCGCGCGGCCCGTGCCTTCCAGGGGCACGGGCAACGCCGCAGTCTCTTTTTGGGGGCGCGGGGAACGGCGCAGTCTTTCAGGGGCGCGGAGAACTGCGCGACCAGCCACGACGGACCGGCACCCTCCATCCGGCACCCTCCATCCGGAACCAACACCCTTCCCCTGAGGAGCCCCATGGCACCCATCCTCGAAACAGAAGAGCACAAGGCCCTCCGCGCAGCAGTAGCCGCCCTCGGCCAGCGCTACGGCCACGCCTACCTGGCCAAGGTCGTCGCAGAGAAAGCCCACCCCACCGAGCTCTGGGCGGAAGCCGCCAAGCTCGGCTACCTCGGCGTCAACCTGCCGGAGGCATACGGCGGTGGAGGCGGCGGCATAGCCGAACTCTCCATAGTCCTGGAGGAGCTGGGAGCCGCGGGCTGCCCGCTCCTCATGATGGTCGTGTCACCCGCCATCTGCGGCACGGTGATCGCCCGCTTCGGTACAGAAGAGCAGAAACAGGAGTGGCTCCCGGCCCTCGCCGACGGCACCCGCACCATGGCCTTCGGCATCACCGAACCCGACGCCGGTTCGAACAGCCACCGCATCACCACCACCGCACGCCGCGCGAACGACAACGCGAACGACAACGCGAACGACAACGCGAACGACAACGCGAACGACAACGCGAACGACAACGCGGACGGTGGCGCCGACGACGGCGCGAACAACGGCGCCGACTGGATCCTCACGGGCCGCAAGGTGTTCATCTCGGGCGTGGACATCGCCGACGCCACGCTCATCGTGGGCCGCACGGCCGACGCCCGTACGGGCAAGCTCAAGCCCTGCCTGTTCATCGTCCCGCGCGACACGCCAGGGTTCGAGCGACGGCAGATCGACATGGAACTGCACGGCGCGGAGAAGCAGTTCGAGCTGACCCTGGACGACGTACGGCTGCCCGCCGACGCGCTCGTCGGCGACGAGGACGCGGGCCTGCTCCAGCTCTTCGCCGGCCTCAACCCCGAACGCGTCATGACCGCCGCCTTCGCGATCGGCATGGGCCGCTACGCGCTGTCCAAAGCCCTCGCCTACGCGCGCGAACGCACCGTCTGGCGGGAGCCCATCGGCGCCCACCAGGCCATCGCGCACCCCCTGGCGCAGGCGCACATCGACCTCGAACTCGCCCGCCTGATGATGCAGAAGGCGGCCCACCTGTACGACGCGGGGGACGACGCCGGCGCGGGAGAGGCCGCCAACATGGCCAAGTACGCGGCGGCGGAAGCCTGTGTGAAGGCCGTCGACCAGTCGGTGCACACCCTCGGCGGCAACGGCCTGACCAGCGAGTTCGGCCTCGCGTCGCTCATCACCGCGTCCCGAGTGGCCCGGATCGCCCCCGTCAGCCGGGAAATGATCCTCAACTATGTCTCACACCAGACCCTGGGCCTGCCCAAGTCCTACTAGGCACCATCTTCAGTGCAGCCTCCGGCTCCCGTGCAACTTCCGGCTCCTGGAAAGGGCCCGCCATGGTGTTCCGCAGCGAGTACGAAGACGTCCCCGCCGTCGAAGAGCCCATCCATGATGCGGTGCTGGGCCGTGCCGCCTCCCGGGGCGACGCCCCCGCGCTGATCGACGGCGTGAACGGAATGACCCTCACCTACGCCCAGCTCGACACCTTCCACCGGCGCATCGCCGCCGAACTCGCCGAACTCGGCGTCCGCAAGGGCGACGTGCTGGCGCTGCACAGCCCCAACACCGTCGCGTTCCCCACGGCGTACTACGCCGCCACGCGCGCGGGGGCCGCCGTCACCACCGTGCATCCCCTCGCCACGCCCGAGGAGTTCGCCAAACAGCTGCGGGACTGCGCGGCCCAGTGGATCGTCACCGTCTCGCCGCTTCTGGACACAGCCCGCGCGGCGGCCGAAATCGCGGGCGGCGTACGGGAGATCTTCGTCTGCGACCAGGCACCCGGACACCGCTCGCTGCTCGACATGCTGGGTTCCACCGCCCCCGAACCGCGGATCGACTTCGACCCCGTGACGGATGTGGCGGCCCTCCCGTACTCCTCCGGGACGACCGGTGTCCCCAAGGGCGTGATGCTCACCCACCGCAACATCGCCACCAACCTCGCGCAGCTGACGCCCACCATGCCGATGGGGCCAGGCGACCGCATCCTCGCCGTCCTGCCGTTCTTCCACATCTACGGGCTGACGGCCCTCATGAACGCGCCGCTCAGGCAGGGCGCCACCGTGGTCGTGCTGCCGCGCTTCGACCTCGACACGTTCCTCGCGGCCATCGAGAAGCACCGCATCACCGGCCTGTACGTGGCCCCGCCGATCGTGCTCGCCCTCGCCAAGCACCCGGCCGTCGACGGCTACGACCTGTCGTCCCTGAAGTACGTCATCAGCTCGGCGGCACCCCTGGACGCCGAACTGGCGAAAGCCTGTTCGCACCGGCTCGGACTGCCGCCGGTCGGCCAGGCGTACGGCATGACGGAACTCTCGCCCGGCACGCACGTCGTCCCCCTGGACGAGGAGAACCCGCCCCCGGGAAGCGTCGGGAAACTCATCGCGGGTACGGAGATGCGCATCGTCTCCCTGGACGACTCCGAAAGGGACGTCGGCGTCGGCGAGCGCGGCGAGATCGTCATCCGCGGACCACAGGTCATGAAGGGCTACCTGGGACGGCCCGTCGAGACCGCCGCGATGATCGACGAGGACGGCTGGCTGTACACCGGCGACGTCGGTCGCGTCGACGCGGACGGCTGGCTGTACGTCGTGGACCGGGTCAAGGAACTCATCAAGTACAAGGGCTTCCAGGTGGCCCCCGCCGAACTCGAAGCGCTCCTGCTGACGCATCCAGGCATCGCCGACGCCGCCGTCATCGGGGTCTACGACACCGACAACAACGAGAGGCCGCACGCGTACGTGGTGCGCCAGCCGGCCGCGCCCGACCTCACCGGGGCCGACGTCATGGAGTACGTCGCCGCGCGCGTCGCCCCGTACAAGAAGGTCCGGCACGTCGAATTCGTCGAAGGGGTGCCCAGGGCGGCCTCCGGAAAGATCCTGCGGCGTGAACTGAGGGACCAGAGGAAACCGGGGGAGCACGCATGACCACGGTGCGGCGGTCGTACGAGCGCGGGATCGGCACCCTCACGCTCGACGCGCCCGAGCGGCGCAACGCCCTCTCCGCCCACCTGGTGGGCGAACTGGCGGACGCGCTCACGGAGTGCGGCAAGGACGGTGACGTACGCGCCGTCGTCCTCACGCACACCGGCAACACCTTCAGCGCGGGCGCGGACCTGCGCGAGCCCCCGCACCCGGACGCCCTGGTCGCCGTGCTGCGCCAGATCGTCGAACTGCCCAAGCCGGTTGTCGCCCGCGTCACCGGCCATGTGCGCGCGGGCGGCCTCGGACTGCTCGGCGCCTGCGACATCGCGGCGGCCTCCCGGGAAGCCACGTTCGCCTTCACGGAGGTACGCATCGGGGTCGCCCCCGCGGTGATCTCGCTGCCTCTCCTGCCGCGCCTCGACCCGCGCGCGGTGGCCCGCTACTACCTCACCGGGGAGAGGTTCGACGCGGCCGAGGCCGCCCGGATCGGGCTCGTCACGATGGCGGGCGACGACGCCGACGACGTACTCGCGCCGGTGCTCGACGGGCTGCGACGATCCTCACCGCAGGGGCTGGCCGAGACGAAACGGCTGCTCACGGCTAGGGTGCTGGACACCTTCGACCGGGACGCGGCCGACCTGACCGCGCTCTCGGCCCGGCTGTTCTCCTCCGCGCAGGCCCGCGAGGGAATGACGGCCTTCCTCGAACGACAGGAACCCTCATGGGTGCGATGACATGGATGCGATGACGTGGGCGTGGTGACATGGGTGCGGTGAACGGCGCGCCGCTGGTGGAGCGCGTCCCCAAACAGGACCGCAGCCGCGCCACCCGGCAACGCCTCCTCGAAGCCGCCGTCGCCTGTCTCGCCGAACGCGGCTGGGCGGGCTCCACGGTCTCCGTCGTCGCCGAACACGCCGGGGTGTCGCGGGGCGCGGCCCAGCACCACTTCCCGACCCGCGAGGACCTCTTCACGGCGGCCGTCGAATACGTCGCCGAGGAACGCTCCACGGCCCTGCGCGCCCTCTTCCCCGAGGGCGCCACGGACCGCCGAGCCGTCGTCGCCGCCCTGGTCGACCTCTACACGGGCCCCCTGTTCCGCGCCGCCCTCCACCTCTGGGTCGCCGCCTCGAACGAGGACCAGCTGCGCTCCCGCGTGACCGAGCTGGAGGGCCGGGTCGGCCGCGAGACGCACCGCATAGCCGTGGAACTGCTGAACGCCGACGAATCCCGCCCCGGCGTACGCGAAACCGTCCAGGGCTTCCTCGACATGTCCCGGGGCCTGGGCCTGGCCAACCTCCTCACGGACGACGCGGCCCGACGAGACCGGGTGGTCACCCAGTGGGCAGAGATCCTGGAGGAGGCCTTGGGCTGAGCCGAGCGTCTTCAGGGGCGCGGCCCCCAGGGTCGGCGGTGCGAGCCCCTCAGGGGCTGAGCCTCTCCACCTGCCACGACCCGTCCTCCAGCGCCACATACCGCAACCGGTCGTGCAGCCGGTTCTCCCGTCCCTGCCAGAACTCGACCGCCCGGGGCGCGACCCGGAACCCACCCCAGTGCGGCGGCACAGGCACCTGCTCACCCTCGGGATAACGCTCGACCAGCTCGGCGTACGACGCGTCCAGCTCGGACCGCGAGGAAACCACCGCGGACTGGGCACTGGCCCACGCACCGAGCTGCGACCCGTGCGGCCGCGTACGGAAATAGGCGGCCGTCTCATCCCGCCCCGTACGCCGAGCGGTCCCCGTGACGACGACCTGACGCGCCACCGGATGCCACGGAAAGAGCAACGAGACATACGGGTTCTCGGCCAGCTCGCGCGCCTTGCGGGACTCGTAGTTGGTGAAGAAGACGAAACCCCGTTCGTCGTACTGCTTCAGCAGCACTGTGCGGGAACTGGGTCGCCCCTCGGCGTCCGCCGTGGAGACGACCATCGCGTTCGGCTCGTACACCGCGCCCCGCGCCGCGGCCTGGACGAACCAGCGCGCGAACTGCTCCATGGGGTGGTCGGCCAGTTCGGCCTCGTCGATTCCCTCGGCCCGGTACTGCTCGCGCATCGACGCGGGGTCAGGGAGGGGTTCACTGTCGGTCACCCGGTCATCCTGCCGTACTCCGAACGGTGCGCGAGGGCGTGCGAGGGCGTGCAGGGGCGTGAGAGGGCGTGAGAAGAGGTGAGGGGGCGTCAGAAGGCAGTCGGCGGGCGTGGTCTTCGTCACTGCCTGGCACTCGGTGCCGCGTACTCTCCCCAAAGGTTGCACCAAGGGATATCGTCCTGCTGCCAAGAGGTTGGGTGACCGCCGACCGCTCGGGGCATGAACCGGAGAGACGTACGGACCGCGAGTCCCAGAGGCGACCGCGTAACCGCACGATCACACCCACGTCGCACACATCATGAGGAGCCGCCTGATGTCCGACTTCGTACCCGGACTCGAAGGAGTCGTCGCTTTCGAGACGGAGATCGCCGAACCGGACAAGGAGGGCGGCGCCCTGCGGTACCGGGGCGTCGACATCGAGGATCTGGTCGGCCACGTCTCCTTCGGCAACGTCTGGGGGCTGCTCGTCGACGGAGCGTTCAACCCGGGCCTGCCGCACGCGGAGCCGTTCCCGATCCCCGTCCACTCCGGTGACATCCGCGTGGACGTCCAGTCCGCGCTCGCCATGCTCGCCCCCGTCTGGGGCCTGAAACCGCTCCTCGACATCGACGAGGCGCAGGCCCGCGCGGACCTCGCCCGCGCCGCGGTCATGGCCCTCTCGTACGTCGCCCAGTCCGCCCGCGGCCAGGGCCTGCCGATGGTCCCGCAGCGGGAGATCGACAAGGCGCAGTCCGTCGTCGAACGCTTCATGATCCGCTGGCGCGGCGAGCCGGACCCGAAGCACGTGGCGGCGGTCGACGCCTACTGGACCAGCGCCGCCGAGCACGGCATGAACGCGTCCACGTTCACCGCCCGCGTGATCGCGTCCACCGGCGCGGACGTGTCGGCGGCCCTCTCCGGAGCCGTCGGCGCCATGTCCGGTCCGCTGCACGGCGGCGCCCCCTCGCGGGTCCTCGGCATGATCGAGGAGATCGAACGCACGGGCGACGCCGAGGCGTTCGTCAAGCAGGCCCTCGACAAGGGCGAGCGGCTGATGGGCTTCGGCCACCGGGTGTACCGCGCCGAGGACCCGCGCGCGCGAGTGCTCCGCCGCACCGCCCGAGAACTCGGAGCCCCCCGCTTCGAGATCGCCGAGGCCCTGGAGAAGGCGGCCCTCGCCGAACTGCACGCCCGGCGCCCGGACCGTGTCCTGGCGACGAACGTGGAGTTCTGGGCCGCCATCGTCCTCGACTTCGCCGAGGTCCCGGCCCACATGTTCACCTCGATGTTCACCTGCGCCCGTACCGCCGGCTGGTCCGCGCACATCCTGGAGCAGAAGCGCACCGGACGCCTCGTGCGGCCCTCCGCGCGCTACACGGGCCCCGGCACCCGCAACCCGCGCGAGGTCCAGGGCTACGAGGACATCGCCCGCTGAGATCGTGTGTGTGTACGGCACGTGTGGCGGCGTTCCATGGAGCGCCGCCACACGTGTGTCACGTACGGGGGACCGCCCCGGAAAAAGCCGCCCGGCCGGGAACGCAGGCGACCCGCGCGCTCGGGTCCCCTCCGAGGAGGGAGCCGGCCGGACTTACCGGCGAGCACGCGGGTCGGGTGACTGCTTGAGATTGGGCCGGCTGCACGCTCGTCT
Organism: Streptomyces sp. NPDC048484; assembly: GCF_040651415.1. NCBI lineage: Bacteria > Bacillati > Actinomycetota > Actinomycetes > Kitasatosporales > Streptomycetaceae > Streptomyces > Streptomyces sp. NPDC048484. Next base: position 17,246 of record NZ_JBEZJY010000043.1, read on the forward strand.
CACGCGCTGGTCCGGCACCGCACTGTGTGTGGTGACGGGCCGCTAGCCCGCAGCCACCTCACGCGTCCGGGTTTCATACATGTACCCGATCACCTCCATTCGTGTGTAGCCACACACTAAGAAGCGTCGCGGCGGCGTTCAAGTTATTTTTTGGGACACGGGGCCGAAGTTTCCGCACGCAACGATTTCCTCAATCTTGTGGGAACCAGATGTGGGCTGCGTCACGTTCGAGTTGAATGATTTCCAGTGAGTGATTCGTAGTGTTCTCAGTGAGTGAACAGACGCGCGGGCACACCGCGCAGGACACGCCGACACGGCCTGCAGGGGGTGCCAGGTGAGTGCTTCGCGGCGTAGTGGGACCACGGGCGAACTCGGGCCGGACGAGCCGGAGAGGGACGGGGCCGATCTGCTCGCCGCTCTGCTCGACGGGATGGACGCCGCGTTGTGCGCGCTCGACGCCGACGGAGTGGTGACGCACTGGAACCGGGAGGCGGAGCGGATTCTCGGCTGGACCGTGGCCGAGGCGGTCGGGCGGCACGGGTTCGCCGGCTGGGCCGTGCGGCCCGCGGACGCCGAGGAGGTCGAGGGGCGGCTGCTGTCCGCGATGCAGGCTCCGGGGCGGCAGGTCCACGAGTTCGCGCTGCTCACCAAGGAGGGCGGCAGGGTGCTCGTACGGACCCAGTCGGCCGCCGTGCCGGGTCCGGACGGGAAGCCGGCCGGGGTGTACTGCGCCTTCAGCGAGGTGCACGCGCAGATCGACCTGGAGCGGTCGATCGCCCTGAGCGAGGCGCTGTTCGACGACGCCTCCTGGGGTGTCGTGCTCGTCGACGCCGACCTGCGGCCCGCCGTGGTCAACGCGCACGCGGCGCGGGCGCTCGGCACGGGACGCACGACCCTGCTGGGGCGCCCCCTGGGCGAGTTGCTCGCGCAGGGGGTGGAGGAACTGGAGAGCGCGCTCACGCACGTGCTGTCGGAGGGTGCGCCGCCCGCGCCCGCCGAGATGTGGGTGACGCTGCGGACCGCGGAGGGCGAGCAGCGCCGCTGCTGGCGCAGCGGCTTTCTGCGGCTCGCGTCGCCGCTCGCGGAAGAGCCGGTTCCGCTCGGTGTGGCCTGGCTCTTCCAGGACGTGACCGAGAGCAAGCAGACCGAGCAGGAAGCGGCGCTGCTGCGGTTCAGGACCAATCAGTTGCACCGGGCCGCGCGCGCGGCAGCCGAGTGCGAGGACCCCGTGGAGGCGGCGTCCGTCCACCTCGACTTCGCGTTGGCCGGGTTCGCCGACCATGCGCTGATCGACCGGGTGTCCGGGGGACCGGTGCCGGACGGGGAAGCGCCGGTGCGGTTCGTACGGGGCGCCGCCACGCCCTCCGGTGCGCCGGGGCCCAGCCTGCCCGCGGGCCGTGCAGGGCTGCCCGTCCGGTACGCCGAGGGGCATCCGGCCTTCCAGTGCGTCGAGCGGATCGGTTCCGTACGGGCCAGTGCGGGGGCGGTCGAGTCCGAGCGTGCCCGTGACTGGGCTGTCACCCGTCAGTGGCCGGCGGACTCGGTGCACGCTCTGTGCGTGGTGCTGCGCAGCCGCGGCCGGACTCTGGGTGTCGTCACGTTCCTGCGCGGCGGCAGTCGTACACAGTTCGAGAGGTTCGACGCGATGTACGCGGAGGATGTCGCCGTCCGGATCGCGGCGGCGCTGGATCTGGCGGCGGTGCTGGAGCGTCGGCGCTGATGGCGGGGCGGGGCTGACGGCGGAGAGGGCTGGCGGTGAGGGGGCCCGTCCTTCAGGGGCGCGGGGAACCGTGCGCCCCGCCACGGTCGTCCCGCGGTCTCAGCGTCGCCAGTAGAAGATCCGGTCCGCGTATTCCTCGAAGACGCGGTCGTTCCACTCCAGGCCGCCGTCCACGTTCCCCGACCGCAGCAGCGGAGGCTCGATCCCGCGGTCCGCGAGGGTGCCCGCCGCCGTGGCCATGACCGACTGGAGGACGGCCGACGTGACGACCGTGGAGGCGGAGGCGAAGGGCGCCGCAATGGTGTCGAGAGTCAGCTCCGCGTCGCCGATCGCGATCTTCGAGTCGAGGACGACGTCGCAGTGGTCCTTCAGGTACGTCCCCGAGGTGTGCCGGGACCTCGTCTCCGTGGCGTACGCCACCGACGTGACGCCGATGACCTTGAGGCCGAGGGCGCGGGCGCTCAGGGCCATCTCGACGGGGAGGGCGTTGCGCCCCGAAAGGGAGACGATCACCAGGAGGTCGCCGGAGCGGGCCGGGCTGGAACTGAGGACGGCGCTCGCGAGGCCGTCGACCCGTTCCAGCGCGGAGCCCAGCGTCGCGGGCATGACGTCGACGCCGACCGCGCCCGGCACGGCGAGCAGGTTCACCAGGGCGAGGCTGCCCGCGCGGTAGACGAGGTCCTGAGCGGCGAGTGACGAGTGCCCGGCGCCGAAGGCGAAGAGCCGACCGCCGTCCGCGACCGTGTCGGCGATCATCGTCCCGGCGGCCTCGATCGCCTCGGCCTCCTCGTCCCGCACCCGCTGCAGCAAGCCGATCGCGGCGTCGAAGAACTGGCTGGCCAGCTTGCTGTCGCTCATCGGGAAGGCCCTTCCGCTGTGGTGTCGCGGATCACGTTGCGGTCTGGACCACTGCTGTGTCAATACGCTCCGAAGGGGCGACACTGGGGGGCGAGGGCCCCTTTCCACCCGGCCGGGTGCCGGGCCCGGCCGAATCCCGCAGGCACTCGTCACCACGTGGTCCAAACGGCGCGGCACGGTTGTCAGCGGGATGCGTCAGAATTGTTGCCAGGGCCAGCGCACAGGCCGGTGAGCCACCCAGCCGCCGGCAGAGCTAATCGAGGGGCACGTATGTCCGGACTGATCGACACCACGGAGATGTATCTCCGCACCATCCTCGAGCTGGAGGAGGAAGGTGTGGTCCCCATGCGCGCCCGGATCGCCGAACGGCTCGACCAGAGCGGGCCGACCGTCAGCCAGACCGTGGCGCGCATGGAGCGCGACGGCCTCGTGGCCGTGGCCAGCGACCGTCACCTGGAGTTCACGGAGGAGGGCCGCCGGCTGGCCACGCGCGTGATGCGCAAGCACCGCCTCGCCGAGTGTCTGCTCGTCGACGTGATCGGTCTGGAGTGGGAGCAGGTGCACGCGGAGGCGTGCCGCTGGGAACACGTGATGAGCGAGGCGGTCGAGCGGCGGGTGCTGGAGCTGCTGCGCCACCCGACCGAGTCGCCGTACGGGAACCCGATCCCGGGCCTGGAGGAGCTGGGTGAGAAGGACGGGGCGGACCCCTTCCTGGACGCGGGCATGGTGTCGCTGGCCGACCTCGATCCCGGTCTTGACGGCAAGACGGTCGTCGTCCGCCGTATCGGTGAGCCGATCCAGACGGACGCGCAGCTGATGTACACGCTGCGGCGGGCGGGCGTGCAGCCGGGTTCGGTCGTGAGCGTGACGGAGTCCGCGGGCGGGGTGCTCGTGGGCAGCGGCGGGGAAGCCGCTGAGCTGGAGTCGGACGTGGCGTCCCACGTGTTCGTGGCGAAGCGGTAGGACGGAGCGCTGCGCTGTGCGCTCTGCTCTCTGCGCTGTGCTCTCTGTGCGCTGTGCGCACAGGTTCGTACCGGCGCGGGGGACGGTTTCCAGCTCTTCCGCCGGCCGGTTGTGCGGTACCGCGCGCCTGATTGTGCGCGGGCGTGCGCGGCGGCGTGCCCGGGGGCGCGTCGCCGGCGGAGTTCTTGACCAGGGCCCTTCGGGGCCGCCTCGTCCGGCTGTGAACCTCGCCGTCAACTCACGTCACATGCCCCTCAGTTGCCCGACCTCGGCGTTCCCGTAGAAACAGAGATTCAGTGTGTGGAATTGCAGCGGACGGGCCGTTCGCGTGCGAGGCTGTCGCGAGAGGCATATGACCTGAGGGCTCTTGACCGTGACGGCAGCGGCGCCGACGAGCGGTCGGGGAGGGGGCGTAAGGATGTGCCGCGGACGTGAGGAGGGCCCCGGCGCTTTGAGGCGCCGGGGCCTGTCCTCCCCTGTGCTGACCCGGAGCCCCGAGCTCCCAGGGTCATCCCCTTCGGACCGTCTTCCCCGAGCGGCCCGCCTCCCGATGAAGATCTCCCCTGGGCGGCGGCGATCAATCCTTGAGGGACGTCACTCGAAGGAGGGGTGTTGCTGCCAAGGATCCCATTTTCGAATACGTATTCGATAGCCTGTGCGTGACGGAACGACTACGGATTAAGCGGGAACAACCAGCAGGAGCAGTGGTACGACCAACGGTACGAGTAGAACGGCCGGCTCGTGCGGGACGAACCGACCGAGCGGATCAATGGGGGGTGCCAGCGTATGGTGCGGCGCATCGACGTGACCGGTGCGGGCGGGGTGCGCCTCGCCGCCTGGGAGTTCGCAGACCCTCCCAAGGCCGATTCGCCCGACAACGGTCAGGGCGACAACGATCGGCACGACAACGATCGGCACGACAACGATCAGAGCGGCAGGGATCAGAGCGGCAGCGATCCGGGCCGGAGCGGTCCGGACAGGAGCGATCCTGCCGGGACGCGAACGAGCGGGCTCGAACACACCCCCGGCGTGCTGTTACTGCACGGACTCATGGGCCGGGCCTCGCACTGGGCGTCCACCACCCGCTGGCTCGGCGAGCGGCACCGGGCCGTGGCCCTCGACCAGCGGGGTCACGGACAGAGCGAAAAGCCACCGGAGACGGAGTACACCCGCGGGGCGTACGTCGAGGACGCGGAGGCCGCCCTCGAAGAGCTGGGCCTCGCCCCGGCCGTCCTCGTCGGCCACGCCATGGGCGCCCTGACGGCCTGGCAGCTCGCGGCCAGGCGCCCCGACCTCGTGCGTGGGCTGGTCATCTGCGACATGCGGGCCTCCGCGCTCGGAGCCGCCTCGCAGCGCGAGTGGGAGAACTGGTTCAAGTCCTGGCCGGTTCCGTTCGCCACGCTCGCGGACGTACGGAAGTGGTTCGGCGAGGACGATCCCTGGGTGGAGCGTCCGACTCCGTCGCGCGGGGAGTTCTACGCCGAGGTCATGGCCGAGTACGAGGACGGGTGGCGGCCCGTCTTCGAGCCCGAGCAGATGCTCAAGTCGCGGGAGACGTGGGTGTTCGACGCGCACTGGGAGGAGTTGGCGCAGGTGCGCTGCCCCACGCTGGTCGTTCGTGGCCTCGACGGTGAGTTGGGGCGGGCCGAGTCCCAGGAGATGGTCCGGGTGCTGCCCGACGGGCGGTATGCGGAGGTGGCCGACGCGGGGCATCTCATCCACTACGACCAGCCGGACGCGTGGCGCGCGGCGGTTGAGCCCTTCCTGGACGAGGTGCTCAGCACCAAAGGGCTTCCCTAGGGCCCGAACAGGCCCTCGGGGTGCCCCGGGGGTGCCCTGGGAGTGCCCTGGGATTCGGGTTCCGCCGGGGTGCCCGGAAACCTGGCGCCGTCGAAGCGCGCCCCCGCGGGGCGCAGGCCCGCGTCCGCTCAGCCCCGGCTCACCGCTGCCAGGATCTCCGGTAGGCGGCGGGCCGTTCGGGGGGCGGCCAGGCGCAGGCCCGCCAGGGTGAGCAGGGTGCCGTACGCGGTGCCCAGGGGCAGCAGCAGCCAGGTCCAGTCCTCGCCGCCCGCCGAGACGTGCAGCCAGATGGTGAGGGCGATGACGGGGGCGCACAGCAGCGCGGCCGAGAGCATGCCGCCGAAGATCGCGATCCAGGCCAGACCCGCCTGCCCGGGAGCCACGTTCTTGTAGCTCTCCTGCGGGATCGAGTACGGGAAGCGGGCGGAGGCCCAGGCGCCGGTCGCCAGCATCGCGCCGAGCAGCGCGAAGGAGAGGCCGAGCACCTCGGGCAGGGCAGGCCAGTCGCCGAGCAGCGCCGTCGTCAGGACGGTGACGAGGGTGGCGTACGGAAGTGTGATCAGCAGAAGGGCCAACGCCCGCCCCCGTAGCTCGACATACGCGTCCCGGGTGGAGGAGATCGTCATCGCGACCGTCCAGAACGCGGACGTGTCCTGCCCGAACTGGTTGTACATCTGGATGCCGAGCATCCCCGCGGCGAAGCACGCGAAGTAGATCGAGCCGGCCCCCTGCAACGCGTTGAACAGCGGAACGATCAGGCCGATCACGAGCGACGTCACCCACGCGGCCTTCGTCTTCGGGTCCCGCCACACATACCGCAGGCTGCGCTCCATGACCGTGCCCGTGCGCCCGGCCGGCAGCAGCCGGCCGAGCCCGGAGGAGCGCCCCGCCCTGTCCCGTACGGGCTCGGCGGCCTGCAGCGTCGAACCGTCAGGCGACGTCATCAGCCGGGTGAGGCTCCGCTGCCAGTAGCTCAGCAGCGCCGCCAACGCGAGGCCTGTCAGCACGAGCTGGGCGGCCCCGACGGCGTACGAGCCCTCGCTGACGGAGTCCACGGCGCCGAGCGCGGACGCGGGCGGCACCCAGCGCAGTACGTCCGCCGCCGGGTCCAGTGAGGACAGGCCCGACGTGCCGAGCTTCTGTGCCCCGAAGTTGACGACCTGGATGCCCACGGCGATCACCAGACCGCTCAGCACGGCCAGGTCGCGGCCCTTGCGGCTGGTCAGCAGGCGGAGGTTGGCGGTCGCGACGGCCCGCGCCAGGGCCACACAGACGAGGAGCGCGAGGACGATCGCGACGACGCCGGTGACGTACGCCGCCGCGCCGTGGGCCGTCGCGACGACCGAACCGATGAGCATGAGCAGCGTGAACAGCGGCCCTACGCCGACCAGTGACGCCGCCAGCAGTGCGCGGACGAGAGGGTGCGGGCGCAGCGGCAGCATCACCAGGCGGGTGGGGTCGAGGGTCTCGTCGCCGCTGGAGAAGAAGAGCGGCATCACGGCCCAGCCGAGTGCCAGCACGGCCGTGAGCAGCACCGTGACGTTCATCGCGTGCGGGTTGCCGCGCAGTGCGATCAGACCGATGAGCTGGAGAGCGGCGAAGAGCAGTACGGCGACGAGCGACGCCACGTACGCGGCCCGCCGCCCGGCCGACTGCCGCAGACCGTTGCGCAGCAGGGCCAGCTTCAGTCGCACGATGACGGAGGTGACGGACGTGGCGGGCGTGACGGGAATGATGGGGCCGGCAGGGGGGACAGGAGCTGTGGAGGCGGCGCCGGTGCTCATCGGGCTCCGCCGCCCAGCCAGTCGAGGTCGGAGCCGGTGTCGCGGTCGTTCGCGCCGACGAGTTCGAGGAAGGCGTGCTGGAGGGAGGGTGCGGCGCCGCGGACCTCGGCGAGCGGGCCGTGGGCGCGGATACGGCCCGCGGCCAGTACGGCGACCCAGTCGCAGAGCGACTCGACGAGTTCCATCACGTGGGAGGAGAAGACGACAGTGGCTCCGGAGGCGGTGTAGCGCTCCAGTACGCCGCGGATCGTCTGCGCGGAGATCGGGTCGACCCCCTCGAACGGCTCGTCGAGGAACAGCACTTCGGGGTTGTGGAGCAGCGCGGCGGCCAGGCCGATCTTCTTGCGCATACCCGTGGAGTAGTCGACGACCAGCTTGTGCTGCGCCCCGGCGAGGTCGAGCACGTCGAGCAGTTGGGTGGCCCGCTTGTCGACCTCCGCACCGGGAAGTCCGCGCAAACGGCCCGTGTACGCGAGCAGTTCCCGCCCCGAGAGCCGTTCGAAGAGCCGCAGTCCCTCGGGGAGCACTCCGATGCGGGCCTTGACCTCGGTGGGGTCGCGCCAGACGTCGTGCCCGACGACCTCCACGGTCCCCTGATCGGGCCGCAGCAGCCCGGTCACCATCGACAGGGTGGTGGTCTTCCCGGCCCCGTTGGGCCCGACCAGACCGATGAACTGCCCCGAGGGCAACTCCAGATCGATCCCCGCGACGGCCACTTGCTCCCCGAACCGCTTCCAGAGCCCTTGCACCCGCACCGCAACCGTCATGCGAGGCACGATACGGGGCGCTCCGCGGGTTCGTCGTGGCCGATCGCGCAGTTCCCCGCGCCCCTGAAAGCACAGAAGAAGGGGCGCATCCCCGCTTTTCAGGTGCGCGGGGAACGGCGCGGCCCACCCCCACCGGCCCGCAGCCGACATGTGACCGCACCCGCCCGGAGGGCCACCGTTACCGACGAGCGTCCCGCCCGCACGCGTAGGCCAACGGCGAGATCAACTCCTCCGCATCCGGCAGCCACCGATTCGCGGGGGTCGGCCGGCAGGCCCACTGCACGGCCCCCCGCGCCCCGAACCGCGTGGGCGGCGCAGCCACATACGTACCTTCCCCGAGCACGTTCAGATCGAGGGAGGCGAGCGGCCACCCCAGCTTCCGTACGAGGTCCGGCAGCTTCGCCGCGGCGCCCGGCAGGACGAAGAACTGCATCCGCCGGTCCGGAGTACAGGTGACCGGCCCGAGTGTCAGCTCCATCCGCCTCATCCGCGCGAGCGCCAGGAACCCCGCGGTCTCGGGAACGTCGATCGCGTCGAACGTCCGCCCCGTCGGCAGCAGGATCGACGCCACAGGCTGCTTCGCCCACAGCCGGCGGGCGACGGTCGCACTGCCCGTCGCCACCGTCGCCCAGTCCTCGCGCGCCGGGTGTGCGCCGGGCATGGCGCACGAGGGCTCACGGCACGAGCAGCACTGCACGCCGTCGACGGCCTCCAGCCAGGTGCCGGGGAACACGTCCCAATGGCGCTCCTCGGCATAGCGCACGGCTGTGTCCTGCAGCGACTCGCCACGCTGCTTCGGGATCTGGGCGGTCTCGGTGCCTGCGATGGTCTCTTCCACGCTGAACTCAACTCCCGCACCCACCACTGGTTACGGGCCTTACGCGCGCGGGGGAGGAGCACCGAACCCACGCGTGGGGCGCATGGATGCATCTGTGGGGGCGCGCAGGGGAGGCGGCAGCGGGTGGTGGGTAGCTCTGTGAGGGGCAGGCAACAGCCTTTATCCCGGCAATCCTCGTATGTCTCGCATCTTCGGTATGTCCGCGGGGCATTGATCTTCGAGGCCGGATCTTTTCGCACCTCTCACGGGGGGCGGCGAGGTCCCGGTCACTGAGGGCTCATCAACTCGGTGCGCGTGGGCAGGCACCGCAGCCACAGGGGGTACGCCAATGGCCGCAAGGCCTCTCGTCGCACGGCAGCCGAACGAACGACTGCAGGCGCTCATCCAGGAAGCGGGCTGTTCCAACGCCGGTCTGGCCCGCCGGGTCAACATGTGCGGCGCGGAGCACGGTCTCGACCTGCGCTACGACAAGACGTCCGTCGCACGCTGGCTGCGCGGACAGCAGCCGCGGGGCCGGGCACCGGCGATCATCGCCGAGGCGCTGGGCCGCAAGCTGGGCCGGACCGTCACGATCGACGAGATCGGCATGGCGAACGGCAAGAACCTCGCCTCCGGCGTGGGACTGCAGTTCTCGCCGACGGTCCTCGGCGCGATCGAGCAGGTCTGCGAGCTGTGGCGCAGCGACGTGGGGCGCCGGGACTTCCTGTCCGGCTCGTCCGTCGCGGCCTCCGCGCTCGTCGAGCCGAGCCGGGACTGGCTGATCTCCTCGCCGGACGCGCAGGTCTCGCGTTCGGCAGGGCCGCGGGTCGGACAGTCCGACGTGGCGGCGGTGACCGCGATGACGCAGGCACTCGTCGACCTCGACCACCAGTACGGCAGCGGGCATGTGCGCCCGGTCGTCGTGCACTACCTGAACAGTGTCGTCTCGGGGCTGCTGGCAGGTTCGTACCGGGAAGCGGTCGGGCGTGAACTCTTCGCGGCGGTCGCGCGGTTGACGGAGCTGGCGGGCTACATGGCGGTCGACACCGGGCAGCCGGGGCTCGCGCAGCGGTACTACATCCAGGCGCTGCGGCTCGCGCAGGCCGCGGGCGACCGCGGGTACGGCGGGTACGTGCTCGCCGCGTCCATGAGTCACCTGGCCGCGCAGCTCGGCAACCCGCGGGAGATCGCGCAGTTGGCGCGGGCGGCGCAGGAGGGCACGCGCGGGCGGGTCACACCGCGCGCGGAGTCGATGTTCCACGCCGCGGAGGCGCGGGGACACGCACTGATGGGCGACGCCCGCCAGACGCAGGCGGCGTCCGGCCGGGCCGTGTCGGCGCTGGAGCAGGCCGATCCGGAGTCCGGGGACGACCCGCGCTGGATCGGACACTTCGACGGGGCCTATCTCGCCGACGAGTTGGCGCACTGCCACCGGGACCTGGGGCAGGCCGAGGCGGCCGCTCGGCGCGCGAAGGAGTCCCTCGCCGGCCACCCCGAGTCACGGGCCCGGCGACGCGCGATCGGGTACGTGCTGCTGGCCACCGCTCAGGTGCAGCAGCGCGAGGTGGAGCAGGCATGCCACACGGGTCTGCGCGCGGTCGAGCTGCTGGGCACACTGCGGTCGAACCGGGGCGCGGAATACCTGGACGACTTCCAGCAGCGACTGGAGCCGTACCGGGACGAGCCCGTGGTCCGGGAGTTCGGTGCGCGGATGGATCTTCAGGCGGCGGCCTAGGACTGGCCCAGGACCTGTCCGCGGAAGTCATGGAAGCCATGGAAGTCATAGAGGTCCTGGAGGTTGGGGACTGCCTCCAGGGCCTGAACTGGCGGGAATCGAAGCACGCGTAGTGAAAGTAGGCGTGAAACAGGGGCTCGAACAGCGTTATGGTGGGCGGTTTGTCACTTGCTGTCCCCGGTGGCGGCAGTCACGTCCTGTGCTGCGTGGCACCGGCCCGCGGGGACCCGGTAGCGTGAACCGACGGTTCCGAAGGTCCCCCATTCGTAGGAGTCCCGGTGACGCACAACGGACAGGGCGACGAGCCCTCGGCGCGACCTGCGCGCGAAGGTATCGTGCTGCCGTCCGACGGCGGCGAGCCCCTCCTGCCGGGCCAGACCGGCGACCGCGCGATACCGGCGGGCGGTCAGGCCTGGGACCAGCCGTGGGGCCCGCGCCCGGCTCCGCAGGACCCTCAGGAGCCCGGGCAGGACTACTCACCCGCGGGTGAATCGCATGGGGCGGACCAGGGCCAGGGGACACCGGGCTACGGCTACGGCACACCCGAGGCGGGCCCGGGCGCGGCTCAGGGCCCGGCCCCGCAGATTTCGAGCTGGAGTGCTTCGCCTCAGGGAACCGGCGGCCAGGAAGCGCAGACCCCGGCGGGCTGGGACGGCTCCGCGCAGGGCCAGGGCCAGGGCGGGCAGAACCAGGGCGGACAGGGTCCGGGTCCCGGTGGGCCGGCCTCGGGCTGGGGCGTGCCCGGCGGGCAGGTCTCGCAGTACACCGATCCCTCGGCCCAGTACGGGACACAGGGCTCCGGCGGTCAGTGGGGCGCCCCGCAGACACCGGGCGGCGCGATACCCCAGCCGCAGGACGGCCGGAGTCGGACCACCGACGGATACGGCGCCCCGCAGGCTCCCACCGGCCCCGCCGCGCCACAGGCGCAGAACTCCGCCGGACCGCAGGGACAAGGGCCGGGACAGGGACAGGGACAAGGGCCGGTACAGGGATACGGGCCGGTACAGGGACACGGCCAGGGACCGGGCGGATACGGCTACCCGAACGCTTCCGGAGGCGGGCCGGCCGCGCCGCTCCCCTCCGCCGGGGCGGGTCCGGGTGCGTTGCCGCCCGCCGCCCCCATGGACGAGGGTGCGACCCAGTTCCTGCCGCCCGTCGCAGCGGCCGCGCCCATGGACGAGGGCGCCACGCAGTTCCTCCCTCCGGTCGGCCCGGGTGCGCTGCCGCCCGAGATGCCCGCCGCCGGTACGGCACCCGAGGCGACGTCCGCCGAGTCCACCCGGTACCTCGGCCGAGTCCCGCAGGACGGCCCCGGACCGATGTCCGGCACAAGCGGCGCGGGCCCCCTGCCCCCGGCTGTGGATCCCGACGCCCAGCCCACGCAGTTCATGGCGCCGGTGCCCGCACAGCCCGGCGCGGCCGGGTACGGGGCACAGGCGGGCGGGCCGGAGAACCGGCAGCAGCCGCCCGCCGAGTTCGACAACCTCTTCCGGGCGGGTGGCGGGGCCGACGCCGCGGGCTCCACACAGCAGCTGCCCCGGTTCGACCAGCCGCGCTCGCGGCAGCAGGGGCAACAAGGACAGCAGGGGCAGCAGGGGAGACAACCGGGGGGCGCTTCGCCCGCGTTCGGCACCCCCGCCGGATTCGGTATACCGTCCGCCCCCGGCGCCCCCGGCGCCCCCGGTGGTCCCGGCGCACCGACGTCCCCCGAGGGCCCGGGTGGCCACGGTGGCCGTCCCCCTCGTCGCCGTTCCCGCGTTCCCGTCATCGCCGTCGTCGGCGTGGGCATCGCCGTACTCGGCATCGGCGCCGGCGCCCTGCTCAGCGGTGGCGGCGGGGACGAGGACAAGAACGACGAGAACAAGACGGTGGCGGCGACCGCACCCGCCACCGACGGCTCCGCCTCCGCGTCGGCAGGACCGGAGGAGGCGCAGGCCGTCGCCCTGGACAAGCTCCTGGCGGACAGCGGCAACAGCCGCGACTCGGTCGTCAAGGCCGTCGGCAACGTACGCAAGTGCGACAACCTCGGCCAGGCGGCCACCGACCTGCGCAACGCCGCCAAGCAGCGCAACGGCCTGGTCACGCGGCTTGCGGACCTCTCCGTCGACAAGCTCGAAAACCACGCGCAGCTGACCGCCGCGCTCAACAACGCCTGGAAGGCCTCCGCCGCGGCGGACACCCACTACGCGGCGTGGGCCGATCAGGCCGCGGGCAAGAAGGGCTGCCGCAAGGGCCAGGCCCGCTCCACGGGCCAGACCGTCGCGGGCAACCGCCAGAGCGGCACCGCGACCATCCAGAAGGCCAAGGCCGCGAAGCTGTGGAACTCCATCGCGCAGACCTACAAGCTGACGGAGCGCCAGCCGGGCCAGCTCTGATCCCCGGCGGACCGGCTCCCGTCAAAGGTCGGCCGGCTCCGATCGCTGGTCGGCCGGCGAGTGTGATCACCGGCCGGCTGTGACCGTCACGGAGGCGTCCGCGGTCAGGACGCCACTGCGTTCTCCAGCACCTTCGACACGTTCACGAAACCCCTGCGCTCCGTGACCAGCTTGCCTTCGCGTACCTCCTGGAAGGTCACGTCCGCGTTGACCAGCCGCGGGAAGCCGCTCGCCGTGATCAGGTCCCGGAAGCTCCAGCTCAGGGTCGGCGTCAGCCCGCCCGTGTCGATCCTCAACCCGTCGTCGAGCGTGCGCCGCAGGGTTCGCGCGGACACCTCGTCTCCGCCCAGCGACTCGATGGCCTTCGTCAGGGCGGTGTACGCGACCCAGGTCGTCTGCACGCCGGGGTCGGCGACGTCGATCCGGTTGTCGCCGAAAGCCTCCTCGCGGATGACCTCGCGCATCGGCTTCCACCGCTTGTCGCTCGATGCCGGATACCAGCCGGTGACGTACGCGCCCTCGTACGTACTGCCCGTCGCGTCGATCATCGACTGGTCGACGCTGCCCAGCACGGAGGCCGTGTGCACCGCCGGGTAGTTCTCGCGGGACCGCCGGAACGAGTCCATGAAGGTGTCGGTGCGGTCGCCGAGCGCGGGTATCACGCACCCCTCCTCCTTCTGCGGATCCGTCGAGGCCCGCCGCAGCGCACGCCGGGCGTGCCCCGAGTACTCCGTGGCGTCCTCGGCGGCCCGCTGGTCGACGGAGGCCGAGTGCCTTCCCGCGGTCAGGCCGGCGTCGAGCAGCACGGGCAGTTCGTCGCCGGCGGTCGTGTCGGGGCGGATGAGCGTGACCGGGCCGCAGGCCCTGGCGAGCTGCTGGCCGAGGCCGGCCAGCAGGGAGGGCTGGCCGCCGTTGACCGGGTAGGAGAGCGGGCTGGTGAACTCGTCGTCGGTGACGCCGTATCCGCCGAGATACGGGATGCCGGCCGCCTCCAGCGGGGAGAAGAAGGAGCGGGCGTGCTGGCTGTACGAACCGACGACCGCGACGACGTCCGCCTTGACCGCGCGGCGGGCGCAGTTCGCGGCGGCCACTGTGTCGTTGTGGTCGTTGCAGGTGAGGACCTTGAGCTTGCGGCCGTTGACGCCGCCGTGGTTGTTGACCCAGCGCGCGTAGGCCTTTGCCATGGCGGGCATGCCGGGCTTGTTGGTCGCCCCGGTCTTCTCGGGCGCCCACGTCATGACGGTGACGGTGCCGCCCCCCGAACCCCCCGTGGTACCGGGGACGACACCGCACCCCGCCGCTGTCGACACACACACCGCCAGCGCGCCCGCGGACAGCACTCTGGCCTTGGTCCTGGTCCTGGTCCTGGTCCTGGTCCTGGCGATGGGGAGGCGAAGGGCGGGAAGGAAGGTACGGGTGTGTCGCCGACCGGTCATGGACACGCACGATTCCCCTGCACCGCTACGGCCGGTGTGACCCTCGGTCAACGCACGGTGACGGCCAGGTGAACAACGGGGTGCGGGACGGGCCGATCCGGCGGGAACGTACGATCGGTGACCGTGCAAGGTTCGGAGAACTCTTCCCGTCGCGGGCGTCGCTCATCCACCATGGGCGGCATGCCACTGAACGATATGCCGTGGTGGCGCTGGCGCAGCAATGTGCGCTCCGCGCTGCACATGCTTTCCGACACCGAGTTCCAGCGGGAGATATGGCTCGCGGGGGTCGACGGGTACGGGGATGTGACCGACGCCGTCTACCGCCTTGTCGAGGACACCTGGCTGGACAACTGGTCCGCCGAGAAATACGTGGGGACGATCTTCCGGGACTCGCAGGAGGCGGCGCTCGTCGACTCCGCCGTGCTGCGGGTGCTGCGGATCATGCATCAGGTCGGGCCTGATGCTCCCGTCTCCGCCTATCTCGACCACGAGGGATGGCCGGAGGCTGTGCGGGCCGCTCGGGACGCCCATGTACGGATGGCGGCGAGCGACGGGGAGGAACCCGACGTTCCGCCGCAGACGCTCGACGTGCTGCGGATCATGACTCGGTCTGCCTGAGAGCCCGTGTCACGTCTCCGGCCGGGGGCGTGACGCAAGGCTCTGAGGTTTTAGCCGCGTGCCCCTGGAGACCGCGTCCGGCAGTCGGGACGCGTGGGCTGGGCCTGGCGGGTTTGTGGGACCCTGGCGTGCATGAACGAGCAGTCCGCGCCCGAGCAGCCCGCGCGTCCCGACCAGTACGTCCTGACGCTTTCCTGCCCCGACAAGCAGGGCATCGTGCACGCCGTGTCGAGTTACCTCTTCATGACCGGGTGCAACATCGAGGACAGTCAGCAGTTCGGTGACCACGACACGGGACTGTTCTTCATGCGGGTCCACTTCTCGGCGGAGCCGCCGGTGACGGTGGAGAAGCTGCGGGCGAGCTTCGCGGCGATCGGTGACTCCTTCCGGATGGACTGGCAGATCCACCGGGCCGAGGACAAGATGCGGGTCGTGCTGATGGTCAGCAAGTTCGGGCACTGCCTGAACGATCTGCTGTTCCGGGCGCGGACCGGGGCGCTGCCGGTCGAGATCGCGGCGGTGGTGTCCAATCACACGGATTTCGCCGAACTCGTAGCTTCGTACGGCGTGCCGTTCCGTCATATTCCGGTCACCAAGGACACGAAGTCGCAGGCCGAGGCGCAGGTGCTGGAGCTGGTGCGCGAGCAGGACGTCGAACTGGTGGTGCTCGCGCGGTACATGCAGGTGCTCTCCGACGACCTCTGCAAGCAGCTGAGCGGGCGGATCATCAACATCCATCACTCCTTCCTGCCGAGCTTCAAGGGTGCGAAGCCGTACCACCAGGCGCACGTGCGCGGGGTGAAGCTGATCGGCGCGACCGCGCACTATGTGACGGCCGACCTCGACGAGGGGCCGATCATCGAGCAGGAGGTCGAGCGGGTGGGACACCAGGTCACCCCTGAGCAGCTTGTCGCCGTGGGGCGTGACGTGGAGTGCCAGGCGCTGGCCCGGGCCGTGAAGTGGCATGCCGAGCGGCGGATTCTGCTGAACGGCCGGCGGACCGTCGTCTTCGCCTGAGGGCGCGACGGCGCAAGGGTTGCGAGGGTGCGCGAGTACGGGGGCGCACGGTTACGGGGCGCGTAGGCGCATAGCCGCGTAGGGGACCGTCGCGTCTCTGTCACGCACGTCGCGTCGCCCTGACCCGACCCCGTTGCTGACGTCACATACGGCTCAGTGACGCCGCCGCGAAGAGGACGTCGCTGATCGCCTCCCGGTCTCCCACCTGGCCCGCTGCCGCTTCCTCCGGGGAGACGTGGCCCGCTGCCAGCTGGCAGAACTCCACGCCGTCCAGGGCCACGTGGGCCACCTCGTGCTCGGGGGAGGCCGGCGCGGCGGGCGAGTCGAGCGGGATGAGCCACTCTCCGCCGCCCAGGCCCTCGATCTCCAGGCGGAGGCTGCGGCCCGGGGTGTCGGCCGCTTTCAGGTGGCGGGTCCGGCCGGGTGCCGAGAGGCCTGCTTGACGGCGGGCGGCCAGGGCCGAGGGGAGCATCCGGGCACCGAGGTCGATCATCGCGTGCAGATGGCGGGGCGAGGGCGGCTGGTAGGGGTAGTCCACGGCGTCCGCGATGTCTCCCGCGTGGACCCAGGTCTCGAAGGCGCGGTCGAGCATCGAGTCCCGCAGCGGGAGTTCGAAGTCGCCGTACGGTACGGGCAGCCTGCCCGAGCCCCCGCCCGCGAAGGCCACCGTACGGACGAGGTTGTGGGTCTGCTCGCGCCACGGGCCGCGTACGGAACGGGTGGGCGGGAAGCGGGCGGCGCGCCAGAAGGCCTCGGTGCGGCCCGCGGGTGTGGGGGTGTCCGGCGCGGCTTCCAGGGGGTCGTCCAGGCCGAGCGCGCGGGCGACGAGGCCGTCCACGGTCAGGAGGTGGGCGATCACTCCGGCGACGGTGGTGCGCCGGCTCGTCGGTTCGCTGCCGTTGAACCAGCGCAGGCGCACCGGGGCATGCCACTCCGCGTCGCCGATGTCCTGGAGCAGCTGGTCCAGGCGGGCCGTCTCCGCGTCGTACGGAGTCGCCCAGGAGGGGACCGGGATGCGGGGCGGGCGGCGGCCCAGGCAGGCCTCCAGGACTCGGGTGCGCAGGGAGGGGTCCAGGTCGAGGCTCTCCGGCGGGTGCAGGAGGCCCACCGCCTCGCGCAGGCGCAGGGCCTCGTCCGCGCAGGTGCCGCAGTCGCCGAGGTGGTCCTCGACGGCCGCGGTCTCCTCAGGGGAGCAGGCCGCCAGCGCCCATGCGCCGAGCAGGGCCTTGAGGACCCGGTGTTCGAGGACGAGGGGTGTGGGGGGAGGGAAGGGCGCGGAAGCAGGGGCGGGCAGAGGCAGACCCGTGTCCTCGACGGACGAGCGCGGCGTGGGTATGCGCGGGAACCGAGACTCATCGGAACCGCGCCCGCCCCCGCCCACCGGCGGCTTGGAGCCTCCCGGATCTCCCGGGTTTCCTCGGCCTCCCGAGCCTCCCGAGCCTCCCGAGCCTCCCGGGTCTCCTGGGTCTTGCGGGCTTCTCGGGGCGCGCTCAGGGAGGCCCGACGGACCCCCGTCCTGGGGGTCCGGCCGACCGTCGCGCTTCCGCGGGTCCGGTTCGTCCTCGTCCTCGCCGTACGACCCGAAGGGGTTCGCGCTGTTCACCGGGTACTCCCGTGTTCGGGCGGCGTCCCGGAGGGGCCGGAGTCGTGGGCCGTGGAGAGGAGTTGGAGGCCCAGGCGCAGGCGACGGCGGGCCTCGTCCTCGGTGACGCCCAGGTCGGCGGCGGTCTGGCGGTAGTCGCGGCGCTGGAAGTAGGCGAGTTCCAGGGCGGCCCGCAGCGGCGTGGGCATGGACGTGACGATGTAGTCGGCGCGGGCGGCCACGGAGGCGCGGCGGACCTTGCGCTCCAGCTCCTCCGTGCCGGTCAGGCCAGTCGCAGTCGTGCCGTCCGTGCCGTCCGTGCAGGTCGTGCCGTCCGTGCAGGTCAGGCCGGTCGTGTCGTCCATGCCGTCCTGCGCGAGCGCCGCGGTCTCCGTGGTGCGCAGGCGCTGCACGGCGAGGCGGTGGGTAAGCGTGGCGACCCAGGAGCGTAGGGGCCCCTGTTTCGGGTCGTACGACTCGGGGTTCTCCCAGACGTGGGAGAAGACCTCGCGGGTGATGCGGTCGGCCGCCCGCTCATCGCCGAGCACGCGATGGGCAAGACCGTGCACGAGCGAAGCGAATCGGTCATAGAGCTCGCCGAGCGCGGCAGCCTCGCCCCGTGCGAGCCGCTGCTGCATCTTGCGGTCCCAGCGGGGTGGCGTGTCCCTCCTGGTCATGCGGCCCCCTCGCCCCCGCTCGTGCCGTGCGCCTGTCCCTGTGTCCACTGTGTCCACCGGATTCTGCTCTCCGGCTTCCTTCCGAATGTAGTCGGCAGCTGTGACGACGCACGCCCCTTTGTGGCAATGCGCGCCCCTGGAGGGGGTCCGGGTGGTAGGGCCCCGATCACGTTGTGCGCATGTGAACTCACGTTGTGCGTACAGGTGTCCCGACTTGTCCTGATCGGGCCCGACCGGGCCGGAACGTTGATGACCGGAACAGCCTGTCTGGGGAACGTTTCGATTCGATATTCCGTGTTTCATAGAGGGAGAGGCGGGGCAGCCACGCACCAGGGAAGCGAAGGAATGGCTTCCGCTTCCGTTCCCGGTCGGGCAGTTCCGTTCCGGCAGTTCCGGCAGCTCCGGTCCGGATGTTTCCGGGTCGGCTGTGCCGGGCCGGTCGTTCCGGGTCGTCCGGGGTCCGACATCGTCGAGCGAAGGACAGACGCGTGACGCTCAGGGTGACCGAAGGCGAGCAGCGCGGCTGGGCCGTCGTGCAGGTTTCGGGTGAGATGGATCTGGTGACCTCACCGGTGCTGCGGCAGCGGATGCACAGCGCGGTGGCCGACGGGCGGCGGGACGTCGTCCTGGACCTGTCGGAAGTCCTGTTCTGCGACTCCAGTGGCGTCGGTGTCCTGATCGCCGGCCGACGGCTGATCCGCTCCTGCCAGGGACGCCTCCGCCTGATTCTCCCCGCGCAGGGAGCGGTGGACGGTTCCCACGTCAACCGGGTTCTCGGCGCCCTCGGAGTGCGCAGGCTCTTCGACGTGTATCCCGATGTCGATGCCGCCGTCGCCGACGAGTCGAGCTCGCTCTCGGCGTGATTTCTGCCACGTAGGGGGAAGATCATCCTGTACGTCCGTGACGGCGCTGTCGCGGATTTCCCCCGGTCTTGGCACAAGCGTCGTTTTCCCACTCCCCGAGGGGCCCGGGAGTCGTACGCTCGCTGCCAGACGCACCCACGTGATGTAAGGCGGCTCGAAAGACATGGTCAGTACCGAGTACGAGCGGAAGATCGCCGCCCGGTTCGCCACCTTCGACCAGGACGGCAACGGCTATATCGACCGCGAGGACTTCAACGCGGCGACCAAGGCGCTGCTCGCCGAGTTCGGCACGACGGCCCGGTGCGACAAGGGCCAGGCCCTGTACATCGGCGCGGAAGCCTTCTGGCAGGGCATGGCCGGCATAGCGGACCGTGACGGTGACCAGCGGATCACCCGCGAGGAGTTCGTGAACGGAGCCGTGAAGCGGCTGCGCGACAACCCCGACCGGTTCGCCGAGATCGCCCGCCCCTTCCTGGACGCGGCGCTCGCCATCGCGGACGGAGACGGGGACGGCTCCGTGACCGTCGACGAGACCGCGCGGATCCTCAAGGCCCTGGGCGTGTCCGAGGGGACGGCCGCCACCGCGGCCGGCGCGCTCGACGCGGACACCGACGGCCTTGTCACCGAGCCGGAGATCGTGAGCGGTTTCGCTCGTTACTTCACGGTGCCCGAGTAGCGCTCCCTGAGCCGGTACTTGAGCACCTTGCGCAGGGTCTCGTTGCGCGGAAGGGCGTCCACCACCTCCAGTTGCTCCGGCAGCTTGTGCACGGACAGCCCTTCCGAGCGCAGATAGGACGACAGGCCCGCCAAGGTGATCGGCGGGGCTCCGGCCGGCTGTTCGACCACCGCGCACACCCGCTCGCCGCGCTCCGTGTCCGGCAGCCCGATCACCGCGACGTCGCCGACGGCGGGATGGCGGTGCAGCAGGTCCTCGATCTCCTTGGCGGAGATGTTCTCGCCCTTGCGGATGATGACGTCCTTCAGGCGGCCCGTCAGGACGAGGTGGCCGCTCCCGGTGAGGTGTCCGAGATCCCCGGTGATCAGGAACCCGTCGTCGTCGAAGGCCTCCGCGGTCTGCGCCGGATCCAGATAGCCCCGGCAGACCGCCTCCCCGCGCAGCCGTACCTCCCCCTCCACGATCCGGATCTCCATGCCCTCGGGAGGCCTTCCCTCGGTCGTCGCGAGGTTCTCCTCGGAGTCGTCCGGTGAGCCCATGGTGATCATCGGGACCTCGGTCATGCCGTATCCGTGGGTCAGCCGGACCCCCATCTCGCGTACGACGGCGTGATGGACCTCGGGAGGCTTGGGGGCCCCGCCGCCCGCGAGGAGGCGCAGTGAGGGGATGAGCCTGGTGCCCGGCTGCTTGCGCTGCTCGGCCAGGAACATCGAGTAGAACGCGGTGGAACCGCCCGCCACCGTCACCCCGTGCTTGCGAAAGCCCTCCAGGGCGTCCGGCAGCGCGAACTTCTCGAAGAGGACCGCCGGGAACCCGTACAGCAGCAGCATGACCAGATAGTCGGGGCCGCCTATGTGCGCGAAGGGGAACGCGATCGAGCCGATGTCGGCGGCCGACAGGTGCAGCGCGTGGGCGAGGCAGGAGCCGCCGGCGATCAGCGAACGGTCCGTGTGCAGCACGCCCTTGGGGTCGGACGTCGTTCCGGAGGTCCAGTAGATCCAGCGCACGTCGGTGCCGCCGGTGGGTGGGGCGGGGAGCACCGACGGGTCTCCGGCGGGGAGCGAGTCGTACGCCTCGAAGACGCCCCGGGCCCCGAGGCGCTCCGCCATCGCGGTGTGGTCGAAGTCGCGCCAGGAGCCCGGCACGGCGAAGTAGGCGGCCTGTGACGCGCGCAGCGCGAAGGCGACCTCGCGGTCCCGGTAGAAGGGGATCACCGGTGACTGGACGGCCCCGAGCCGGGCCAGGGCCATCGCGAGCAGCACCGACTCGATCCGCGTGGGCAGCTGCCAGGCGACCACGGTCCCGGGTCCTACGCCCATGGCGTGCAGGCCCGCCGCGGTCCGCTCGGCGCCGGAGCGCAGCTCCTCGAAGGTGAGGGAACGGTCGTCCTGGAGGAGGACGGGGCGGTCGGGGGTGAGCGCGGCGCGGCGTTCGACGAGTTCCCAGAACGTGCGGGAGGCGCCCAGCGCGTGTGCGGTGTCTGTGCCTGTGTCGGTGGGCATGCCCGTACTCCTCACGGCTGACGGGTTAGTACGGCTGACGGGTGAGTACAGCTGACGGGTGAACACAGCCGGCTGTGAACTGACGGGTAGTCAGATTGATGCCAGAGCGTAGGCCTCGGCGCCTTGTCGGTCCAGGGGTGCGGAGCTAGCCTGCCCTCTGACGGGTCATCAGATTTGCCGCCGGAGAGGGCTGGACTCATGACCGAACTGCCTCGGATCATCAGCGTCGACGACCATGTGATCGAGCCCGCGCACCTCTTCGAGACCTGGCTGCCGAAGAAGTACCGGGACCGTGGCCCCCAGCCGCTGACGGCCGGTATCGGCGAGCTGGCCTATGTGGCCGGCAAGTACCGGATCACGATGGACCCGGACGGGCCGCCGACCGACTGGTGGATCTACGAGGACCTGAAGTTCCCGTACAAGCGCAACATCGCCGCCGTCGGCTTCGACCGGGACGAGATGACCCTGGAGGGCATCACCCGCGAGGAGATGCGGCCGGGGTGCTGGGATCCGGCCGAGCGGCTCAAGGACATGGACGCCAACCATGTGGAGGGAAGCCTGTGCTTCCCGACCTTCCCGAGATTCTGCGGGCAGACCTTCGCCGAGGCGCACGACAAGGAGGTCGCGCTGGCCTGCGTGCGCGCGTACAACGACTTCATGGTCGAGGAGTGGTGCGGCGACAGCGGCGGCCGGCTCATCCCGCTGTGCATCATCCCGCTCTGGGACATCGACCTCGCGGTCGCCGAGATCCGGCACAACGCGGCCCGCGGTGTGAAGGCCGTGACCTTCTCCGAGATCCCCACCCATCTGGGTCTGCCGTCCATCCACTCCGGCTACTGGGATCCGTTCTTCGCCGTCTGCCAGGAGACCGGCACGGTCGTCAACATGCACATCGGCAGCAGCAGCCAGATGCCCGCCGCGTCCCCGGACGCCCCGCCCGCCGTCCAGGCGTCCCTGAGCTTCAACAACGCCATGGCGTCGATGATGGACTTCCTGTTCTCCGGTGTGCTCGTGAAGTTCCCGCGCCTCAAACTCGCGTACTCCGAAGGGCAGATGGGCTGGATCCCGTACGCCCTGGAGCGCGCCGACGACGTGTGGCAGGAACACCGGGCCTGGGGCGGGGTGCGCGACCTGATCCCCGAGCCGCCGTCCACGTACTACTACCGGCAGATCTTCTGCTGCTTCTTCCGCGACAAGCACGGGATCGCCTCGCTGGACGTGGTGGGGCGGGACAACGCGACCTTCGAGACCGACTATCCGCACGTCGACTCGACCTTCCCGCACACCAAGGAGGTCGCCCTCGACCATGTGAAGGGCCTCGACGACGAAACGGTCTACAAGCTGATGCGCGGCAACGCCATCCGCATGCTGGACCTGGATCTGGACCGGGACCGCGACAAGTAATGGACCTCTCGTACTCGCCCGAGGACGAGGAGTTCCGGGCGCGGCTGCGGGAGTGGCTCGCCGAGGTGCTTCCCGGGCTGCCCGCGAAGCCCTCGCCCGACGACTGGCCCGGGCGGCGCGCGTACGACCTCGGATGGCAGCGCCTGCTGTACGACGCCGGGTACGCGGGGCTCCACTGGCCCGTGGACGCGGGAGGCCGCGGTGCCACGCCGACCCGGCACCTGATCTTCCTGGAGGAGACGGAGAAGGCGGGCGCCCCCTATGTCGGGGCCAACTTCGTCGGGCTGCTGCACGCCGGTCCCACGATCGCCGCCGAGGGGAGCGCCGCACAGCGGGCGCGCTGGCTGCCGCCCGTGCTGCGCGGCGAGGAGGTGTGGTGCCAGGGCTTCAGTGAGCCGGATGCCGGCTCCGACCTCGCGGCACTGCGCACCCGCGCGCACCGGGACGGCGACGACTACGTGGTGAGCGGCTCCAAGATCTGGACCTCGCACGCCGAAGTCGCCGACTGGTGCGAACTGTTGGTGCGCACCGATCCGAAGGCGCCCAAGCATCGCGGGATCACCTGGCTGGCGATGCCGATGAACGCGCCGGGGATCACGGTACGTCCCCTGCGTACGCTCGCCGGTTCGGCCGAGTTCGCGGAGGTCTTCCTCGACGAGGTGCGGGTGCCCGTCGCCCACCGGGTCGGCGAGGAGAACGACGGCTGGCGCGTGACCATGGTGACGCTGTCCTTCGAGCGCGGCACCGCCTTCGTGGGTGAGGTGGTCGCCTGCCGGCGCGTCCTCGGCGAACTGGCCCACGAGGCGCACAAGAACGGCCGCTGGGACGACGTGCCGCTGCGCCGCAGGCTCGGCAGGCTCAACGCCGAGTTCCGGGCCCTGTGGCGGCTGACGCAGTGGAACGTGAGCGAATCCGAGCGGACCGGCGGGGTGCCGGGCGTGGGCGGCTCGGTCTTCAAGCTGAGGTATTCGCAGGCACGCCAGGAGCTGTACGACGCGGCGGCGGAGGTGCTGGGCCCCGAGGGGCTCGACCTCGACAGGGAGTGGACGGTCGACCGGCTGTCGTCGCTCTCGTACACCATCGCGGCCGGCACCTCGCAGATCCAGCGGAACATCGTGGCCGAGCGGATCCTGGGCCTCCCGAAGGGACGGTGACCTGATGGACTTCCACCTCACCGATGATCAACGTGCCCTGCGGGCCGGGGTGTGCGAGCTGCTGGTACGGCGGTTCGGGCGGGAGCAGCTGCGGGCCGCCGTGGATCCGCCCCGGCACCAGGGGCCCGACGGACGCGAGGGCCCCGATGGACGGAAAAGGCCTGACGGACGCGAGGACCCCGACGGACGCGAGGGCCCCCGGGGCGGCGAGGGCCCGGCGGTCTCCCGCGGCCTCGACCGTGCGCTGTGGCGCGAGTTGGGTGAGGCGGGCTTCTTCGCGCTGCGGCTGCCCGAGTCGCGCGGCGGGGTCGGGCTGGGTCTTCCCGAGGCGGTGCTGGCCTTCGAGGAGGCCGGCCGGGCGCTGCTGCCCGGCCCGCTCGTGGCCACCCACCTCGCGGCCGGCGAAGTACCCGGAGCGGCCACCGGCGAGTGTGTCGTCGCGGCCGTCGACGGAACCCTCGTGGAGTGGCTGGACGAGGCGGACGTCGTACGCGGAGACGTGACGGACGCGGTCGCCATGCGCTCGGTCGATCCGCTGACACCGCTCCACCGGGTGCCCCGGGCCGCGCCCTGCGACCCGGTGGCCGTACTGCTGACCGCCGCCGAGCAGCTGGGTTCGGCCGCGCGCACCTGCGCGCTGGCCGTGCAACACGCCCGGACCCGTGAGCAGTTCGGACAGCCGATCGGGGCCTTCCAGGCAGTGAAACACCTCTGCGCGGAGATGCTGGTGCGCGTGGAGGTGGCGCGTTCGGCGGTGTACGCGGCAGCGGTCACGGGTGATCCGCTCGACATCGCGGCGGCCCGGCTGCTGGCGGACGAGGCAGCCGAGCGCGGCGCCCGCGACTGCCTCCAGGTGCACGGCGGCATGGGTTTCACCTGGGAGTCCGACGTGCACCTTCACCTGAAACGGGCCTGGTCGCGGGCCCGTCGTGGCCCGACCGCCGCCGAGGCCGAGGAAGCCCTCGCGCAGGACCTGCTGGCGGCCGGTCCCGCCGAGCCGATCGCCACCGGCCGCCGCTGATCGCCGCTGATTGCCGCCGATTGCCGCCGATCGTGGCAGATCCGGAAGGACTCCCGAGAGGTCCTAAGAGGTCCCCAGACGCCCAAGGGGCAGAAGTCACGGAATGTGGCATACCGGAATTACTGAGCGTTGATATCGGGTTGTGTCCTATGTGTGACTCGTCACGGCCTGGAGTCGGCGCCTCGCTCCGGTACCTTGTGTGGGATGCGAGTGGTTCTGAGGCCGGGCCATCGCGGCGTTGCCCCCGGGGCAGCCCCGCATCCGGTGTTGCGCGCGGCCTGCGAGGCAGGGAGCAGGACCGTTCCTGCCTGTTCGACTCCCCGCGGTGAGCGTCGCACAGTATCCCGCACACGTACTCCTTCGCGCTGGAATATGCCCGAAGCGCTTGTTGGCGTGACTGTACGTCAACGATGCTGTCTCCTGAGGGAATCACGTTCCGTGAACCCTCTTCTGACCACGATCGTGGCCCTTGCGAGGCGCGAGGCGATGTGTCCGCCGGTTCGGATGGTGTGAGCGGTGCAGGTGCTTCAAGTGCAGCTGGAGATCCGGCCCGACCCCGCGGAGGTGGGGCGAGCTCGGAGGTGGGCCCGTTCGCGGCTCGCGGGGTCCGGGATAGAGGCCGATGAGCCGCTGGCCGAGACGCTGATCCTGCTCGTCTCGGAGCTGGTCACCAATGCGGTGGTCCACACCGGCCGTCCCGCCGTCCTGCGCCTGTCGGTGCCGGACGCGGTGAGCGGGCCGACGGCCGGTGAGCGGGCCATCGGTGCGGTCGTCGCGACCGTCCGCCTGGAAGTGGTCGACGCCAGCACCCGGGCACCACGCCTGCGCTGCTCGGACGGCGACGACACCAACGGCCGTGGTCTCGCGCTCGTCGACGGCCTCGCCGACCGGTGGGGCTGGAACACCGAGGGCGCCGGCAAGCGCATCTGGTGCGAGGTGGACCGCTGTTCGGCGGTGGCCAGGGTCACCGCCGCCTGTGAAGCGGTTCCCACGGCGTACGGAGATCTGGCGTACGAAGCCGTGTAGTGCGTACGAAGCTGTGTAGCGCGTACGAGGCGAGATCGTGCCGTGCGACGAGGCCGTATGCGCGCGTACGAGGCCGCCCAACGCGCGGGAGTGGGCGCTCGGGCAGCGACGCGCCCGCTGGCGCACAGGTGGCACGGAGTCCAGGCCCCAGGTGTCCGCCATTGCCGAGTGCGCCGGGTCGTGCTTCTTCCCAAGAGGGTCGCAAAAGGGTGCGTAAGGCATGAATCCCCGGCTGGGTGTTGACGCGGAGTGTCCGTTTCATCACGCTTGTGTTCAGCGATTCACAGTGAGGGGACGGCGAGGACTTCGGTGACGGAAGCCCTCGGCGCATGTGGATCGCGATTCGGCGGCGGCTCCTGCGGGGCAGGGGCAGGGGCAGGGCGGGTGCGCCGGAGAGCCGGACGGCGGCGCGCGATGCCGCGCCCGGGATGAGGCGGAGCCAGGTCGGGCTCCTCTCGCCCGGGTGCGGGCGGCAGTGGGGGAGACGCGCGCCGCCGACCGACCCACGGGATCAGAGGATCGCGACCGGTGCCACGGGGGCTCCGGTGCCGCCGGTGAACGGTTCGGGTGTCGCCGACAGCAGGAAGGCGTAACGGCCGACTTCTCCACAGGCTGTGGACAACTTTTCGAGATTCCAGTTCTGGCCCTGAAGCATGCCCATTTCGACCAGATCGAGCGCATGGACGGGCAGCCACAAGTCTTCTATTTCGGGAGGAAATATCTCAAAGGTAAGGGTGTCGTTCGCGACCGCCGCGACGTCGCGGGCGTGGAACCACTCCGGAGTGCGCACGGACAGACCGGGGGAGGGGTAGGCGTACGCCTGCTTGTCGCCCGTGAGGTAGAGCTGCATCTGACCGGTGCGTACGAGGACGATGTCACCCGGACCCACCTTCGTCCCGCTCATCTCCTCGGCCGCTTCGAGGTCCTCCGGGGTCACCACGTGCCCGCCGTCGAGCCGTTCCTTGCCGAGTGCGCGGGCCACGTCCAGCAGGACGCCGCGCGAGACGATGTGCCGGGGCTTGTCGATGCCGCCGAACTCGGCGCCCCCGTGGGCCGTGATGGTGCCGGCGGGCCGGCCGTTGTAGAGCGTGCCCGAGTGTGAGACGTGACTGAGCGCGTCCCAGTGCGTGGCCGCCTGGAGGCCCATCGTCACGGCGTCGTCGCTGCACGCGACCGTGCCGGGGCCGAACAGCTCCTGGTTGATCTGCACCATCGCGTGCAGCGGATTGACCCGGCCCGGGATCATCCCCGTCTGCACGCCGTCCTGCCGCAGGGGCAGTGCGAGCGGCACGCGGTGACCGGTGCGGACCTGCGCGGCGGCCTTGCGTACGACCTCGTCGGTGATCAGGTTCAGGGTGCCGATCTCGTCGGCGGCACCCCAACGTCCCCAGTTGTTCACGCGCTTGGCGATCTCGTGGAACTCGGCCGGCAGTGACATGAGTACTCCCCGGGGCTTGTCTCCAGGTATCTGACGGGTCGTAGAATCTGAACCTGAGCCAAATCTAACGGTCCGTCAGAAACTGCGGGAAGAGGTCGGGACGTGGGGAACTTCTTGGCAGGCAAGGTCGTCGCCGTGACCGGGGCGGGCCGGGGCATCGGACGCGCGGTGGCCCTGGCGGCCGCGGCCGAGGGCGCGCGGGTCGTCGTCAACGACTACGGAGTGTCGATCGAGGGCTCGCAGCCGACGAGTTCGGTCGCCGACGCCGTGGTCAAGGAGATCGAGGCGGCCGGCGGAGACGCGGTCGCGGTGGCCGACGACATCTCCACCATGGCGGGCGGACAGCGGATCGTCGACACGGCCCTGGAGGCGTACGGGAGGCTCGACGGCGTTGTCTGCGTGGCCGGGATCCTGCGCGAACGCATGCTCTTCAACATGTCCGAGGACGAGTGGGATCCGGTGATCGCCACGCACCTCAAGGGCACGTTCACGGTCTTCCGCGCCGCCTCGGCCGTGATGCGGAGGCAGCGGTCCGGCACGCTGATCGGGTTCACCAGCGGCAACCACCAGGGATCCGTCTCGCAGCCCAACTACAGCGCGGCGAAGGGCGGGATCATCTCGCTCGTCCGCAGCGCCGCGCTCGGGCTCCACAAGTACGGGGTCACGGCGAACGCGGTCGCGCCGGTCGCCCGTACGCGGATGTCGGCGAACGTGCCGATGGAACTGAAGGAGATCGGCGAGCCCGAGGACGTGGCCGCGCTCGTGGTCTACCTGCTGTCCGAGCGGGCCCGGGAGGAGCGGATCACCGGGCAGGTCTACACGATCGCCGGACCGAAGATCGCGGTGTGGGCACAGCCGCGGGAACTCCGTTCCGGGTACGCGGAGGGGCGGTGGACGCCCGAGCGGATCGCGGACTTCCTGCCGGGCACCGTGGGGACGGATCCCATGCCGTTGCTGGCGCAGGTGGAGGAGATGGCCCGCGCGGCGCGGGCCGCGCGGGCCGCGGAGGGGGCGCCGTAGGGGTTGGGGTCGTGGGTCGGTGCGGGTTGGCTGTGGCTGGTCGCGCAGTTCCCCGCGCCCCTAAAAGCCTAAGGCGGTGGGAGGACAGGGTGGATTTCGGGTGCACGTTGGAGGACGAGGCGTTCCGGGACGAGGTGCGGGAGTGGCTGGCCGGGCGTGTTCCGTGGGCCGGGGATCGCCGGGGCTGGGAACGGACGCTCGGTGCCGCCGGGTGGATCGGGCTCGGGTGGAGGGAAGAGGGGTACGGGAACCGGACGGTCGGGCTCGGCCGGCAGGTGGTGTGGGCCGAGGAGTACGCCCGGTCGCGGGCGCCCACCCGCAGCGGGCACATCGGGGAGAACCTCCTCGCCCCGACTCTCATCGCGCACGGCAGCGCGGAGCAGAAGGCCCGCTTTCTCCCCCCGGTCGCCGCCGGTGACGAACTCTGGTGCCAGGGCTACAGCGAGCCCGGGGCGGGCTCCGACCTCGCGGGCATCCGCACGGAGGCCGTGCGGGAGGGCGACACGTACCGGATCACCGGGCAGAAGATCTGGACCTCGCTGGCGCACGAGGCGGACTGGTGCTTCGTGCTGGCGCGTACGGAGGCGGGCTCCCGCAGACATCGAGGGCTGAGTTTCCTGCTCGTGCCCATGGACCAGCCCGGGCGGATCGACGTCCGGCCGATCCGGCAGCTGACCGGGACCAGCGAGTTCAACGAGGTCTTCTTCGACGGGGCGCACGCTCGCGTGGAGCATCTCGTCGGCGGCGAGGGCAACGGCTGGCAGGTCGCGATGAGTCTGCTCGGCTTCGAGCGGGGAGTCTCCACGCTGGCTCAGCAGATCGGCTTCGCCCAGGAGTTGGCGCAGGTGGTGGAGGTGGCCGTCGCCACGGGAGCGGCCGACGACCCGGTCGTGCGTGACCTGCTCGTACGCCAGTGGGCCGAGCTGCGCACCATGCGGTGGAACGCCCTGCGGACGCTGGGGAGTTCGGCGGACCGGGGCGCTCCCAGCGTGGCCAAGCTGCTGTGGGGCCGGTGGCATCAGCGGCTCGGCGAACTGGCGGTGCGGGTGCGGGGCGCGGCAGCTTCGGTCGGCCCTGCGGACTGGACGGCCGAGGCGCCGTACGAACTGGACGCGCTCCAGCACCTGTTCCTCTTCAGCCGGGCCGACACCATCTACGGCGGCTCGGACGAGATCCAGCGCACGATCATCGCCGAGCGCGTGCTCGGCCTTCCCAGGGAAGCGAAGGGCTGAGGTCATGCGGGGTGTGGTCTTCGACGGCAGGCAGACCCAAGTGGTGGACGACCTGGAGATACGGGACCCCGGGCCGGGCGAG
Organism: Streptomyces sp. NPDC048484; assembly: GCF_040651415.1. Classification (NCBI taxonomy): domain Bacteria; kingdom Bacillati; phylum Actinomycetota; class Actinomycetes; order Kitasatosporales; family Streptomycetaceae; genus Streptomyces; species Streptomyces sp. NPDC048484. Next base: position 46,813 of record NZ_JBEZJY010000043.1, read on the forward strand.
GTGCTGGTCGCGGTCGCGGCGGCGGGGCTGTGCCACAGCGACCTCTCCGTGGTGGACGGGACGATCCCCTTCCCCGTACCCGTGGTGCTCGGCCACGAGGGCGCGGGCGTCGTGGCGGAGGTGGGCCCGGGCGTCACCCACGTCCAGCCCGGAGACCACGTCTCTCTCTCCACACTCGCCAGCTGCGGTACGTGCGCGGAGTGCGACCGGGGCCGGCCCACCATGTGCCGCAAGGCGATCGGGATGCCGCAGCAGCCGTTCGTACGGGCCGGGCAGCCGCTGTACCAGTTCGCGTCCAACTCGGCCTTCGCAGAACGCACGTTGGTCAAGGCGGTGCAGGCGGTACGGATCCCGAAGGACATCCCGATGACCTCGGCCGCCCTGATCGGGTGCGGGGTGCTGACGGGGGTCGGGGCCGTGCTGAACCGGGCACGGGTGGACCGCGGGGACAGCGTCGTCGTCATCGGCACGGGCGGTATCGGACTCAACGTGCTGCAGGGCGCGCGGATCGCCGGTGCGCTCACTGTCGTGGCGGTGGATTCGAACCCGGCGAAGGAGGAAGTCGCGCGGCGGTTCGGGGCCGGCCACTTCCTCACCTCCGCGGAGGGGGTGAGGGACATCCTGCCGACGGGTGCCGACCACGTCTTCGAGTGCGTGGGAAGGGTGGAACTCGTCCGGCAGGCCGTCGACCTCCTCGACCGGCATGGCCAGGCCGTGCTGCTGGGTGTACCGTCCGCGAACGCCGAGGCGTCCTTCCTCGTCTCGTCGATGTTCCTGGACAAGTCGATCCTGGGCTGCCGGTACGGGTCGTCCCGGCCGCAGCGGGACATCGCGCTGTACGCGGACCTGTACCGGGAGGGGCGGCTACTGCTGGACGAGTTGGTGACGGGCACGTATCCCGTGGAGGACTTCGAGAAGGCCGTGGCCGACACGGGGGCCGGGCGGGTCGCCCGGGCTGTGCTGACGTTCTGAGGCTGTCCTTGCCGCCCTTTCCGACAGTGAGGCCTTTCCAACCTCAGGTAGCGGCGAGTTGAAGGATGAGGACAGCCTTCACGATGTCGGTGATCCGGTTGGTGCTGCAGCGGATCTTCCGCAGCAGACGCCAGCCCTTCAGGACGGACATGGCCTGGTCGCCGAGACAGCGGATTTTGGTGGCTGCTGTTGTGCCTGCGCTTTTACCACTTGAGCCTGCGGCCGCGGAATGGCACGCGGACGTGGCGGCCGGCCTCTTGATAGGCCTTGTCCGCTCAGCACTTCCGCCCGACGGCGGCGAGCGCGCCGATGATTCCGTGCCTTCGGGCCACAGCGAGATCGTGGGTGGCGCCAGGCAGTGCCGGTGAGGCCCACAGCAGCCGACCGGGTCGGTAAGGACCTGGACATTCATGCCGTGCAGTTTGTGCATGTTCTAGTAGTGCGGGGTATGTGCAGCGATCCGGTCGATCGGCAGGAGCGTCCGTCCCACATCATGAACGCCTTCGTCCGCGCCGACCGCATCGCCTCGGTCAGGGACGGGGCGAAGACGGCCAGGACGTCGACCGCCTCGCGTATCTAGCGGTACGCCATGACGATACCGATCCGGAACCTGGCGGCGAACTGCGCGGACGTGTCGCCGCACTTCAGGTAAGCCAGTGCGCGCAGGGCCTGACGGCCGACGGGCAAGCGCCGCCACCGCATCCCGATCTGCCGATGCCGGGCCCGGAGCCGTCCGGCCAGATGCCGCAAGCTGTGGCTCGTGCTGTGACCGTGAAGGTTCACCGAGTTGGGGGTACTGTCCGGGCATGAGCCAGTTTCCCTGCACTTTGGAAGCCCTCGTCGTGCGCACCGACTTCTCGGCAGACGGTGCTTGGGAGGCTCTGCGGGCGGCGCTGTTCTCGCCCAGTAAGGACGGCTTCTTGGCCAACGTCGCCCTTGTCGACGATCGGCAGTACGAGGGTTTGACGCCCGACCAGGCTCTCGATCTGATCCCCGCAGAGTACCAGCATCCACTTCTTGTCCTGGCGGACTCCGCAGCTGTCGCCTCGGCTGAACTGCCGCTCCTCGTGATGGACAGGCGGGGCGGGTGTGGGCGTTGTGTCCGCGTTGTGACAGCCGAGTTGTGGGGCATCGAGAACAACCTCTCCGGCGCGAACATGGACTTCGAGGAGTTCGTCGGCGCCGTCGATGACGACGCCGTGTTCCGAGGGTTTTGAATCATCGGTCGCCAGGCGGCGTCGGGCTGCGAGTGCTTGAGGGCGCCCGCCCCAGCGGATGCCTTGCACCCTGCCCAGACAGCTCACGTTCGATGACGCTGTGGAAACCATTGTCATGAGAGACCGCAGATAGCCTACTTTCCGTACTTCAAGGTGCGTTTGCGGGGAGGTAGGGGGGTGCTACGCCGCTGTCTTACGCGCGGTAGCCGGTCGCCTGGCCAAACTCTCCTCACTCGGCAGGAGTTAGGCCATGATGTCCTGTTATGAGGCGCAGAGAACGTGGTCGGGGGCCGCAGCATGTGGGCGGGATTTATCTGCTGGTGGCGGTGCTCGCGCTGCTCGCGGCACTCGATCTGGCTCGGCGCTTTGGTCTGGGGACGTCCGAGACTGTTGTGGCAGTGCTTCCCACTCTGGCGCCCGGGTACCTGGCCTGGGCGGCGTTTCATGCCGATCGCTCCGAGGCCAACTCTGTGGATGCGGAGCAGGTCTTGGAGCAATTGGCGGTGGCGGTCAAGAGCCAGTGGGACAGCGAGGCGGAGTTACGCCGGGTCAACGACCCCTATCCGTTGCCGGTCGCCTGGCGAGGCGTCGAAGACGACCTGGCTGAGTGGTGGCCACTGCTGAAGGGCCTCGCCCGGGCGTGGCCCGGAGGTCCTCCAGGTGACCCCGCTCTATGGCCTACGGATGCTGTCGGGCTGGCGGGCGAGGACGCGGAGATAGGCTCAGTGTTCTCCGGCCAGGTGCCCACCCGACGCCTGGTAATCCTGGGCGAACCGGGCGCCGGCAAGAGCGTGCTCCTAGTCCGACTGCTACAGGATCTCATCGAGCGTCGCTCCCAAGGTGACCCGGTTCCGGTGCTGTTTTCTCTGGCTTCCTGGAACCCCTACCAGCCGTTGAAGACGTGGATGGCCGACCAGCTACGCCGTGCCCATCCCGGTCTGGCCTCAGTAGCTCCTTGGCCTGTCACCATCACCGACCGCGTCAACGCCACGCCCAGCGATTTGGCCCTGTACCTGCTGAACGCGGGCCGCATCCTGCCTCTGCTCGACGGCTTCGACGAGCTTCCATCCACCCGGCACGCCATCGCACTGGACATGATCAACCGCACGTTGCCTGCCAGGCAGCCTCTGGTCCTGGCGAGTCGCACCGCTCCCTACCGTGCTGCCCTGAGTCGACCGGGTGCGGCCGTGCGCCTCAACGGTGCCGCGGCTATCCAGTTGCTGCCGCTCACGGCCCAGGCGGCTGCCGACTACCTGCGCCGTGATGCCGGGGGCTCCCATACTCCGGCCGCTGGACGCTGGACCAGCGTGATCACTCGTCTGGGCACCGCTGATCCCGTCGGCGAAGCTCTCGCCACGCCGCTGGGCCTGTTCCTTGCCCGCACTATCTACAACCCGCGCCCTGGCACACCCTCCGGATCTCCGCCGTCACCGCACCCGGACGAGTTGTGTGACACAGCCGCCTACCCTGACCCGGCCGCCATCAACGCCCGTCTTTTCCAAGCGTTCATTCCGGCCGCTTACGCGCCCTACCAGCCCAACCCGCCTCGCTGGACTGCTGAACAGGCTCACCGCACCTTTGTGTTCCTCGCGCAGTTCCTGCAGAACCAACATGAAGGCAGACCGGACATTGAATGGTGGGAGATGCCCCGAGCTATTCCGCTACACATCCGTCGCCTCGTGTTCGGGCTGGCATTCGGGTCTGTGGTCGGCCTTGTGGGTGGGCTGGCGGTCGGCATCGCGGGCTGCCTCGTGGCCGGGCCCGCAGACGGACTCATGGCCGGGTTGGTCACCGGCGTCGCAGCCGGCGGCGGGGCCGGCATTGCGGCCGGGCTCGCGGACCCTGTCCCGCCGGGCGTTAGGCTTCGCTACTCGCCGACCAGGCTCATGAGCTGGCTCTCGGTCGGCCCGGTGGCGGGGCTCATCGTTGGGTTCACGACCGCCCCCGAGGCCGGGTTGGCGGTCGGGATCATCATTGGCCTCCTGGTCAGCCTAGTGGTTGGGCTCGCCGGGGCGTTTGAGGCCGATGTTCCCGACCTGACTGCTGTCTTGGGGCCCGTCGCACTGCTCGGCTTGGATCGCCGCACGTTCTTGATGGTCGGGCTCACGGTGGGGCTGGCGGTCGGGCCTTTGTTCGGTCTCGGGTTCGGCCTCGGTCTCGGGTTCGTGGTCCTGCCCCTGCTCGTGGGCTGGACCTCGTTCGGGATCGTGATCGTGCTTCTGGGCTGGATTGCGGGTGGCCTTGCGGTCGCTCTTACGGGCGGGCTGGTCCAGACAGTCTGGGGGTACTTCGTCATGGCGCGTGCCTACCTGGTGATGCGCCGCAAGGTCCCGCGGGATCTCATCGCGTTTCTGCAGGACGCGCACGAACACCGCGGCGTGTTGCGGCAGGTCGGAACGGTGTACCAGTTCCGGCATATCGACCTGCAACGCCACCTCACCCAATGAGATCTTTCCAACCTGGGGCCCTTGCGGTGGAGTTGGGGTGCTGTTCAACATGACGGAGGTCCCGGAATACGGGTGATCTTGGTCGAGAACCTGTCTACCAGGAGCTTTGCCTCGTCGTGCAGCAGTCCAACTCAACGATGTCGCCATCAGGTTGGACTGGTTACCTTCCGGGCGCCATCAAGTATTTCGTAGGCGACGATAGCTGACCAGGATAACGCAAGATACTCCTCTCATCTTCGTATGACGCGGGCCAGAAGGGGATTTTTGTGCGTTCACGGCGGTTGTCGGCTCGCTATGGTGTGGCCGCCGTTTGTCCGGACGGAGCAGCCCTTGACCACAGTTCCTCGGCGTGCTCGGCGAATCGTTCGAACATCCCGCCGTCGCCGTACTTGCGCAGATGCAGGAGTGGTGAGTCATGACCGACCATGCGCGCCAGGTGGGGAGTGACGAGCGCTTCATCGTCGAAGCGAAAGACCGACAGGGATACATGGTTTGCCGCATCGTCGGGTGCAGAGAAGCGTGTATCCAGCCCCTCATGCGATCCGAGCTTTTCGAGGTGCTCAAGAGTGATTCGAATGCGCGTGGACACGGTGAGCGCCACGTCCTCAATCTGTTCCCTGCTCTGGGTTACTTCCCCGTTGGGGTCGCCCAGCAGAAACCGCACACGGCATCCACTGGCAAGTTTCCGTCGCAGCGTGGCAACGAATGTGGGTTGGTCCAACCATAGGAAGTAGTTCGTGTATCCCGCGAAGAAAAGATCCCTGGTGGTGTTGGCGACCAGTTCACCCCAAACAGTGGACGGGCAGGATGACCGGTAAGGGTAGGAGCGGACGATCTCCCTGTCGCCGCCGGTCTTGATTCGGTTCTTTACTGCTTTCGGCCACAGCATGTCTTCGTCAACTCCCAACGCCGAGCAGGCGTCTTCCCGATTCCTGGCATGTGGAATTAGTTCGGCGTTTGCGACCCATCGTTCAATGGTCTTCCCGGAGACGCCGACTCTGACCGCGAGCTGGCGTGGCGAGATCCCTGCGGACTCCATAGCTGATCGTAGGGCCGTATTCAAGGTTCTCCCCGGGGACGTTTGGGCGTTCTTGCACGCTACCGCCGAGGCGTCCCAACTGTCCCTGGACCTGGAGAAATACGTCCCTGAGGGGCCCTCAGTATGGCCAGACAGCAAAGACCCCGGCGGCCGTGCGACCGGCCCCGGGGCGTGGACCACCTGAGAGAGCAGGCAGCCAATGCACTACCTATCACGACTACTCGAATGGGTGAGAGCGGCCCTGGTCGGGATCCGTACGCCGGGCAGGTGCAGCCGCGCCCAGGCGGCCGACATCGCCCAGGACACATCCCACACCGCCCAGGGCGTGCCTCCTCAGGGGTGGCGCCCGGACATCGCGGGCGCTCGCGTACCGCGTCGGGAGAGGCGGGTGCCGATGCCCCAGGCGCGGCGGAAGAAGCCGGAGGATCGTGCGCAGTGGTTCCCGCCGCGCTCCTGGGACACAGGCGCCATGGTTCGTCCGTACGTCGCCAACCTTGTTGATACGCGGACCCTGCGCCCAGGTACACCGGCAGACCCGTGGGGAGTAGCGCGGTGAATGGCCAAGGGGCGTCCGAGAGCGTCACCGTGGGCACCCGGCATCCGGCGTTTCACGCCCTGCTACGACACGCGACGAAGTGTGTTCTGTGCACGAACGGCGCCTACTGCATCACGGGCGGAGTCCTGGTCAAGACACTGCGCGAGGCGTCCGGAGAGGAGGCGTGATCACAGTGGCCATGACCATCGGCGTATACCGGATCGATGGTGAAACGGGGGTCCGGACACGCGTCCAGCGAACGCGGACTGTCCGTCCGGCAAAGACGCCGGAACTGTCCCACCGCTTCCCGCCGTGCACGTGTCCGCGCTGCACAGGGAATCGACCGCCCAAGGGGGCAAGGTGACCCGCTCCGCAGTCAAGACCGCCGCACCCGCACGTCCTTGGGGGCCGATCGACTCGCCCCGTACCCGACTGTCACCTACCGTCCGCACGCGTCGGTCACACTCGACCCCGACACCCAGCTCGGTGTTTACGCGGACCACACCGGCCAGGCGATCGACATGGGCAAACACGGCACCAGCAAGGGCACCGAGACGAAGACAATCACCAACTCCGACTCCGCGCCCGACGAGGGGCACGACCAGGACCCTGCCCGACCCTACGGAGAAGGCGCTCCTCGCCTACCTGGACCACTTCGGGCTGGTCTCGGGGAGCTTCGATCTCGCCGTGGACAAGAGGCGGCCTCTGGTGGCTGGAGCTGAACCCGAACGGACAGTGGGGGTGGCTGGAGGAGTCCACCGGCCTTGCGATGTCCGCCGCATTCGCTGACCTGCTGACGCAAGGAGCTGCTCCATGACCGACACTGCACCTCAGCGACAGGCTCTCGCCGGACGCCTGACCGAGGCGGGCGTCCTCGTCAGCCCCCGGTGGCGGGAAGCCGTGGAGGCCGTACCCCGGGAGCTGTTCCTGAACCCGGGCGTGTTCCTGCCAGCCGAAGGCGGCCGGTGGCGCCCGGTCACGGCCCTCGGATGCGACCCGGACGCGTGGGCGCAGATCGCCTACCGCGACGACTCCTTGACCACCCAGCTCGACGGGCACCTCACCGCCGATCAGGTCTGCGACCCGGTCACGGGCTCGCCGACCTCCTCGTCCACCACTCCGGTCACCGTCGTGGACATGATCGAGAAGCTGGAGGTGGAAGACGGGCATCAGGTACTGGAGATCGGCACAGGCACCGGCTACTCCTCCGCCCTCATGTGCCGACGCCTCGGGGAGGACAACGTGACCACGGTCGAAGTGGATCCCGCGGTCGCGGCCCGTGCGGATGCCGCGCTGGAGACGGCCGGATACTCGACCTGGACCGTCACCGGAGACGGGCTCCTGGGCCACCCCCACCGCGCACCGTACGACCGCGTCATCGCCACCTGCGCGGTGCGCCGCATCCCCTACACCTGGATCCGCCAGACCAGGCCGGGCGGCATCGTCCTCGCCACGGTCGGCGGCTCCTGGCACTACGGCACAGGGCTCGCCAAGGTCACAGTCGCCGAGGACGGCACCGCCGAGGGCAGGATCATCGGCCGCTCCTCGTTCATGCAGGCCCGCTCCCAGGCGGAGATGCCGATCACCGGCGACCTGTCCGCCCGCACCGCCTACGCCGACACCGAGCGGGAGACCAAGGTGTCCCCGCTGCTGCTGGAGAAGTGGATGCCGGCCTTCCTCGCCCATCTCTCCGCTCCCGGAGCGCGCTTCACCCGCGCCACCTCCCTGGAGGGGAACCGGCTGCTGTACCTCTTCGATCCGGACCGCGAGTCGTTCGCGTCGTTCATGGAGAAGGGACCGACATGGACGGTGCGCCAGGGCGGCCCGCTGCCGCTGTGGGACACGATCGAACAGGCCCTCACCGCGTGGCAGGACGCCGCAAGCCCCGACATCACCGCCGTGCGGCTGCGCGTCACTCAGGAGAGCCACACCTACTGGGTCGAAGGCCACTCGGCGTTGCGTTGGCAGCAGCACCTCCTCTGAGCGAGGGCGACGCGATGCGTTATGTGTTATGTATCGGCGGGCACCGCCGTTACGGAGTGATCCGGTCACCGTGGGTAGCCGGCGTTGGTCGCAGGGCGGTGGCGAGCATCCCCCGGGCGTCTTGGCGGCGCGCCTGCCCGGGCAGGCGCGGGAGGGGTCCCGGTCGGGTCGGGTTTCATGGAGACCATGATGCGTAGAACGTCATCCGCCGCCGCCGTCGCGTTCATTGTCGCTGTCGTGTTCGCCGCTCTCACGTCGTGTTCCCCGGATTCTTCGGACGGATCCCCCGCTGAGGGTCGGCCCAGCGTGTCCGGCTCCCGGTCACCGGCGCTCGACCGCACGGAGACGGCCACGCCGTCGCCCACGCCGACCGGGCCGTGCGCTGACGGGACGTGCGAGATCGAGGTCACGGCTGGCGACGTCGTGACGGTGCCGGAAAAGTACGGCCTCGGGCCGATCGAGGTGAAGGCGATCACCGGGGACCGGGTCGAGATGGTCGCGCCGCTGACGGGGTCGGGCTTCAGCGTTTCGGGCTGTGCCGGTGGCGGCGGCGTGTCGTCGGAGGGTGGCGGCGGCGTTGGGCTGAGCTGCGGTCAGGGACCCGCCGCGACCATCAACGACGCCATGAGCCTGCAGGTCGTCGAGATCCTCGACACCGCCGCCGTCCTCCGTATCGAACCCGCCGGGTGACGTACGGCTCGACCCGTGGGACAGGGCTCCCTCGCGGTTCCGTACGAGGGTGCCGGTCCCGCGGGGACAGCGCCGGGAGCGCTGAGGGCCGGGGCTCGTGGGCGTCGCCTGCTCGGCCTCGGCGTGCAGCTGTTCGGACAGGCGGTGCATCACCCTCCCTCAGCCTTCGGCCGGGGATGCCTCTGTGTTCCTCGTCAACTTTGAGGTGGTTCGCCGTGGATCGAGGTTTCTGACGGCTCCAGGACCTTGGGAGTGCCCGCTCTTGCTCTTGATGGCACGTCCGGAAGGACAACAACTTCAAGGAACAAACTCAACGACCGGTGGAGATCCCCCAGATCCCGGTGGCCGTGAACACAATGCCGATCCCGAAAGGAAGCGCAATGCCCAGAAACCGTTGCCAAGCGGTGTCGAGTCGTGCGGTCTTCGGGGCATCGGGGAGGTAGCGCACCGGGGCCCGACCGCCCACGGGCAGGCCCTTGACTCCGGATCCATTGGCCTGGAACTCGTGCGGACTGCCCTGTGCATCAACGAAGCTGATCACCGCGAAGTAGTGGAATCCTCCCTGGTTTCGGCTGGCGTGGTGTCTGACCACCAGCCCCTCGACACTGATACCTCCGCGTCGGAGGCGGCGCCGGCGCACGACATCGTGGATGCCGACTCCGATGATGGCGGGGCCTGCCAGTAGAAGCAGCACGAACAAAAACCACACGGTCGCCTCCCCTCCCGCCTGCATTTGCAGGGCTGTACATGCGTCTTCCCTTGCAGGATTGGACGATGCGCTGAGTTGATGCGGTTCCTTGTGGTCCATCAGGAGTGCACCACGCGGAGGAGCGGGTCGCGCTCGCGCATGACCGGCCGTCAGGCTCCTTTTTTCTTCGGGTCGGACCGCGAGCGGTACTCGGTGATGTCCGGAGGGCTGTATGTCCTTGGTCAAACGAGGCGGGGGTTGTCACTGGGACTCTGAACACCCGCGGGGCAGCCGATGCAACGGTTTGCCGCCGCCCGGCCAAGTAACGGGTGAAGGGTCTACCAACTACCTTGGAGGAACGGGTGCCCTTAATACCCGGACGGGCCGCAGCGCCCGAACGACGCACGCGTCGGGCCGCGCCGCCGCGGCCGGACGCCGCCGGATTCTCGGCGTTCTACGAGGAGAACTTCGACGCCGTCCTCGGCTTCGTGACCCGGCGCACGAGCTGCCCGCAGGTGGCCGCCGACCTCACCGCCGACGTCTTCGTCGCCGCGCTGGAGGCCGCCGGCCAGTACGACCCGAAGCGCGGGGCGCCCTACGCCTGGCTGTACGGAATCGCCCGCAACGTCCTGGCCTCCCACTACCGCGGCAGCGCCCGCGAGCAACAGGCGGTGGCCCAGCTGAACGGGCGCCGACTGCTGGATCAGGAGGACATCGCCGCGCTGGAGGAGCGGATCGACGCACAACGCGCCGCACGTGAGCTGGCCCAGCGGCACAGCGCGCTGAGCGAGCCGCTGCGCGAAGTCCTCGATCTCGTGACCGTCGACGGCCTCACCCCGCGTGAGGCCGCCCAGGTCCTCGGCCTCAACCGGGCGACGGTGCGCAGCCGCCTGCTCCGCGCGAGGCGCGCGCTGCGCGCCGAACGTCCGTCCGTCACCGAAGACATCGAACCCATCTTGGAGGTTGTCTCATGAGCACGCCCACCGGATTCAAGCAGCGCCTGGCGTCGGAGCTGTCGGCCATGGCCACGGAATCGGCCCCCGCTTCGGCCACCCGCGTCCCGGCTCGTCACCTTCGCGTCCGGTTCACGGTCGCGGCGGTGGCGACAGCCGTCGCGGCGGCGGTGGTCGTGCCGATGGTGAGCGGCTCGGGCAGCTCGCCCGCGTACGCCGTGACCCGGCAGGACGACGGCTCGCTGATCCTGGAACTGCATCGCACCGAGGGCGAGTCCGGCCTTCAGAAGCAGCTGAACAGGATGGGCGTGCGGGCGGCCGTCCTCGAGGGGGACGATCACTGCGCCACGGGAGTGCCGACCGAGGCTCCCGGGTCACTGGAGCGCTACCCGATGACGTTCAGCGACTCCGAGCCCCCCTGGACGGCCCGCATCCACCCGGACCTGATCCATGACGGCGAGACGCTGCTCATCGTGGCGGAGTCCAAGGACGACGGCACGACCCGGGCGGTGTCCTCACGGCTGGTGACGAAGGTCCCGGCGTGCAGCGTGCCGGGGATAGGCGGCGGCCCGGACGCGCACGCCTGACCCGCGGGCACCTCCCGCGGCTCGCCATGTCCAGCAGCACCAGCACGCCGTGCCTCCGAGGTTCATCTCGTCCGACCCGCAACCGGGAGGGCTTCGGACATTCGTCCGGGGTGGAGGCACCTCCAGTTCATGACCGCCGCAGTGGAAAGCACCCATGGCGGACGGTCAGCCGATCGACAGCCAATGATGATTCGAGGAACCACAATGTCTGCACGTCACAGCGCCGCCCGTAACCTACGCCCGAGCCGGGTTCGCACCGTATTGGGTATCTCCATCGCGGGGGCTGCGGTGGCTCTCGGCGGGGGCATGTCCGCCCACGCCGCGACTGGCCCGGCACCCGCTTCCACCGACGCGCAAAAGACCCCGGCGGCTTCCGCGGTGGCGCCGACTTCCACCGGGAAGCACGGCAAGCCCGCCACCGCCTCGTCGGAGACGCCCGCCGACCGGACCTCGGCCAAGCGCACCACTGCGCCGAGGCACGCGAAGCCTGCTACCGCCGGGTCGGAGCATGACGCCACGGCTGGGTCGAGGCACGACGCTACCGCCGGGTCGGAGCATGACGCCACGGCTGGGTCGAGGCACGACGCCACCGCCGGGTCGGAGCATGACGCCACGGCTGGGTCGAGGCACGACGCCACCGCCGGGTCGAAGCACGACGCCACCGCCGGCTCCAAGCACGATGCCACCGCTGAGGCCTCGGCCTACACCCGCTGATCGGATTCCCGGTCGCTTAGGCGGCAGGCACGGTCTGAACGCAAGCTGCCCGGTCCGAGCCGGGCAGCACGGCCCGCCCGCCCGGTGCCCCGGGCGGGCGCTGCGTTTCGGTGCCGGGGTGCGGACTTCTCGTCCCGTCAGTCGCTGTTCGTCACTGTGACCCCGCCGCCACCAGCGTCGCGGTGATGGGTTCGAGCTCGGCGACCAACTCGTCGAGTTCGGCGGGAGACAGGGTGTCGTACGGCGGGGCGGCGAGTTCGTCGGTGAGGGCTTCGATGCGTTGTTTGGTCTCGCGGCCGGCGTCGGTGAACCGGCCGTCGGTGTCGACGAGCCCTCGCTCGCGCAGGCCGTCCATGACCGCGGCCAACCGCTCCTTCGGCAGGTGATGGATGCGCCCGAACGACTCCGGCGGGTGGATGCCCATCTCCAACGCGGAGAGCACGTGGGCCTCCGTGCCGCCGATGAGCGCGCCGACGAGCGCGGCAACGTGCCCGTCACCGCGGTGCTCACGCAGCATGGTCGCGGAATGCCACAGCCGGGCGACCGGGTCGCTCGGCACCGGAAGAGTGCGCATCCCGGCGTACATCACCCGGCCTTCTGTGGGCGCGTTCGTCGCGGCCTTGGTGGTCAGGTCGGCGGCGCGCACCAGGCCCGGGGAGTCGGCCATCTTGTCGCCGAGGATCCGCCGTACGGAGGCCGCGCTGCCCCGCTCCCGCGCGGCGACGGACGCCTCGGGCGGGATCGTCTCCCACGCGCTCGGGATGTGCCGCGCGGCCTCCCCGTCGGCGAAGTTGTAAAAGGCCGCGTGCACGACCTGCGCAGGCACCCGCCCCAGTGGCGCGGCGCGGCTGGCGAAGTAGCCGTCCCAGTAGGTGCGATGGCCGAGCGCGCCCAGCTCCTCGTTGCACTCGTCGGAGAGGAAGGTGACCAGGCAGATCGGCTCCAGGAGCTCGAACATGCGGCGCGCGGTGTGAGTCATGGCCCACATCATGCCTGCGGTCACGCCCCGTGGAGCAGTACGGGCCGTGGCTTCGATCGCCACCGAAGGTCGACCGCGACCGCTGGGGCGGGGGCGTGTCGCCCTGTCGGTCCGGCGTTCATTCTCTGGCGCCGGCGAACCCGGCAGGGGGCGCCTTTGTGTGTCCGGCACGTCGCCACGAGCACGGTGATTCTTGAGGACTTGGAGGACATGGCCAAGCATGCGCGTATTTTCGAAGCGCTGAGATCGGCGGCTTTGAGTCCGGAGAAGAGTCTTACTTTTCTCCAAAAAGCCATACGGGACATCCCGGAGAGCGAGAAAGAAAAGGAATGAAGAATCAGGATATCGTCACCGCCTTTAAGAAGGCCAGGGCGTCGCAGGGCGCCAATCAAGATTGCGTCGAGGTGGCGCGGACTGCTGACGGGGGCCGCGCGATCCGGGATAGCAAGAACCCCAGTACCGTTCAGTTCTATACCCCCACCGAGTGGGCTGCGTTTCTGGACGGAGTCAAGGCTGGGGAGTTCGACGACTGACCCGGAGACGCGCAAATGCGCCCCGCCCACGGCTTATTTCCGTGAGCGGGGCGCAGTGCGTTATGTGCAGGAGCGTGGCAGGGTATTTAGGCGGCTCAACTCAGAGGCGCCCAGCGCCCCTGAATCGATTGAGCTAATCGAGAAGCCCAGGAATCACTACCGGCAAGGGGTAGTAGCGCAATGAGTGAGTACGTAATCCCGGATGCATCGACGCTTGGTGTCGATTGGCAATCCGCCTCTACGGGGGACGGAAACTGTTTCGAGTTTGCCGCCCTGGGCGACGGAAGGACGGCAGTCCGGCAGAGCAAGGCGCCGCAGGGTCCGGCCCTGATCTACTCGCCCGGAGAGGTCGCGGCACTCATCGCCGCAGCCAAGTCGGGGCAGCTCGACCACTTCACCCAGGGTTAGCGGGTCGCGCTCTGGGGGCACAGAGCGCGAAAGGCGCCCCCTGCCGGTAGACGTCCGGCAGGGGGCGGCGCCTTTGTACGTCCGGCAGGACATTCCCGCATTAGTAGGTGATGTCGCCGCACCAGCGCACATCGGGACGGGGCGCGGTGAAATCCCGCTCCAGCAGATCCGGCGCCTTCGGCGCACGGACATCCTGAACGGAGGTCCGCTTCCCCTTGCGGAGGTGGCCTCCCGCGAGGCTGGCGGCTCGCATCAGCCGGGCCACCCGTTTGTGGTTCACCACGGGCCCTGATTTCCGCAGCTCACGGGTGATACGGGGCACCCTGTACGCGCCGTGCGCCGATCGCTGAGCACCAGTTCACCGCCCAAGGTGGTGCGCGAGTTCGACGAGCGGTTGTACGGCGTCTATCTGTAGGAGGGCAGGCATGCGGGTGGGGATCACTGGTCACCGCGGACTGAGCGCAGAGGTTGAGGAGCGCGTGCGGGCGCTCCTGGCTGATGCTGGTGAGCGGGTACGACACGGCAGAGCTGGTGGCGGTCTCGTGCATCGCGGACGGCCCCGATGCATGGTTCGCCGAAGCCGTGCTGTCCGTCGGCGGACGCCTTGAGGTCGTCGTTCCGGCCACCGAGTACCGCGACAGCCTGCCGGAGCGGCATCTACAACGCTGAGGACCGTGCGCACGCAGAGAAGGCGGTCACCGCGTTTGAGGAGGCGTACGGCGCGAAGCTCCCCAAGGCCGTCAAGAAGATCACCGGCGAGGTCGACGAGCTGCTGGCGTTCTACGATTTCCCCGCCGAGCACTGGGTCCATCTGCGGACGACGAATCCGATCGAGTCGACCTTCTCCACCGTGAAACTTCGGACCAAGGTCACCCGCGGTGCCGGAAGCCCGGCCGCGGCCCTCGCGATGGTCTTCAAACTCGTTGAGTCCGCCCAGGCTCGCTGGCGAGCGGTCACCGCACCGCATCTCGTCGCCCTCGTCCGCGTCGGCGCGAGGTTCGAGAGCGGCGTCCTCGTAGAGCGGGACCAGGCCACGGCGGCCTGACAGCCCCCGTCACCTGTCGCGCTGTGTGGGGGAGAAAGGGACCAGTCCATGCCCGAATCCACCGCCCTGCTCACGGAGATCATCCGCGTCTACGAGCAGGCCACAGCAGCCACGCCGTCACCTAACTCGTTCCACTGATCGCTATCGATCCACAAGGGATTGACATTTACTGCGGAACCTTTTCCCCGGTGGTACGGATCGTTCTCGAAGGGGACGACATGGTGGGAGTGGTGCCGGGTGGGATGACGAACGGGATGTGGTTCGTCATCCCCTGATGGGATGTTGCGGCGTGACCGCTCAGGTGGTGCTGCCGAGGAGTCGGCTGCCGACGGTGTTGTGGTCGGTGTCGAGGAGGTAGTCCAGCCAGCCCGTACGGAATTCCTCGCGGGTGATGTGTCCGTCCTTGTCGACGTCCATGTCCGCGCACACCGCCTCGGCCTGGTCGGCGGGGACGCGGAGGGCTTCCTCCAGGTAGCGGACCATGTGGGCGGCGGGTACCTGGTTGTCGTCATCGGTGTCGATGACGGAGAACGAGGCGTCCATGGCCGGCAGGTAGTGCTGCTCCAGCAGCCCGCGGTCGCTGAAGCGGTCCTGCAGGGCGCGGTGGAACTCCTCGCGGGTGACCTTCCCGTCACCGTCGTCGAAGGCCGCGATCGCCTGCCAGCAGGCTCGGAAGGTCTCGCGCAGTTCGCGCTCCTTTGCGGTACCGGGCTCGGCGCCGCCCACGCGCAGGACGGCGTCCGCCAGCAGGTCGAAGTCCGTCTCCTCGATGACGCCGTTGCCGTTTGCGTCGAAGAGGACGAAGGCTCGGTCGTACTTGCCGACCATGGTGGGTGCCTTGCTCACAGTCACTCCCGGTAGTGGTAGTTGTTCTCAGGAAAATATTGGAACGAGGTCACTGCCGGATGACCACCCGGATAGCGGTGGATCACCCGGATGGCTCACAGGTATCCACACGCGGGGGTCGCTCCGGGGCCAGGGCAGCGGCGGCGCGGGATGCCTGCCGGTCTCCCGGAGCCGACGCGACCGGAACGGGCCGCGGGCAGGCGGGGTGCGCGGTTCAGCCGTGGAGTTCGTAGAGGTGGAAGTCCATGTTCGCCCCGGAGGGAAGGCTCGGAGCCGGGGTGATGGTGGCGAGGTGGCGGGCGCCCGTGAAGGAGCGGTCCAGTGAGTCGTGGGCGATCTGGTCGTTGGTCTTGATCGCGATGTGGCAGGGCAGGCCGTCGCGGGATCGGCGGATGTCGTCGAGGATCTCCGGCACGGGCGGCGAGGTGCGGGTCAGATCGAGGCCAGCGGCGGTGAAGGCAGGGCCCCACGGCGGTTCCACGACGTACGTGTCGTGCGTGCTGCGGGCGGGAAGTTCGCGCAGCAGGTCGCGGTAATCCGTCAGACGCAGGGTGATCGCGGAGCCGATGCGGTCGAGGTTGTTACGGGCCGTTCCGAAGACGGCGGGGTCGAGTTCGGCGGCGTGGACGGCGCGCATCAGGCGCTGGCCGAGGTGGTGGCCGAAGTTGCCGGAGCCGCAGAACAGGTCCGCGATCAGCGGGTTGCCGGCGTCGGGCCCCTGCGGCTGGGACGCGGCCTGGAGTGCGGCGAGCGCGTCGGCGACCGGTGCTGTGTAGTCGTCGACGGAGCACTCGATGACGGTGCGCCCGAGCAAGGTGATGCCCTTGGGGGCCATGTCGGCGGCGGGGATGCCGTAAAGCGACAGCCCTGCCTCGTGGCCGTAGATCAACCGGCCTGCTTCGCAGAGCTGTTGGGAGGTCAGGACGGTGGTGCGCAGGGGGCCGAGAAGCTGATCCCGGAAGGCGAAGTAGGCCGAGTGATCCGGCTGGTGGGTGTTCACGGGGGGTGTAGTTCTCCGAACGGCTGAGGGCAGGGCACACCGCGGCGCACACGCTGAGTAGGCGGGCGTGCGCGGACTGTAGTGTACTGAAGGGTCGATTCCGTAAATGACTAAGGAGCCCTGCCGTCATGGCTGTTGAGAACACCACCGCGACCAGGACTTCTCCCTCTTCGTGCGCGGACACGCCACCAGGGGCCGCGGCCCGGCCGTTCGACGTTCTGGGCAAGACGTACGAGGACACGTACGCGCATCTGCCCGAACAGCAGCGGGCGATCGACTGGCTGTTGGCCCGCCTGCCCGCGGCTGCGAAGGTCATGGACATCGGCTCCGGCACGGGACGGCCGACCGCTGACCGTCTGGCCGCGGCTGGTCACGACGTCACTGGCTACGACGTGTCCACCACCATGGTGGACCTGGCCAGGGCTCAGGTGCCGGGTGCACGGTTCGAGCTGGCCGACGTACGCACCCTGCCCGATGCTCCCGGCACCTGGGGTGCGATCACCGCGTTCTTCCCGCTTCTGCAGATGCCCCGCACGGATCTGGCCGCCACGCTCGCTCGGGTCGCCGACTGGCTTGCCCCCGGCGGACTGTTCGTCTTCGCCACGGTGCCCTTCGACGCGGAGGACGAAGAGATCCAGTGGATGGGGCAGACCATCCGCGCCACCAGCCACCCGGCCGAGGTCTTCCCGCGACTGCTGCGCGAGGCCGGCCTGGAGGTCGTCCACGAGGAACTCAGCCTCTTCCACCCCGACTTCCCCGGCATGGGGCCCGAGGAACACCTGTTCATCTACGCGGTCAAGCCCGGCGGGCCTGCCGCACCGGCGCATGCGCTGGCCGGCCCCTACCCGTTGCCCGCCTCCTACCGGGGCCCTCACGAGCTGAGCCAACAGGGCTGGCTCGCCATGGAGACCCGTTTCGAACGCCACGACATCGCCCCGGTCCTCGACGCACTCGCCGACAACATCCGGATCCTGGACGTCGGCGGCGGCAGCGGCGCCGTCGTACGCGCCCTCGCGGCCCGCCCGTGCCACGTGACCACCGTGGAACCGCACCCCGCCCGCGAGGAGAGCATGCGCCCCCTGACCGCCGCAGGGGTAACGGTCCTGCCCGGCTGCGCCGAGCAACTCCCGCTCCAGGACGCCACATTCGACGCCGCCGTCGCGACCTGGATGCTGCACTACACCGACGACCCCGAGGCAGCCGTCTCCGAGATGGCCCGCAGCGTCGACCTCACCCACCCGCACGCGAAGATCGTCCTGGTACAGGGTGCTCCCGACAACCAAATGATCGCCCTGTGGAACCGGACCTGCGCCGAACTGACCGGTGAACCCCACGACCACCAGGGCCTGCTCCTGACCCGCGCCGCCCACACCCTGGCAGGGCACGGCTTCACCGACATCTCCTTCACCCGCGCCCGCGTCGACGTCGTCTTCCCCGAGGAAGGCGCGAACGCGAAGGCACAGGCCGCCGCCGATGTGCTCGCCGACTTCTGGAACACCGGACACCCCCAGCTCTCCGAGCTGCGCCGGGCGCTGCTGCCAACCCTGCGGACCCACTTCGCCACCGGCACCGACCGCTTCAACGACGACGCCGTCCTCCTCACCGCCCGCCCCCGCCGAGCACGCTGACCAGTCGTGTCCCCGCGCGCGAAAGCCTCCGAAGGATCCGCCGCCGTGGCCCTGACCGAGCCGACGACCTCCCATACCTGTACCGAACTGCCGCGCTGCCCGGCCACCACACCCGGCGCGATCACAGCGCACGGCGCCGGCGAACCGGGTGGGCTCTACGCCCATCTGCGCCGCGAGCACCCCGTTTTCCACGACCCCGAACTCGACGTGTGGGTCGTCACCCGGCACCACGACATCGACACCGTCCTGCGTGACGCGAGCGGCACCTTCTCCACCACTCTCGGCTACGTCCCCCTGCAGCGGCTCTGCCCCGCAGCACAGGCGATCCTGGAAGGCAGCGGCGCACTGCCGGTCCTGTCCTCCCTCGACCCACCGCACCACGGCCGCTTCCGCCGCCAGATGACCGCCGTCTTCCCCACCACCGAGCGCCGGATGAACGACCTGGACGCCCTGCTACAAGAGGAGACGACCCGCGCGGCCCGCGAATTCGCCGCACGCCCCTGCCACACCGGTGACCTCGTCGAAGAATGGGCCCGCCCGCTGGCAACCGCCGTCCTCGGCCGCCTCACCGGCCTCCCGGCCCAGGACCAGCCCGCCATCATGGACCGGGCCGCCGCCCTCTCCCACCTGGTCTGGGGTCATATCGACGACGCCGCGCAGGTCACCGCCGCCCACGCACTGGCCGACCTCTTCTCCTCCTGCCTCGCCCTGACCGAACAACGGTCCCGCACCGCACACGGGAACGACCTGATCACCGGCTGGCTCACCCACCAGGACACCGACGAACACCCCTTCAGCACCCACGAGGTCGCCTCCACCCTGATGGAAGTGCTGATCACCAACGCGGAGATCACCCCCCGCCTGCTGGCCAACACCCTCTACCGCCTCCTGACCACCGGCACGTATGAGGAAATCCACCGCACCGATCGCTGGCCCGAAGCCGTCGCGGAGACCCTGCGCCACGACCCGCCCCTGGCCGGATGGCTCCGCAGCACCACCCGCGACATCCACCTGTCCGGAACACAGATCCCGGCCGGAGCACGCCTCCTTCTCCTGCTCGCCTCGGCGGGCCGCGACGAGGACCACCGGCTCACCGAACCCGACATCCACCAGACCCGGCGCACCTCACAGCCGCCGACCGTCGCCTTCGGCGCGGGAATCCACTACTGCCCCGGCGCCGCCTACACACGCCACCTCGCCCACCACGCCCTGACAACCCTCGCCGACACCTGCCCCCACCTCACCCTCACCCGACCGGACCGCTGCCACCCCGACACATGGCCCCGCAACGCAGCCCTGCGCGCGCCCACCCAACTCCCCGCCGCCTGGCAGCCAATGAGATAACCAATTCACAGCCTCACACCGGTCACGGCAGGACCGAAACGTCGAATTCGCCACGCTCAGCCCACTGCTGACGATCAGGCCGCCAATCCACAAGTCTTGACTATTGCTCGCGGGCGCAGGGCCCGGCAGGCTTCAGGGCAGAGGGACCCTTGACCTGCGCGGGCACTGAGGTCCAGTGGGTGCAAGCCGTGTCCATCGCTGTGACGGTGTACGTGAACGCCTGACGAAGCAGACTTGTCGGAGGTGCGTTTCTGGGAGGGACGTGAATCTCGCAGATGGCTTCTGGGACGGCAGCGGCTCCGCGCTGCTCGGTTCATTGTTGTCTGGCACGCTCGCCGTCGGCACGTTCTACGCAACGAGATGGCACGAGAGGAAGTCCGCACGTGAACAGCTGGCGTTCGGAGCTGCTGAGGATCTTGCCGCAGGGCTACTCGAACTCCATGCTGCCTTCAACCCACAACCGTGGCAGCGGCCTCGTGGCGACTGGCCCACGTTGTGGCAGGCAGCGGACAAGTTCGGCGATATGTGCATTGTCCGGTTTTCGGCGCTCTCTGAACCCAAACTGCGCATGGCTGTAGCTGAGACCTACAACTTGGTGTTCGAGGCCCTCGGGGTCATGCGAAAGCAGGCTTCCTCAGACCCGGGGGATGTAGCTGCCGTCGACACTGACGCGATGGTTCGCGAGATGCTCAACTACATCGAACTCGTGGTAGGTGCACTGATCAACTGGCGCAGCGGATCAGTGGCAACGAGACCAGATATTCCCAACGTGAGTTGGCGGGGACTCACTGATGAACCTTTGCCGCGCTTCACGCACCAGGATCAGCGCATGCGTCGCCGACGTTGAGGGAGCGGTCTGCAACCTCCCAACGGGCTACAGTCCCTTGGTGTCCGAGGGGGTGGCTCGGGGGTGATCCGGGATCCTTCGCAAATTTCGTGGGTTTCACGGGCCCCCGCCGGCGCGAACCAGACTCGGTGGTCAGGCTCCCGCGCAGGGCGGCTCCTGCTGCTTCCCTGCAGGGGAGCGCCCCGATCCCTCACTGAGGTGTGGTCGAGTACCGCAGTAACTCCGGTCCGTCCAGCAGTCCGACCGCCAGTGTCTCCCCGGCCCGTCTCCACGTCCGGATGGCTCCCGCCGTTCGCTCCGCGCCGAACCGCCAGAACCAGCCGACATCACCCGGGTGCAGCTGCGCGGGCCCGTCGTCGTACTGCCACTCGCTCAACACCCAGACGATGTCGTCGAGTTCACCTACCGCCGGCGTGCTCGTCCTGATCGCCATCCCCCGATTTCAGACTGACTCGGCGGTCCTCCGC
Source organism: Streptomyces sp. NPDC048484 (assembly GCF_040651415.1). NCBI lineage: Bacteria > Bacillati > Actinomycetota > Actinomycetes > Kitasatosporales > Streptomycetaceae > Streptomyces > Streptomyces sp. NPDC048484. The sequence continues at coordinate 67,735 of NZ_JBEZJY010000043.1, forward strand.
ACCCGAAATTCCTACCCCTGACGCTCGACTTTCCTTCAGCGCGGGCTGCATCCCAGTGAGGTTGGCAAAGGCTCATTGTGGTGTGCCTGCCGTTTGCCCGGACTGAGCACCCCTTGACCACAGTTCCTCGGCGTGCTCAGCGAATCGTTGGAACATCCCGCCGTTGCCATACCTGCGCAGGTGCAGGAGTGGTGAGTCATGACCGACCATGCGCGCTAGATGGGGAGTAACGAGCGCTTCATCGTCGAAGCGAAAGACCGACAGAGATACGTGATTTGCGGCATCGCTCGGCGCAGAGAAGCGCGTTTCCAGCCCCTCATGCGATCCGAGCTTTTCGAGGTGCTCAAGAGTGATTCGAATGCGCGTGGACACAGTGAGCGCCACGTCCTCAACCTGTTCCCTGCTCCGGGTTACTTCCCCGACAGGGTCGCCCAGCAGAAACCGCACACGGCATCCGGCGGCAAGTTTCTGTCGGAGTGTGGCTACGAATGCGGGTTGGTCCAACCATAGGAAGTAGTTCGTGTATCCCGCGAAGAAGAGATCCCTGGTGGTGTTGGCGACCAGTTCACCCCAAACAGTGGACGGGCAGGATGACCGGTAAGGGTAGGAGCGGACGATCTCCCTGTCGCCGCCGGGCGCCTGTCTCAGGTGCTCCCTCCGCGGTAGTGGTCAAGGCGGCACGGGTGATCCAGAGCGGTCGCTGGGCGTAGGTCCTTCGCCTCAGGCGCGCTTCGTGCCTGCTGGCTAGGGTCAGTCCTCATGAAGACCACGGGGATTGTTCGTCGCCGGACGGCGGAGCGTATGCGCGACGCTCTGGAGCGGCTCGTTACCGAGCGGGATGTATGGGTGTCGACGGCTCACCCTGATCACGGGCCGCACCAGGTGCCGCTGTGGTTCTTGTGGGATGGGCGAGCGGTGTGGATGTGTACCAGCGCCACGTCCGTTACTGCGCGGAACGTCCGCGAAGAGCCGCGCGTGCGTCTGGCGCTGCCGGACACCTTCGACGTGGTGCTCCTCCAGGGTGAGGCGGAGTGCTTCCCGGACCAGGAGGTGCCCGGAAGCGCAGCGGAGGCGTTCGCCGACAAGTTCGGGTGGGATCCGCGCGTGGAGAAGGGTTCCTTTGTGTATGTACGTGTGGTCCCGGGGACTGTGCGGGCTTGGCGCGGCGAGCCGGAACTACGCGGGAGAGTCATCATGCGCGACGGAACGTGGCTGGAATAGCGGCCGTCCCTCGACGGCGGTCCTCTCCCGGATCACGATCTACAGACAGCGTCTATCTGTAGGAGGACAGGCATGCGGGTGGGGATCACTGGTCACCGCGGACTGAGCGCAGAGGTTGAGGAGCGCGTGCGGGCGCTCCTGGCTGATGCGGTGAGCGGGTACGACGTGGCGGAGCTGGTGGCGGTCTCGTGCATCGCGGACGGCCCCGATGCGTGGTTCGCCGAAGCCGTGCTGTCTGTCGGCGGACGCCTTGAGGTCGTCGTTCCGGCCACCGAGTACCGCGACGGCCTGCCGGAGCGGCATCACTCCACGTACGACGAGCTGATGTCCCGCGCGAGCGACGTGCACGAGACCGGCATGACCGCCTCCGACTCCGAGGCGCACATGACAGGCTCTGAAATCCTCGTCGGGCTCGCTGACGAGCTGGTCGCCGTATGGGACGGGAAACCGGCATGGGGGCACGGCGGGACGGCGGACGTCGTGGCGTACGCCGAGCGGACCGGCGTCCCCGTCCGGGTGCTGTGGCCGGAGGGCACCTCACGCTGAACGGCACTCTGTCTTGTTCTTTATCTTCGGCGGCCTGCGGCTGGGTCGGGCGGGCCCATACAGGCGTCAAGCTGTTCGACTATCTTGCGGAGTTCGCGGGCTCCGGGCTGCGACATCGCTTGTAGCACGCCGTCGAGCAGGGCTCGGCCTTCGAGAGGGTTGCCGCAGCAGTACCAGTGCACGTTGCCGAACTCGTCGTCGTGCCAGAGCTCGCGCGCCGGGCGGTGGACATAGTCCTTCCACATGCGTAATGCCGCGCTGATGTCCCCCGGCTGGAGGTAGTTCCGCGTGCGTTCAAGGCGAATGATCTCGGACAGCGCTCGCGGGGAGAGACGGTCGATGGCCAGTCTTGCGTTCTGTGACTGGTGCCGGTCCGGGATTAGAGCCCGGATGCGTCCAGGACGTCTACGCGGCATGGACCTTTCGGTTGGTCGTCATGCCCTACATGGTGCCACGATCTCGAACGGTGTCTCGAACACATTCGCTCGCCTGGTGATTCGCCGGACGCGGGAGCGGCCTTCGTCTGATCATGTGCTCCGACCAAGGTGCACGTGACCAAGACGAAGGCCGTGAGAGTGAGTCTGCTGGCTGATGCTGTCCGGAGGGAAGCGTTCGCGGAAGCGTCACGCTTCCTGGGTGAGTTCTATGAGTGTCTGACCGCTCGGCGTGACGCGTTGTTCGAGCTGGTTGACGCGGTGCTGTGCGCGGACGGTGCGGTGAAGTCCCCGGTGGACTTGACGCTGTTGCCCGAGCATCGTCGCGGGCACGGGGCGATGTACGGCGGCCTGAACCACGGCCGGATCGACGTCGGCCGGCTGCGGACCGCGCTGGCCGGACTGTCGCTGCCGCCGTTCGACGGCGGGCGCCTGGTCCTGGCGGTCGATGTGTCGCCGTGGCTTCGCTCGGATGCGCCGTGCTCGGCGGCGCGGCTGTTCTGCCACGTCTACGGCCGCGCGAAGGCGGCCCTCGCAGTTCACCCCGGGCTGGCCCTACTCCTTCGTGGCCGTGCTGGAGCCTACTGGTAGGGGCTGCGGACGACGATCGAGACGTTCTGGGTGAGTTGGTGGGACGGGGCTGAAGTCTGGCAACGGGCCCACAGCGTGGGCTTG
>NZ_JBEZJY010000044.1:0-70092 GCF_040651415.1 Streptomyces sp. NPDC048484
TGGTACTGCAGGGGGGACCCTGTGGGAGAGTAGGACGCCGCCGAACAAATATTGCAAAGAAGCCCCCGCACCTCGGTGCGGGGGCTTCTTTGCGTCCAGATTCGTTTTCAGTTCGGATTCGCTTCCCGAGGGCCGCTTCCGTAGTACCCCGATATTACGGTGACCCCCATGAACCCTGATGTGCGCCCCGATGACCGCCCCGCCGGCAGCCGTGACGTCTTTGAGCAGTACCTGATCCGCTCGGTACGCGCCGAGGAGTGTCCCGTGGTCTGTCATACCGGGAGTTCGTGGTGGGGCCAGCGGGAGCGGGCCTGTTCGCGGGAGCGGAGGAGGGCCAGGGTGGGGAGGCCCCGGTCCGGGCCCGAGCCTCGGCCCGTGGAGAGCAGATCCGGGAGTTGGGGGAGCGGGGCCACCGCGGCGACGTCGTCCAGGACGAGGGCAAGTGGTGGGTCGAGGCGACCGGAGGATGACCGTTCGGCCATGCGACGGCCGCGCTCGACCACGCTTGAGGCGAGGGCCGTCAGGAGCGGCATGGCGCCGGGGTTCGACTTTGGGTCCTCGATGGGTTCACCTACCACATAAAGCGTGCCCCCTTCGTTGACGAAGGAATCCAAGGTGAGGGTGTCGGTTCGGTTGGGAGTGCAAGCTTCCCGGACGTTGACCGTGAAGAGCGCGGAGAGGGCTCGGGCCGTCAACTCCTGAGCGATGTCCCGGCGTTCCGGATGCGAGGTGAGCGCGGCTTCGAGTTCGCCCGCGGAGCCGGAGGCGGCCTTGGGGTTCGTACGGAGGATGCGTACGGCTTCCTGGACCTGGGTGCCCTGGGCCCAGCGGTGGATGTGGCGGATGGTGCGCCCGTCCACGGCGGCGGCATGGAGGTAGCTGCGCAGGAGCGTTTCCGCGGTGTCGGCGACCGCCTGGTCGATCTTGGCTGTGGGGCGGACCGGGGCGAGGAGTGCCGCCGCGCGGTCCTTCGCGGTGCCCTTGGTCTCGCAGCCCGCGGAGGGGGACCAGTGGAGGCGGGCCGGGGTGTCGCAGAGGTGGGAGGGATCGTAGAGGAGGACGGGGCCCAGTTTCGCCCGGGCGTCCTTCGTGCTCGACCAGAGGGCGGGGTCGGAGGTGATGACGAGGGCGGGGCCGGCCGCGTCCTGGATCGCCCGGACGGCGAGGGGGTGGCGGGTCTCGGGCGGGCCGAGGACCACGGGGCCCCGCGGGGCCGGCACGGGGCTCTCCCAGCCAGCCGCCCGTTCTTCGACGTCGGCTGCCAGAGAAACCGATTCCAGTGGCGGCTTCGCCGCCCGGTCCGGCGTCGCCACGGGATACTCCGCCGGTGGCCGCGGCGCCGTGACGTGCTCGACCGGCGGGCCGGACTCGTGCGCCCGATGTTCCGCCGCGGGGTGTGGCGCCGCCGGTCGCTCCGCCGCCAGGCCTCGTGCGGCCTCGCGGGGCTCGTCCTTGGTCAGAGGGTCTGGCGTCAAGTGGTCCGGGGCCACATGCTCCGGGGTCACGCGGTCCGGGGTCAGAAGGTCCGGCTCCGCCATGGCGAGCGCCCTGCGTCTCGCTCTTCCCGCGCGCCACCTCGCCACCGTCCCCAGCACGAACACCGTGAGGACCAGCAGCGCCATCAGTTGCCCGATGAACAGGCCCCAGAAGAGCCCGTACCCGGAGAGCTGGTCCGCCGGGGTGTCGGGCCAGGCGGCCGCGATGTCGTGCGGGGTCGAGATGAGCTGGCGTATGGCCAGAGGCGTACGGCGGAAGGTGATCCCGGCGGGCCAGGAGCCGTGGGAGAAGAGGCCGGCGAGGCCGGTCGCCGTCCACACCATGACGGTCATGCCGAGGCCGAAGGCCAGGAGGCCGAGCAACAGGCCGTCGGGAATGCCACCTTCGCCACGGCGGGGGTGATCGCGGTGATGATCGCGGTAGCGACTGCGATCGTCCGGGCTCATCTCGGGCCGCTCCTCTACGCCACTGTGGACTCGGACGAGTCGTCGAGATCGTTCAGGTGTTGCTCCATGAAGGCCGCCGCCCGCTCCTCGGCCTCCAGCTCGGCGGCGCGCAGGGCGTCGTCCGCGAGGTGGTCGGCCGACGACTGCGTCATGGCGCGGTCGGTGAAGACGAGCGGCCGTTCGGTCTCGGTGATCAGGTGTTTGACCACTTGGACGTTGCCGTTGACGTCCCACACGGCGATGCCCGGGGTGAGGGAGGGGATGATCTCGACCGCCCACCGGGGCAGGCCGAGTACCCGGCCCGTCATTCTGGCCTCGTCCGCCTTCTGGGCGTAGATCGTCCTTGTCGAGGCCATCTTCAGGATCGCCGCGGCCTCCTTGGCGGCGGCCCCGTCGACGACGTCGGACAGGTGGTGGACCACGGCCACGAACGACAGACCGAGCCGGCGGCCGAACTTCAGCAGGCGCTGGAAGAGCTGGGCCACGAACGGACTGTTGATGATGTGCCAGGCCTCCTCGACGAGGAAGATGCGCTTCTTCCGGTCGGGGCGGATCCAGGTGTGCTCCAGCCATACGCCGACGATCGCCATGAGGATGGGCATGGCGATGGAGTTGCGGTCGATGTGGGACAGGTCGAACACGGTGAGCGGGGCGTCGAGGTCGATGCCGACGGTCGTCGGGCCGTCGAACATGCCCCGCAGGTCACCGTCGACGAGGCGGTCGAGGACGAGGGCGACATCGAGGCCCCAGGCGCGTACGTCGTCCAGGGCGACGTTCATCGCCTCCGCCGAGTCCGGTTCGGGGTGGCGGAGTTGTTCGACGATGTCCGTCAGAACGGGCTGGCGGTCGACGATCGTCTCGTTGACGAACGCGTGCGCGACCTTCAGCGCGAAGCCGGAGCGCTCGTCCAGGCTGTGGCCCATCGCGACCTCGATGATCGTCCGGAGCAGTGCGAGCTGTCCGGTCGTCGTGATCGCCGGGTCGAGCGGGTTGAGCCGGATCCCCATGTCCAGGGCCGCGGTCGGGTCGAGGCGGACGGGGGTCAGTCCCAGTTCCTCGGCGATGAGGTTCCACTCACCGACCCCGTCCTCGCCCTGTGCGTCCAGGACGACGACCTGCCGGTCGCGGAACCGCAACTGCCGCATGACATACGTCTTCTCGAGCGCCGACTTGCCGTTGCCCGACTCGCCGAGGACCAGCCAGTGCGGCGCGGGGAGCTGCTGTCCGTACAGCTGGAAGGGGTCGTAGATGTATCCCTTTCCGGAGTAGACCTCGCGGCCGATGATGACGCCGGAGTCGCCGAGGCCGGGGGCGGCGGTCGGCAGGTAGACGGCCTGGGCCTGGCCGGTGGAGGTGCGCACCGGCGGTCGGGTCGTCTCGACCTTGCCGAAGAGGAAGGACGTGAAGCTTTCCGTGAGGACGGACAGCGGGTCCCGCATAGAGTCCTACCTCCGGATACCGGTCGCGAACGGGAGTGTGTTGACGAAGGCTCGGTGGTGCTCGCGGTCGCACCACTCCAGCTTCAGGTACGACTTGCCGGCCGAGGCCCTTATCGTCCGCTTGTCGCGGGCGAGGGCTTCGGGGTTGCGGGACGAGACGGTGATGTACCCGACGAGGTTGACGCCGGCGGCGCCGCTGGCGAGGTCCTGGCCGCGCTGGTCGACGCGGTTGTGCGAGGCGACGTCGCGCGGGTCGACGGTCCGGTTCATCTTGGCCTGGCGGCTGGCCTCGGCGTCGTCGTTCGTCTTCTCGGTCAGCATCCGCTCGATGGCGATCTCGGTGGGTTCGAGGTCCATGGTGACGGCGACCGTGCGGATCACGTCCGGGGTGTGGACGAGCAGCGGAGCGAGGAAGTTGACGCCCACCGGGGTCATCGGCCACTCCTTCACCCAGGCCGTGGAGTGGCACCAGGGGGCGCGGGTGGAGGACTCGCGGGTCTTGGCCTGGAGGTAGGTCGGCTCCATGGCGTCCAGTTCGGCCGGCCAGGCGTTGCGCCTGGTCATCGCCTGGATGTGGTCGATGGGGTGGTCCGGGTCGTACATCGAGTGCACGAGGGAGGAGAGTCTGCCCTGGCCGAGTGGCTGGCGGACCCGGATGTCGGCCTCCTGGAGGCGTGAGCAGATGTCGGTGAGCTCGCGGGCCATGACGACGGCGAGACCGGCGTCCTTGTCGAGTTTCTTGCCGCCCTTCGGACGGGCGGCGCGGGCCATCGCCTGGCCCTCGGCGGCGAGTTCGCGCGAGTAGTGCATGCAGGCGACGAGGTAGGCGCGGTGCTGCTCGCTGCTCGTCGACACCATGGACTGCAGCTGCTCGTACGACTGCTGGAGCCAGCCGGGTGCCCGCTCGTCGCCGCGTACGGAGACGTCCTTGGCGTGGGCGTCCGGGTCGGCGGGGAGCGTACGGGCGAGCATCTGGAGGCGGGTGACGAAGCCGTCGCCGTTGGCGACGTGCTTGAGGAGGGTGCCGAAGCGGTCGACGAGGGCTTCCTGGTCCTCGCTGTCGCGCAGGCCGACGCCCGGCCCCTCGATCTCGATCGCGGCGGTGACGGTCTTGCGGTCGGCGTGCAGGAGCACGGCGATCTCGTCCGGGCCGAAGGGGGCCGCGAGCCAGTTGATGCGGCCGATGCCCGGCGGCGGGCCGACCTCGACCTCGCGGCCGTCGGTACTGGTGCCCGACTCCATGACGTTGCTGCGGTAGGCGGAGCCCTGGCGCAGGCTGCGCTTGTAACTACGGTTGATCTCGAACCACTTGTAGAAGGTGCGCCGCTTGTACGGTACGTAGACCGCGGCCAGCGCGAGCATCGGGAAGCCCATGAGCAGCACGATGCGCAGGGAGAGCACGGGGACGATCAGGCCGCACATCATGCCGAGGAACGCGCCCGTGATGATCAGCCCGATCTCGCCGGACTCGCGGTTGCGGCCGACGATCGCGCTCGGCCGGGCGCGGCCGATCAGATATGTACGGCGGGGCGTGACCGGATGGGACACATGGGCCGCATGAGAATCGGTCGTCAACGCCCTTCACCTCCCGTGCGGTTGCTGTTGCTGTTGCGGTTGTTCCCGGCGTGGGGGGTGTTCATCGGGCTGGAGCGGGGCGGTGGTGCGGAGGGGACAGCTCCGCCGCCGCCCGAGGAGCCGCGTGAACTGTGGGCCGCGACGCCGCCGGAGATGGGGTTCGACGGGCGGGCGCCGCTGTTGCCGCCGCCTCCGCCGTTGTTGTCGGCCCGGGTGCTGTGGGTCTTGATGCCCTGGGCGACGAGGGTGGCGGGGGAGCTGATGGCGGCTGCGGCCTTGCCTTCGGCGCCCTGCATGATGCGGTTGTTGCGGCCGTTGGCGATCTCGTCGCCGAAGCCCGGTACGAAGCGGTAGATCATGGCGCTCGCGAAGATGGCGAGCAGGATGATCGCGAGGCCGGACACGACGGCGGAGAAGGCGTCCGGGCCGTCCTCCGCGGAGAGGGCTCCCGCGAGGCCCAGCACGATCACGATGACCGGTTTTACGAGGATGACGGCGATCATGATGCCCGCCCAGCGGCGGACGTGGCCCCAGAGGTTCTTGTCGACCAGGCCGGCGTAGACGACCGTGCCGAGCAGCGCGCCCACGTAGAGGAGCGCGGCGCGGATCACCAGTTCCAGCCACAGGACGCCCGCGGCCAGGATCGACACGAGGGAGACCACGATCAGCATGATCGGGCCGCCGCCGATGTCCGTGCCCTTGTTGAGGGCGCCGGAGAAGTTGCCGAAGAACTGGTCCGTCTGGTTGCCGGTCGTCTTGGCGAGGACCTCCGCGATGCCGTCGGTCGCCGACACGACGGTGTAGAGGATGAGCGGCGTGAAGGCCGACGCCAGCACCGTCAGCCAGAGGAAGCCGATCGCCTCTCCGATGGCCGTGCTGAGGGGGACACCTCGGACGGCTCGCTTGGTCACCGCGAGCAGCCACAGGAGGAGGGTGAGGATCGACGACGCGGCGAAGACCACCGCGTACTGCTGGAGGAACGTGCTGTTCGTGAAGTCGACCGTCGCCGTGTTCTGCACCGCGTCGCTGAGCTTGTCTATGGTCCAGGAGGCGGCTTTCGCACAGCCCTTGGCGAGGGAGGCGAGGGGGTCTAGGGCGGTGGTGGGGTCGTTCAGGGAGGGGCTGTCGCCGCCGCTTTTGCCGGTTTCTTGTTCGCAGAGTCCTTTGGAGGGGCCGACGATCAGGTCGCAGCGGGTGTCGGACGGCGAAGGGGTCGGCGTCGGTGCGGCGGCCGCGCGGGTGGCGAGCACGATGAACGTGGCCTGCACAGCTGCGACGGCGGCAGTGACCTTTAGTACGCGGCGTGAGCTACCGGGCATAGGTGAAGCCTCCGTACTCTTCGACGGCCTTCGAGATCTCGTCGGACGGTGAGACCGTGTTGTCGCCGTTCACCGGCGCCGGCCCATCCTTCTGGGAGAAGCTGTCGACCTTCCAGTCGCTCTCGGCCCACCGCAGCTGAAGTGTCATGGTGAACCAGTCGTTGCTGACCGGGTTCTTCGAGTCGTCGCCCGCCGTGCCGAAGACGCCTGTGCACCAGACCTCGACGGTCGCCGTGCTGTCCGAGTAGTCCGTGACCTTGGTGCCGACCGGCATGGTGCGCGAGACGTAGGTCTGTCCGGCCGCCGCGTTGCCGTTCTCGTCCAGGCCGACGTTGCTCAGGAACTCCTTGGAGTACGCCTTGTCCAGCTTGTCCTTGAGCGCGGCCACCTTGTCGGGGACGAACACCTGTTGGACGATCTCATCGCGCCTGGCGGGCTTGAAGATGTCGGCCGAGACCAGAACCGCCGCGTAGTTCGCAGCGGCCGACTCCGCCCCCTGCTTGTTCTGTGGGAATCCCGAGGGGATCCCGGCCGCCTTCGACTTCACCGGCTGATCGCCGGAGGCGGCCGTCGGGGCGGTGCCCGGCTTGTTGCCGCCGCCGGCCTCCCCGTCGGAATCTCCGCCACCACGGTTCGCGAAGGCGATGGCCGCAATCAGGAGGACCACGACACCCACCACCGTGACGAGGCTGCGTGACGACGAACGGCCGCCGCGTCGCGCCCCGCCGTGGACGTCGCCGGCGCTGTCGGGGAGCCGCGTGCGCGTCTGGCCGGTGCCGCCGTAACCGCCGTCCTCGCCGCGCGCTCCGTGCTGGTCGCCGAGACTCATGTCGCGTACGCCCCCTCAACCTCTTGCTGTACCGCGTGGTACGACGGTAGCCCCGCTGGCTCCCGCGCGGACACGGTGTGGTGACTCGACATCAGGGAAACGCAACCTCAGCCGGTGGGCACGACGGACGGGTGGGGTAGGGAAGGGGATCGGGTGTGCCCGGCCGGGTCTGAGGACGCCGGACCGGCGGTCGCCTAGACGGCCATGCCGTACACGATGGTGAAGAGCGTGCCCAGTGAACCGATGATGAAGACTCCGGTGAGCCCCGCGATGATCAGGCCTTTGCCCTGCTCCGCGCTGAAGGTGTCGCGCAGGGCTGTCGCGCCGATGCGTTGCTTCGCCGCTCCCCAGATCGCGATGCCGAGGCACAGGAGGATGGCGACCGCCATCACGACCTCGATCATTACCCGAGCCTCGTTGCCCAGGGTGCCGAACGGGCCCCAGTCCGGAGCGATTCCGCCGATGATCGTGTTGATGTCGCCCTTTTCGGCTGCGAAAAGCATGTAAGTCACCGCCCCTAGTGGGTTGTTCTGCCTCCCCTGCCACTCTGCGCAGAGGTCACGGCTATTGTCGCTGACAATGACGCTGTCGCATGTCGACTTGGCGTCATTGGTTGGCGGGTTTCGTACGAATCCCTTGTCACCGGCGCTCGCGGCACCCCTTCGGGGGCGCGGGACGGTATACGAGGAGGCGTATCGTCACTCTGTGTATCACGGCAGGTCACGCCGGGCAATGAAGTGGGTGCGGAACCTGTGGTGTGGTTCCGTCGTTAGTCCCTTCCTGCGCGACTGCCGCCTGATGGTGGCCGACTCCGCCTGTCCATCGAGCCCGACTCCGTCCCGTGTGCGCCGGTCCGTCGTGCTGATGTCTTCTGGGTCGTACGTCTCCTGGTGAGTAGACGTCACCCGTTTTGTGCTGGGCGAAGGTTATCCCGGGTGGGGCGATGGGGTGTGCCGGGGTGGGGGTGCGTGCTGCGCAACGGAGTGCCTTGCGGGTGGGATTGGCAACGGGGCGGAGTCCTCCTTACGGCTGCGACTACTGTCCAGTAACCTCGCACGGCAGGCCGCCCAGGCCCTTGTGGGCCGCATAGGAGGAACCGTGCCACGCTCTGAACGCTCGCCCCTGTTGCTCGCCGGCCTGTTGGCGTCCGCCGCAGTCGCCCACTTCGCGGTGCCCCGGCAGTTCGACTCGACCATTCCGCGTGCGCTGCCGGGTGAGCCTCGCACCTGGACGTACGCGAGCGGTGTCGTCGAGCTGGCGCTGGCGGCCGGGGTGGCGGTGCCCCGTACGAGGCGGGTGGCGGCGCTGGCCACCGCGGCGTTCTTCGTCGGGGTGTTCCCCGCCAATGTCCAGATGGCCGTGGACTGGCGTCACCGGCCCGCGCCCCAGAAGGCCGCGGCCCTGGCCCGGCTGCCGCTTCAGGTGCCGCTGGTGCTGTGGGCACGGGGTGTGGCGCGAGGTGGTTCCGCGGGGCGGTCCGCCTAGTTCTAGGGCTTGGCGCCCTGCTCGCCCCCGAGCGGATCCGTGTCCGGCGCCTCCACTCCCTCCACTCCCTCCACGAAGTGGTCGAACTCGCCTGCCTGTACGCCGAGTACGAAGGCGTCCCACTTCTTCTGGGTGGTCGTGACGACCGTCTCGGGGTCGCTGGTCTCGCGGATGTAGACGAGGTCGTTGTCGCCGAAGGCGAGCTCGATCCAGGGGCCCGGGCCGGTTGCCTCCGGCGGGGCAGCGCGTTCCCAGGTGAGGTTCGCGGGGATGTCAGACATGGGTCGGGCTCTCTTTGAGTACGTGGATGAGGGCGGCGAAGGCGTGGGGGGTGGCCCCGAGTATGGAGTGGGCCGGGTCGCCGCTTTCTGTGAGGTGGATGACGCCGGCGGGGGTGGTGGCTATGTGTACGCAGGAGGCTCCCTCGGAGCAGTACGACGACTTCTGCCAACGTGGGTTCATGGGCATTCCCTTCACAGCTCTCGCATCACGTGCTGGATGAGGTCGCGGGTCTTCTCCGGTGAGATCGTGATCCTCTCGATCCGGTCGAACAGTGTGCGGTACTTGTGCAACTGTGCGTCGGCGTCGAGGAACGCGAGGCCGTGGGCTTGATCGAGATACACGGTGTCGAGCTGCGATACGGGGCCGTGGGCGTAGTGGATCGATTGGCCGGACCCCGGGTAGGCCCCGGCGTCGAAGGTGATGGCCCGCAAGGTGATGCGCTCTCGGTCGCTCATGTCGAGCAGGTGCTGGAGCTGCTGTCGGGCCACGGTCGGTCCGCCGACCTTCATACGCAGGGCCGCCTCGTGGATGACGGCTTCGTACGGAGTGGGGTCGTCGCGGTAGAGCACGCTCTGTCGCTTGATGCGGAACGACAGGCGGTACTCGATATCGGGCGGTGTGAGTTCGGTGACCGCTTGGCGGAAGATCTCACGAGCGTGGTCGAGGGTCTGGAGCAGGCCCGGGATGCGAGCCGTGACGCTGTCGCGCAATGACGTGGCGTGATGTTCCAGTTCGGGTAGGTCCAGCAGCGGGCTGGGTACGAACTCGCGGTACTCCTCCCACCAGCCGCGCCTACGGTCGTTCGTCATGTTGGTGAGGGCTTCGATCAGGGCCTTGTCCGGGCAGTCGTAGTGGCAGGCCAGTAGGCGTACACGGTCCGGGCTCACGCCCATGCGGCCGGACTCCATGTTGCTGATCTGGTTCTGCTTCATGCCCAGGAGTTGACCCGCCTCGGTGGACGTCAGCCCCGCACGTCCACGGAGTTTGCGCAGCTCAGCGCCCAAACGGAGTTGACGTCCCGTCGGGTTGCTTCTCACGGTTCGCTTTGCCTCTCGCCACGGCTGGTCACTTACACGAGTGGGAGCCTAGCCCTTTTCGAGAATTCCGATAACTCATTATCGGTTCACGCCCTACCTTGGGGTTCAGGCGCCCCGCTCAGAAGTACCCCGCTCGACGGAGCGACCGCGGTCACTGAGCAACCGTCCAACTCCTCTACGTGATCGGAGACTTCTGATGGCAACCGTATCCCCGTCCCGGACCTACACCCTCACGCTCCCGCGCGACCCCCGTGCCCCGGGCATCGCCCGCGTGACCCTGCGTACCGTCCTCGCCGCGCATGACCTCGCCCGGCTCACCCCCACCGCTGAGCTGGTCGCCGCCGAGCTGCTCGCCAATGCCCACCTCCACACCGGCGGCCCGTACGCCCTACGGCTGCGGGCCGTCGATGCCGGGCGGGTGCGTATCGGTGTGTGGGACTCCGACCCCACCGTCCCGAAGGGCTTCGACGAGCCCGGTGTCGTACCGCCGGACATGGCGGAGAGCGGGCGCGGGCTGCACCTCGTGCAGGCGTGCGCCGATACGTGGGGCGCGTACGCGCCGAGCGGAGGCCGGGGCGGGAAGCTGCTGTGGGCCGAGTGTCAGTGACGTGACCTAGGGTGATGGTAGGTGGTCGGAACGTGAGGGGGAGTGGTGTGACAGAGGTTGAGCAGCGGCTCAGGATGACGGCGTGCACCCGTGCGGGTCGTGAAACGGACGCAGTGGAGAGACCGCGCAGTACGGCAGTTTCACTGCCGAGGTCGGACATCGTGACGGTGTCGTCAGTGCCGCGGATCCGTCCCAAGCCCCGCCCCGGAAATCTGCGCGAGGTCGCCGAGAATCTTGAGGAGGCGACAGGTCTGCGGGTGCAGGTTCTGAGAGGGAAGTTCGTGATGTCCCCGACGCCGCGTGGCAAGCGCGCCAAAGTGATCTATCTCCTTGAAGAGATGATCAGGCCGCAGCTGCCGCCGGAGCTTGTCGCTGTGAAGATGTCGTCCATCGAGATGCCGGATGAACCGGACGACTACGTGACGCCGGATCTCTTGGTCTGCCCCTGTGAGTTCTTGGAGTCGGACGACTGGCTGCTCGATCCGCGCGATATCGAAGTCGCCGTCGAGGTCATCTCGCAGTCCGAGAAGTCCAGGGAGATCAGGGACAAGACCGACTGGTACGCCGTCGCGGGCGTGGCGGCCCTCCTTGCCATCGACCCTCGGAAGGGCACCTGGGCCCTTCACACCCATCCGGACAACGGTGCCTATCGGGAGGTGCTGCCCGGCAAGTTCGGGGAGCCGCTCACGCTGCCTTCGCCCCTCGGCTTCGAGGTGGCCACGGACCGGTTCCCGTTGTACGGGGATTCGCCGCGTGCCGGGCGAGGCGCCGACGCGTAGGGGGCAGCGCGCAGGAGTTGGGCTACCGCTTCGCTGATCCGGTTCGTGCGGGATCGCCGCGCTGTGCCGGATATCCGGAAGGGTGGCAGGTGATCATTCCGTGGTGAGGCCGGCGCATCTACACTGACGGTCGGCGGATTACCGTGCGGCGAGGGGCGGTTGACGGTGCGTAAGGCCTGGATCTTGGCGGCCGCCGCAGCGGGAGCGGGGCTTAGCTTCGTCATGGTGCTGGTCGTCGGCGTCTACATGGTCGCCGGGAACCTCGCCAACGGCGTGGGGCAGGGGGCCGTCGGCCTGGCCAAGGGCGCCGTACCGGCGGCATATCAGACCCTCGTGCAGAAGTGGGGCAATCTGTGCAGCGCGATTAATCCGGCACTTCTCGCCGCGCAGCTGTATCAGGAGAGCGGGTTCAATCCCGACGCGAAGAGCCCGGCCGCCGCACAGGGGATAGCGCAATTCATCCCCGGAACGTGGGCCACGCACGGAATCGACGGCGACGGGGACGGCGACCGCGACGTATGGGATCCGAATGACGCGATTCCATCGGCCGCGAAGTACGACTGCTCGCTCGCGAAGTACGTCAAGGACGCGCCCGGAGACCCGACGAAGAACATGCTCGCCGCGTACAACGCGGGGGCGTACGCCGTCATCAAATACGGGGGCGTTCCGCCGTACAAGGAAACCCAGAACTACGTGAAGACGATCACGACACTGGAGGAGAGCTTCGCCGCTCCGGTCGGTCGTGTGCAGCCCTCGCAGCAGGCCGCCGCCGCCATCGACTACGCGCAGAAGAAGCTCGGCACGCTCTATCTCTGGGGCGGCAACGGCACCGCTGACCAGGGAGGACGCTTCGACTGCTCGGGGCTGACCAAGGCCGCGTACGAGAGGGTGGGGATCACCCTGCCCCGGGTGGCCAACGACCAGTACAACGCCGGGCCGCATCCCAAGCGGAACGAGCTGCTGCCCGGGGATCTGGTGTTCTTCTCGGACGACCTCACCAACTCCCGGGCCATCCGCCACGTGGGCATCTACGTCGGCGGTGGATATATGATCAACGCCCCTCGGCCGGGAGCCGTGATCCGCTTCGACCCCATCGACACTCCCGACTACTTCGGGGCGACCCGTGTGACCGAAGATGGCGCGAAAGCATTGCCCACCTCTGTGTGAAACCCTCCCCTGAACTGCAGTGATGTATCTCCCTTCGATAACGTCTGGGTGATCATTCGGTGGAGGGCGGAACGTATAGAGGGGGACTGTGCGTTCCTGTTCCTGAAGCCGACGACGGTGGTTGATGGCGCGGCGCATCCGATGGGGTGCGTCGGGAAGATGACGACGAAGGGCCGCTGCACCATGGCTGGACTCGCCGACTCCGGATCGAACCCAGACGTCGACTTGCTCTACGACATCAATGGTCTCGCCAAAGACGCGCCGCACTGGTTCGACCGCGTCATGGAGTTCGTGGGCGAGTGGGGACTCCTGCTCGTCATGGTTCTGCTGGTGCTCTGGTGCTGGCGGACCGTTCGGCTGCGGGGTGGAGACGATGCCGCCTCCTCCGTGGCCTCACTGATCTGGGCGCCGCTGGCCGCCGGGGTCGCCGTACTCGTGAATGTGCCGATACGGGGCTTTGTCGAACGGCCCCGGCCCTTTGTGGACCACGATGGGCTGGAAGTCCTGATCGGCGGCAAGAGCGACTATTCGTTCGTCAGCGATCACTCGACTCTCATGATGGCGATGGCTGTCGGGCTGTTTGTCGCGAACCGGAAGCTCGGCCTTGTCGGGATAGGGCTTGCGCTGTTCGGTGGGTTCTGCCGGATTTATATGGGCGTGCACTATCCGACTGACGTCGTGGGGGGATTTGCCCTCGGGACGGCGGTTGTTCTGCTGCTTTCGCCGCTTGCCACTGCTTTGTTGACGCCTGTGGTGAAGGCGGTCGAGCGGTCTGGGCGGGGGCGGTGGCTGGTCCACGCGGGTGGCTCCGCCGGTGAGCGGGGGAAAAGGGTTCCCGGGGCTCGGGGCGAGGTTGAGGCCGACGCGGGGGCCGGGGCTGGGGCTGGTGCCGGGTCCGAGGAGCGGGACCTCGCTGCGTAGGCAGAGGGCTGCCGGGGTGGCGGGGGGTCGGGGTGGCGTGTCGGGGCTCGTTGTCGGGTGCCGCTCGGTGGGGGCTTGTCGCGCAGTTCCCCGCGCCCCTAAAAGACTGCGCCGTTCCCCGCGCCCCTGGCCTGCGGCCTTGAAAGACTGCGCCGTTCCCCGCGCCCCTAGGCCCTCTGGCCCCTGGCCTGTGGCCTCGTGGCTCTAGAGGGACTGGGGGTCTTTGAAGAAGTCCTTGGGGTCGTACTTGGATTTCAGGGATTTCAGGTGTGGGGCCGCTGAACCGTAGTACGCCTTGCGCCAGTTGGTGAGGGTGGGGTCCGTGTAGTTCTGGTAGGCCGCGCCTGAGGCGTGGGGGCGCATGGACGTGTGGGCCTGTGCCAGCCAGGACTGGGACGCGGAGCCGGATGTGCCGGGGCGCCAGGCCGCGATGTACTGGGCCAGCATGCGCGAGCGGCGGTGGACGAAGGCCGTCGCCGTGGGGTCGACGCGGTTGATCGCGCCGCCGAGCGCGGTGAGCGCGATGCTTCCCGTGCCGCCCCGCACTCCGGATATTCGGGCGAGCAGGGTCTGTATGCCCGCCGCCGAGATCGAGCGGTCGTAGAAGTCCGAGCGGCCCGCGTACGTCTCGCGGCCCAGCGCGCCCCGCGCCGAGCGGCCCGGTGTCCCGCCCGGGAGATGGCACTGGGCGTCGGTCGGGAAGGTCGAGCAGCCCGCGTACACCTCCATCGACTCCTGGTAGGAACGGCGCTTGAGGGAGACGCTCCGGGCGGAGGCGCCGATCCGGTCGGCGAGGCGGTCCACGGCGTTCTGCAGTTCGCCGTACGTGCCGAGCGAGAACGCGGCGACGGAGACCGTGGGCGTGCCACCGGCCGAGTTCGCGAGGTGGAGCGAGGACCAGATCTCGTCGGGCTGGTCGGGGCCCCACTCCTGCCAGGCCTTGATGACCGCGGCCGCCCTCGACCAGGGCCAGGACATGTTCGCCGTGACGCCCTGTGGCGCCGGATGCGTCTTGAAGCGCAACTCGGTGACGACGCCGAAGTTGCCGTTGCCCGCGCCGCGCAGAGCCCAGAACAGGTCCTTGTTCTCGGTCGCGCTCGCGGTGAGCTGCTTGCCGTCCGCCGTGATCAGGGTCGCCTGCGTGAGGCTGTCGCACGTCAGGCCGTACGCCCTCGACACCACCCCGTGGCCGCCGCCCAGCGTCAGACCCGAGATGCCCACCGTCGGGCACGAACCCGCCGGAACGGTCACGCCCTTCGCGGCGAGCCCGCGGTAGACGTCGATCAGCTTGGCGCCCGCGCCGACCACGGCCTCGTCGCCGGACGCCCGCACCTTGGAAAGCTTCGATACGTCGACGATCAGTCTGCCGTCCCCGGAGGACCAGCCGGCGTACGAGTGGCCGCCGTTGCGGATGGAGACGCGGATGTCGTGGGCGCGGGCGTAGGAGAGCGCCGCACGGATGTCGTCGGAGTGGGCCGCGTACGCGACCGCCGTGGGCTTCAGGGCGTCGAACCGGGTGTTGTAGAGCTGGTGGGCCGCCGCCCAGTCGGCGTCGCCGGGGCGGACCAGGGGCCCGTCCAGATCCTTGGCCAGTGCCCGCCAGTCGGCCGCCGCGGTGCCCTTGGCTGTTGTGGTCGTCGTGCTGGTCGAGGTCGTTGCGGTGCCGGCTCCGGGGTCGGTCTGTGCACCGGATGCGCGCGTCCCCGTGGCCGACCGTGGTCCGGAGCCTTCGTCGCTGCACGCGGCCGACGCCGCTGTCACTGCGACCGCGGCGCCGCCGCCGATGAACGTACGCCGTTGCATGTGCCCCTCCCGTGCCATGTGAGCCTCTCGTTGCTCCCGTGGTACGAGACGGGCCCACGGTCCGGCGGGTTCCACCGGCGGCGCTCCGCAATCCCGGGGCCTGATGGGGTGCCGTCGTGTTCCGGCCGGGGAGGGCGAGCCGGGGTCGCCGTTCCGAAAGGGAGGCCTCCGGTCGTCGGGACCCGTACGTGTTCAACCCGTAAGCGTTCCGTGACCTCACCGCACTGACGGCAGGGGTTCACCCTGCGTTCACTCACGGCCATTGGTCGCTTCACCTGTTCTGCCTAATTTCGGCCTTACCCGGTGCGTAGTGCGGACGGAAGCGAGTGCATGCGCCGGTCGATGAACAGAAATACCAAGCAGTCTCGTCGGACCAGGGGCTGCCCCACGACATCGCACGCCGCCCACCACGGCGGCTTCTGGAAGGAACTCCCGAAAGTGAAGCTTCAGCGCAAGAACCGGCTTCGCGCCCTTTCCCTCGGTGCTGTCGCCGTCTCCGGCGCCCTGGCGCTGACGGCGTGCGGCTCCGACGACACCGGTGGCAGTGGGGACGGCGGCGGCACGACGGCCGCCAGCGGTTCCATCAAGTGTGACGACGCCAAGGGCCAGTTGCTGGCCAACGGCTCCTCCGCGCAGCAGAACGCGATCGACGCCTGGGTCAAGCAGTTCGCCGCTGCCTGCAAGGACGTCCAGATCAACTACAAGCCCGAGGGCTCGGGCGCCGGCATCACCGCGTTCACGCAGGGCCAGGTCGCCTTCGCCGGTTCCGACTCCGCGCTGAAGCCCGAAGAGGTCACCGCCGCCAAGGACGTCTGCAAGGGCGGCACGCCCATCGACCTGCCGATGGTCGGTGGCCCGATCGCGGTCGGCTACAACGTGCCCGGCGTGGACAACCTCGTCCTCGACGCCTCCACCCTCGCCAAGATCTTCGACAGCAAGATCAAGACGTGGAACGACAAGGCGATCAAGGCGCTGAACCCCGACGCCAAGCTCCCGAGCACCAAGATCCAGCCGTTCCACCGCTCCGAGGACTCCGGCACCACGGACAACTTCACCAAGTACCTGAAGGCCGCCTCCCCGGCCGACTGGAAGTACGAGGGCGGCAAGGCATGGCAGGCCGAGGGCGGCCAGTCCGCTTCGGGTTCGGCCGGTCTGGCGCAGAACGTGAAGCAGACCGCCGGCGCCATCTCGTACTTCGAGCTGTCGTACGCCAAGGACGGCGTCAACACCGTCGACCTGAAGACCGAGGCCGCCAAGCCGGTCGAGGCGACCGTCGACAACGCCACCAAGGCCATCTCCGAGGCCAAGGTCGTCGGCACGGGCAAGGACCTGGCCCTCGAACTCAACTACAAGCCCACCGCCGACGGCGCGTACCCGATCACCCTGGTGACGTACGAGATCGTCTGCGACAAGGGCAACAAGGCGGAGACCCTGCCCGCCACGAAGGCCTTCCTCACCTACATCGCGAGCGAGGACGGTCAGAAGCTCCTCGCCGAGGCCGACTACGCGCCGATCCCCGAGGAGATCATCGCCAAGGTCCGCACCACCATCGCCGACCTGAGCTGACCTGAGTGTGCGGCCCGGTCCCCCGGCGGGACCGGGCCGCACCGTCCGGTGCACCGCCGCCTGGAGCCGCTCCGCAACGGTTCCGCAGACCGGAGAACCCGATGGATATATCTACTCAAGACGCACCTCCGCCCCCCTCCGTCGCCCCGACCCCCGTCGAGCAGAAGCGCGCCGCCCGTGGCGCGACCCGCCCCGGCGACCGCATCTTCCTCGCGCTCTCCCGCGGGTCCGGCATCTTCCTGCTGGTGATCATGGCCGCGATCGCGGTCTTCCTCACCTACCGCGCCGCCCTGGCCATCAGCAAGGACGACGCGAACTTCCTCACCACCTTCGAGTGGAACACCAGCCTCGAACCGCCGTCCTTCGGTATCGCGGTCCTCGCCTTCGGCACGGTGGTCTCCTCGATCGTCGCCATGGCCATCGCGGTCCCCGTAGCGGTCGGTATCGCGCTCTTCATCACGCACTACGCGCCGCGCAAGCTCGGCGGCCTCCTCGCGTACGTGATCGACCTGCTCGCCGCGGTGCCGTCCATCGTGTACGGCCTGTGGGGCGCCCTGGTCCTCGTGCCGTACATGGGCGGGCTGTTCGGCTGGCTGAACGACTACTTCGGCTGGACCGGCATCCTCGCCTGGGAGGAGGGCGCGCCGCGCTCGATGCTGACCGTGGGCATCCTGCTCGCGATCATGATCCTGCCGGTCATCACGAACGTCAGCCGTGAGGTCTTCCGGCAGACACCGCGGATGAACGAGGAGGCCGCGCTGGCTCTCGGCGCCACCCGCTGGGAGGTCGTCCGGCTGACGGTCCTGCCCTTCGGGCGCTCCGGGGTCATCTCCGCCTCGATGCTCGGTCTCGGCCGCGCGCTCGGCGAGACCATGGCCGTCGCCACGGTCCTCTCGCCGGACTTCAAGATCCACGCCAGCCTGCTCGACCCGGGCGGCGGCACCTTCGCCCAGAACATCGCCAGCAAGTTCGGCGAGGCGTCGGAGTTCGGCCGTGACGCGCTCATCGCCTCCGGTCTGATCCTGTTCGTCATCACCCTGCTGGTCAACGGCGCGGCCCGCGCGATCATCGCTCGCCGCAAGGAGTACTCGGGGGCCAACGCATGAGCCAGGCCACAGTCACCGACAGGCGTCCCAGCACGCTGCGCGGCGCGAGCCTGCCCAAGTGGGGGCCATGGGCGATCGCCGCGGGTTCCCTCGTCGTCGCGATCGGCATCGGCCTGGGCGCCGGGCTGCACAGCCGCGTCCAGTGGGGGCTGATCGCCGCGATCCTCTACGTCCTCGGTACGTACGCCATCTCCACCAAGGTGGAGGGCCGCCGGCAGGCCAAGGACCGGATCGCCACCAGCCTCGTCTGGGTCTCCTTCCTCGTCGCCGTGATTCCGCTGGCCTCCCTGATCTGGGAGACCGTCAAGCGCGGTGTGAAGGTCCTCGACGTCTACTTCCTGACCCACTCGATGGGTGTGGTCGCGGACTCCGAGCCCGGCGGCGGTATCTATCACGCCATCCTCGGCACGCTGGAGCAGGTCGGTCTCGCCACCGTGATCGCGGCGCCGGTCGGTGTCCTCACCGCGGTCTACCTCGTGGAGTACGGGCGGGGCGGCCTCGCCAAGGCCGTCACGTTCTTCGTGGACGTGATGACCGGCATCCCCTCGATCGTCGCGGGTCTGTTCATCCTGAGCCTCATGGTCATGCTCGACCTGCAGCCCTTCGGATTCGCCGGTTCGCTCGCGCTGGCCATCCTGATGATGCCGATCGTCGTGCGCTCGACGGAGGAGATGCTCAAGCTCGTCCCGAACGAGCTGCGGGAGGCCTCCCTGGCGCTGGGCGTGCCCAAGTGGCGCACCATCCTCAAGGTGGTCCTGCCGACCTCCGTCGGCGGTATCACCACCGGCGTCATGCTCGCCGTCGCCCGCATCACGGGTGAGACCGCTCCGGTGATGCTGCTGGTGTGGGGCGCGGACTTCATCAACTCGAACCCGTTCGAGGGCGCCCAGGCGTCGTTGCCGCTGTACATCTACCAGCAGTACGCGAACAGCGCCGGCGCCAACGCGGCGTACGACCGTGCCTGGGCGGCGGCTCTCACGCTGATCGCCTTCGTGATGCTCCTGAACATGGCCGCCCGCGGGATCGCCCGCTGGAAGGCCCCGAAGACCGGCCGCTGAAGAAGAAGGTGCGGCTGCCGCCGCGCGGGGCCAACCAGTGACCTTTCCGAAAGAAGCAGTGATTGACATGGCCAAGCGAATCGATGTGAGCGGGCTCACCGCTTACTACTCAGCCCACAAGGCGATCGAAGACATCTCCATGACGGTGGAGCCGCGCTCGGTGACGGCGTTCATCGGCCCGTCCGGCTGCGGCAAGTCCACCTTCCTGCGGACCCTGAACCGCATGCACGAGGTCACCCCCGGCGGGCGCGTCGAGGGCAAGGTCCTCCTCGACGACGAGGACCTGTACGCGCACGGCATCGACCCCGTGTCCGTACGCCGGACCATCGGCATGGTCTTCCAGCGGCCGAACCCCTTCCCGACCATGTCGATCTTCGACAACGTGGCGGCGGGGCTGCGGCTGAACGGCTCGTACAAGAAGTCCGAGCTGAACGACGTCGTGGAGAAGTCGCTGAAGGGCGCGAATCTCTGGAACGAGGTCAAGGACCGGCTGAACAAGCCCGGCTCGGGGCTGTCCGGCGGTCAGCAGCAGCGGCTGTGCATCGCCCGTGCGATCGCGGTGGAGCCCCAGGTGCTGCTGATGGACGAGCCCTGCTCGGCGCTCGACCCGATCTCCACGCTGGCCATCGAGGACCTGATCGGTGAGCTGAAGGAGCGCTTCACGATCGTCATCGTGACGCACAACATGCAGCAGGCGGCGCGGGTCTCCGACCGGACGGCGTTCTTCAACCTCTCGGCGGTGGGACAGCCCGGCAAGCTCATCGAGATCGACGACACCGAGCGGATCTTCTCGAACCCGTCCGTGCAGGCGACCGAGGACTACATCTCGGGGCGCTTCGGCTGAGCCGGTCTCTTCCGTAGACCCCTCAGACCCCTCAGCCCCCTCCTCCACCCCTTCAGCCCCTCCAACACCTCAGACTCCTCGCGGTGCTGCATGGCGGTGCCACCGCGGGGCCCAATAGGGCCCGCCTCCCGGTCTCCGGGGGGCGGGCCCGTTGGCTGTTTTCACAGAAGGTTTCCAGCGAAGGACAGAAGGCTTCCAGCGAAGGACGGAAGGTTCTTGACGGAAAGTCTTTACAGGAATGCCAGGTTCACGATGTAGAAGCTGGCCGCTGCCACCAGGGCCGCCGCCGGCATGGTGATGAACCAGCCGAGGATGATGTTCTTGGCGACACCCCAGCGGACCGCCTTCACCCGCTTCGTGGCTCCGACACCCATGATCGCGGACGTGATGACATGCGTCGTGGAGATGGGCGCGTGGAAGAGGAACGCGGTGCTGAACATGATCGAGGCGCCGGTCGTCTCCGCGGCGAAGCCCTGCGGGGGATCCAGCTCGATGATCTTCCGCCCCAGCGTGCGCATGATGCGCCAGCCACCGGCGTAGGTACCCAGGGACAGCATCACCGCGCACGCGATCTTGACCCAGACCGGAATCGGGTCGCCCGCTTCCTCGACATCCGAGATGACCAGGGCCATCACCACGATGCCCATCGTCTTCTGGGCGTCCTGGAGGCCGTGGCCGAGGGCCATGCCGGCCGCCGACACGGTCTGCGCGATACGGAAACCGCGCTTCGCCTTGTGCGGGTTGGAGCTGCGGAAGAGCCACATGATCGCGCACATCACCAGATAGCCGGCGATCAGGCCGACCACGGGGGAGATGAACATCGGGATGACGACCTTCTCCAGGACGCCGGACCAGATGACATCGATGCCGCCCGCGAGCGCCGCGCCCACCATGCCGCCGAACAGCGCGTGGGAGGAGGAGGACGGGAGGCCGAAGTACCAGGTGACGAGGTTCCACACGATCGCGCCCACCAGGGCGGCGAACAGGATCCACATGCCCCTGTTGCCGTGCGGTGTCTCGATCAGGCCCTGGCTGACGGTCTTGGCGACGCCGCTGCCCATGAAGGCGCCGGCGAGGTTCATCACCGCGGCCATCGCGAGTGCCGCGCGCGGCGTCAGCGCACGCGTGGACACGGAGGTGGCGATGGCGTTGGCGGAGTCGTGGAAGCCGTTGGTATAGGTGAATCCGAGCGCGACGCCGATGGTCACGATCAAGGCGAAGGTGTCCATGAAGAGGTCAGGACTCCTTGACCGCGATGGTCTCCACCGTGTTGGCCACGTGCTCGAACGCGTCGGCGGCCTCTTCGAGGACGTCCACGATCTGCTTCAGTTTCAGCACTTCGATGGCCTCGTACTTGCCGTTGAAGAGCATGGCGAGCAGCTTGCGGTGGATCTGGTCGGCCTGGTTCTCCAGGCGGTTGACCTCGATCCAGTACTCGGTGAGGTTGTCCATCGTGCGCAGGTTCGGCATCGCCTCGGCGGTCAGCTCCGCCGCCCGCGCCAGCACCTCGATCTGCTGCTCGACGCCCTTCGGCAGTTCCTCCACGTTGTAGAGGACGACCAGGTCGACGGCCTCCTCCATGAAGTCCATGATGTCGTCGAGGCAGGAGGCGAGGTTGTAGATGTCCTCGCGGTCGAACGGCGTGATGAACGAGGAGTTCAGCTGGTGGAAGATCGCGTGCGTGGCATCGTCACCGGCGTGTTCCGCGGCCCGCATACGCTCTGCGATCTCGACTCGGCCGGACGAGTCCGCCCCGAGCAGTTCCATCAGGAGCTTGGAGCCCGTGACGATGTTGTCCGCGGACGCGGCGAACATGTCGTAGAAGCTCGTCTCCCTGGGGGTCAGACGAAAGCGCACGTGGGGTCCTCGGATTGCTTCGGTGTCGGTCAGGCTGATGCTAGGCGCATCATCCGGCCACGGCTAACGGCCGCCCCCCAGTGTCGCCCATCGGGCACAGTGATCAGCACGGGGTCCCACGAGGGCGTTGGCCAAGGGCCCTATACCCAGCAAAGTTCGTTACAATATACCCGGTAGGGGTATAAGTCAGCAGGAGGACGCGATGACGACCACCGAGGCCGGCGCCACGGCGCCCTCCGGGGAGAGTGCGGCAACCGGTGCCGCGGAGACGGGTGCCGGGGAGATCGTGACGGACCACGACCGCGGGATCCACGGCTACCACCACCAGAAGGGCGAGCACCTCAAGCGGCTGCGGCGGATCGAGGGCCAGGTCCGCGGCCTGCAGCGCATGGTCGACGAGGACGTCTACTGCATCGACATACTCACTCAGGTCTCCGCCTCCACGAAGGCCCTGCAGTCCTTCGCCCTCCAGCTTCTGGAGGAGCACCTGCGCCACTGCGTCGCGGACGCCGCCGTCAAGGGCGGCGCCGAGATCGACGCCAAGGTGGAGGAGGCGACGAAGGCGATCGCACGGCTGCTGCGTACGTGACCCTGCGGGGGCGGGGGCGGGGGCGGGGGCGGGAGCGCGGGGCCGGTGCGTTGTCCGCGAGCGGTGTCACTTTCCGGCGCTGTTGCCGTGTTCCTCGAGGAAGCGCTCTTCGGCCACTCTGAGCACCTCGTCGATACGGTCGGGGCTGAGCCGGTCCTCACGGGCGGCGGAGGCCGCGATGATCAGGTCGCCGCACAGCTCGATCTCGGCGAGGGCCACGTGGTCCTGAACTGCCGTACCGCGCGTAGGAGCCACGTGCATCACCTCTTCCTGCCGTCACCGACTTCCTAGAGTAGGGAGAGGCCCACGGACAGCGCATGGCACCAACGGACCATTTCCGGCCCCGTGTGTTCAGTCCTCCTACCGTCCCGCCCATGGCAGCTGCGGCCCGGCCACTCCGTCACTCCGGTGTCACTTCTCCCCCGTTCCTCCGCCGTTCCGTCACTCGCTGTCCCGCGACCCGCCGTTCCGTCACTCGCTGTTCTGCGACCTGGCGTTCCGTCATTCGGCGATCCGCCCGGCGAAGATGTCCTTCGCCTTCGGCAGATGTACGTCGACAGCGGTTCCGAAGCCGTACAGCAGCGTCGTGGAGAACACCGCGACCGTGGCCTTCTGCTGCCCGTTCACGAAGCTGAACCGGTGGCGGACCTTGCGGACGCGCCCCTGGTCGTCGAGGTAGACGTCGAAGGGGACCGTCGCCGTGGCGAAGCCCTTCGCCGCCGCCCGCAGCGCCGCCTGATGGCCCGCCGCGGCGCCGCGCGCGGCCACTTTGAGGTCGGCGGTCCCCCGATAGTGCCGTACGGCCGTGCCCGCGACCGACGTCCTCCCCATGTACGCCGCCTTGCGTGCGCCGCGCAGCAGCTCGGCGGCCGCGAACGGATCGGTCGCGCCGCCCGTGACCAGGTTCCCGTCGGAGAGGGTGGCCGTGTCGACGCGTACCCATTTGTCGGCGGGCACACCCGCGCCGCGGTTCTTCATGTAGAGGGCGCCCGGTGCGAGGAGCTCGGTGATCGGGCGGTGGCCGTCGGTGCCGGCCGGGTCCTGCGGGAGGAGCACCTTCAGTCGCCCCACCTGGCCCGCGAAGTCGTAGACGCCCTCGCCGCGGATGGTCACGCGGGTGCCGCCGGTGGCCATTTCCATCGACGTACGGGCCTTGGAGGTGCCAGCTCGGATCAGGTTCCCGGCGGCCCCGTGGAGCATCTCGACCGGGTCCTCGGCGGACCGGGCGTCGTCGGAAGCGGCCCCGCTGCCCGAGCAGCCGACGGCGCAGAGCAACAGCCCCGTCGCCGCGGCGGCCAGGGCGACCGCCCCGTCCTTTCGTTTTCGCTGCCGCTCCACCATCGCCTGCTACCCCCAGCCGGGACGTCCTTGGGCGGGCTTCCTGTTGTTCCGCCTAACGACGGGTGGGGGGTGTTGTCACGCCGGTCAGGGGTACGGGGAAGCGTTTGCCCGGCATCGGTACCGTGGAGCGCGTGGCGCGAGAGGAAGAGCTCAGTCCCCTGGAACACCGGACGACAACAGTCGAGCAGGGCCGTTTCTGCCTGGCTCGGTGCACCTGCGGCTGGAGAGGCCCGGCCCGCCGCGCCCGCAGCCTGGCCCGCACGGACGCGCAGACCCATGCGACGGGGGGCACCCGGTAGATGCCGCAGCCCCGTAAGGGGGCGCGGCTGAGGGGCGCGGGGAGCTGCGCGACAAGCCCCCACGCACCCGCAGCCGGACACGTGCGGCCCGCACGCAGCGCTAAACGTGCCGCAGGACCGCGAGCAGTTCGTCGACCAGGTCTCTGTCGCGGGGCTGGGTGATCCGTTCGCGGGCCGCCGCCGGGGGGAGCCAGAGGACGCGGTCCACCTCCCGGTTGGGGACGAAGCGGCCTCCAGTCGCCTCGGCGGCCCAGTAACGCACCTGCTTGGGGCGGTCGTTGGCCACGTAGTGGAGGGTCGTCAGACGGGGGCCGGGGGCACAGGTGTGGCCGGTCTCCTCCTCCACCTCGCGGAGCGCCCCGGCGAGTGCGTCCTCGCCGCTCTTCAGCTTGCCCTTCGGGTGGGACCAGTCGTCGTACTTCGGCCGGTGGACCAGGCAGATCTGCAGTTCGCCGTCGGCGGGCGAGCGGCGCCACAGTACGCAGCCCGCCGCGAGCACCGGCTCTCCGTTCGCGTGCGTGGGGTCTCCGTTCGCCTGCACTGGGCCTCCCATCGCGAGTACCGGCCTCCGTCGGTCACGGAGTGCCGACCGTCTCCCTCATCCAGGCTCGCTGAAACGTGAACCTGGCCGCTTCCACCTCGTGTCGCTGGTCCGCGTGGAGCACCCCGAGCGCGTATGCCGTCGCCGGGGCGATCCGTGGGGTGCGGGCCGCCGAGGCCGCCGCCGCGGCCGCCTCCGCCGCGTCGCGGTGCCGGTCCAGGGCCTGGCCGGCGTTCAACAGGCGTACGTCCACGAGGGCTTCGCCGCCGAAGAGGATCTCGCGCGCGTAGCGGTGCAGGCGCAGCAGGAGGCGTACCTGGTGCCAGGGGGCGTCCTGGGGCTGCGGCGCCGTGTCGGCGGAGAGGCCGTGGACGAGGGCCTGCGAGTTGTAGGGGTGGCCCGCGGTGACCAGGGGCAGTCCGGTGACGGCGTCGCAGAGGCGTTGCTCAGCGGCGGCGGCCAGCGGCTTGAGACCCGAGGCCGCCCCGGTCATGGCCGCGGTCGCGGTGAGCGGGACTTCGCTGGCCAGTACGGCGACGTTGTCGGCGACGGCGTGGAAGCGGCTGGAGCCCAGGGCCTGGAGCGCGGCCGAGTGGGAGCGTGTCCGGGCGAGGGTCAGCTGGCGTTCCAGGAGGGCGCCCGCCTTGGCCGCGCCGACGGTCAGGGTGCCCTTCTCGGTCCGTACCTCGGCCCGCACCTCCGTCCGCACGTCCGCCCGTACTTCCGTTCGTACCTCCGTGCGCACCTCGGAGGCGGCCTGGGCCGGGAACGCCGCCGAGCCCGACAGCCGGTGCAGTGCCGTGAGCAGCCGCTCCAGGCGGGCCCCGTAGGCGTGCTCGCGGGCCAGGGCCCCCGACAGCCAGGCCAGTTCGGGGCGCATGGCCTCCGACCAGCCCTCGTCGAGCAGGGGCCGGAACGTGTGCAGGGTGCCGCTGATGCGACGGGCCGAGCGGCGCAGGGCGCGCGCCGCGTCCACGGCCTCCTTCGAGCCGTTCTCCCCCACGCTCGAACGCGCTCGCGCGGGGGGACCCCCACCCGTGGCGCCGCCGGCCTCGCGGTGCTGGCGCAGCGCGCGGAGGAACTCCGTGGCCTGGGACCGGAGATAGGCCGCGAGGGCGTCCCCGGCCATGGGTCCGGCCGTCGGGTCAAGGTGTTGCTGTGCCACGCCGGCGCCTCCGGGCGTCAATGAGCATCTCCTGGACGTTGCGCAGGGGCTGTCCGTCGGCGTCGGTCGCGTGCCGGGTCCATTCGCCGTCGGGGCCGAGGTGCCAGGAGGAGGTGGTGTCGGACATGCCGGT
Organism: Streptomyces sp. NPDC048484; assembly: GCF_040651415.1. Classification (NCBI taxonomy): domain Bacteria; kingdom Bacillati; phylum Actinomycetota; class Actinomycetes; order Kitasatosporales; family Streptomycetaceae; genus Streptomyces; species Streptomyces sp. NPDC048484. The sequence goes on from NZ_JBEZJY010000044.1 coordinate 25,686, forward strand.
CTCGAACAGCCGGCTGAGGGCCGCCCGGTGGGCCGGGTCGGTGATCCTGACCAGGGCTTCGATACGGCGGTCGAGGTTGCGGTGCATCATGTCGGCGCTGCCGATCCACACCTCGGGCTCGCCTCCGTTGCCGAAGCCGAAGACCCGGGAGTGTTCGAGGAAGCGGCCGAGGACGGACCGTACGCGGATGTTCTCGGACAGGCCCGCGACTCCCGGCCGCACCGCGCAGATCCCGCGCACCCAGATGTCGACCGGTACGCCGGCCTGGGAGGCACGGTAGAGCGAGTCGATGAGGGCCTCGTCCACCATCGAGTTGACCTTGATGCGGACATGGGCGGGACGTCCGGCACGGTGGTGCTGGACCTCCTTGTTGATCCGCGTTATCAGGCCGTCGCGCAGGGACTTGGGTGCGACGAGGAGGCGGCGGTACGTCTCGCGGCGGGAGTAGCCGGAGAGCCGGTTGAAGAGGTCGGAGAGGTCCGCGCCCACCTGTGGGTCGGCGGTCAGGAGCCCCAGGTCCTCGTACAGCCGGGCGGTCTTCGGGTGGTAGTTGCCCGTGCCGACGTGGCAGTAGCGGCGCAGGGTCTCGCCCTCCTGGCGCACCACGAGTGACAGCTTGCAGTGGGTCTTGAGGCCGACGAGGCCGTAGACCACGTGGCAGCCGGCCTCCTCCAGTTTGCGGGCCCACTTGATGTTGGCCTGCTCGTCGAAGCGTGCCTTGATCTCGACGAGGACGAGGACCTGCTTGCCCGATTCGGCGGCGTCGATGAGGGCGTCGACGATGGGGGAGTCGCCCGAAGTCCGGTACAGCGTCTGCTTGATGGCCAGCACGTCGGGGTCGGTCGCCGCCTGTTCCAGGAACGCCTGGACGGAGGTGGAGAAGGAGTCGTACGGGTGGTGCAGCAGGACGTCGCGCTCGCGCAGGGCCGCGAAGATGTCGGGTGCGGACGCCGACTCGACCTCCGCGAGGTCGCGGTGGGTGCCCGCGATGAACTTCGGGAACTTCAGCTCGGGCCGGTCGAGGGCGCCGATGCCGAAGAGGCCCGTGAGGTCCAGCGGGCCCGGCAGCGGGTAGACCTCGGCCTCGGAGATCTTCAACTCCCGTACCAGCAGGTCCAGTACGTACCGGTCGATGGACTCCTCGACCTCCAGGCGCACCGGCGGGCCGAAGCGGCGCCGCATGAGCTCCTTCTCCAGGGCCTGGAGAAGGTTCTCGGTGTCGTCCTCCTCGACCTCCAGGTCCTCGTTCCTGGTGAGGCGGAACGTGTGGTGCTGCAGGACCTCCATGCCGGGGAAGAGCTCCTCCAGATGGGCCGCTATGACGTCCTCGATGGGGACGTAGCGGTCCGGGGAGGCCTCCAGGAAGCGGGAGAGCAGCGGCGGGACCTTCACGCGCGCGAAGTGGCGATGGCCGGAGACCGGATTCCGTACGACGACGGCGAGGTTCAGGGACAGCCCCGAGATGTACGGGAAGGGGTGGGCCGGGTCGACCGCGAGGGGGGTCAGGACCGGGAAGATCTGGTGGCGGAAGAGCGTGAAGAGGCGGGCCTGCTCCTTCTCCGACAGCTCGCTCCAGCGGACGAGGTGGACGCCCTCCTCCGCGAGCTGGGGCGCCACGTCCTCCTGGTAGCAGGCGGCGTGCCGGGCCATGAGCTCCCGCGAGCGGGCCCAGATCATCTCCAGCACCTCGCGGGGCTGGAGGCCCGAGGCCGAGCGGGTGGCCACACCGGTGGCGATGCGCCGCTTCAGGCCGGCCACCCGGACCATGAAGAACTCGTCCAGGTTGCTGGCGAAGATCGCCAGGAATTTCGCCCGTTCGAGGAGGGGCGTGTTCGGATCCTCGGCGAGTTCGAGGACCCGCTCGTTGAACGCGAGCCAACTGCGCTCCCGGTCGAGGAACCGGCCCTGCGGAAGCTGGACGCCGTCCTGTACCAGGTCCTCGTACGCGTCGAGGTCGGCGTCGAGGTCGGGCTCCAGGTCGGAGACGTTCGCCGCCACGGTGTGCGGGCGGTGTGCGGCTATGGAACCGACGGACGGTTGCGGATGCTGTACCTGCGCCTGGACATTGGGCTGGCTCATGAACCCATTCTTCCGTGTCGGGCCGGAAAGCGGCGCGTCGGAACGAGCGGGCGGGAGCGCCGCATGGAGGTGCGGACTCTCGTTCTCCCTCGTGCGGGAGGGCTCGCGCTCCGGCGGAGGCGAGGGCTCGGGCGGGGCGGGGTTCATTGACCGAGGGTCGCAAGCCAGTCTGAATCACTGGTTACGGCGACATGACGTGCGGGATATCGGGGGGAGGCTCCCGGGGGTCCGCATGGCTGGTCCGTACGTCCCTCCCCCCGTAGGAGGGACGTACGGACCGGGGGCCGGGCGCTCCCGTCAGGCCGTTCGGCGGCGCAGGACCCAGAAGGCCGCCCCGGTGGCGAGAAGGGTGATGGCGAGGACGATTCCGGTCTCGACGAGGTGCATGGGCCAGTAGTGGGACTCGGGCTGGAAGGCCAGGTCGTCGAACTCCCACTTGCCGCTCCGCCACCCCTCCCCCAAGGAGCTGTCGCCGGACTTCGACGACCACAGGTGCGGCCGGTACTCCTCCAGGATGTGGTTGATCAGGTACATCACCCCGCAGGAGACGGCCAGCGCGGGCAGCGACCGCCGCAGCACGACCCCGGCGAGGGCGCCCACGGCCAGGGCGCACAGGGAGTACGCCACCAGGACCGGGCCGCGCGCGGCGAAGATGTCGGCGGAGGCCCAGTTGTTGCTCATCAGGTCCCGCTGGGCCACCCAGGCCCACCGGAACGCGAACACGAACACGGTGCCGCCGATCGTGAGCAGCAGCGCGGGCACCGCGAGCTTGGCGGCCAGCCAGCGCGTCGGCGAGACCGACTGGGTCCAGGCGAGCCGCGCGGTGCCGTTCTCCATTTCGCGGCCGATCAGGGCGCCGCCCGCGAAGGCGGCCACGGCGAAGAAGCTGTAGTAGACGAGGGTGGAGGCCCAGCCGATGGTTCCGCTGTAGCCGACCTGAGCCTGGATGGGGCACACGTACGAGTTCGGGCCCGACGGGTTCTGGCCGCAGGCGGCGAGCCGCTCGTGTACGGCTTCCGCGGTGACCTCGGTCTCCCAGACCAGCGTGGCGACGGCGGCCAGCAGGAAGGCGACCCACAGGACCAGCGCCGGGCGGTGCAGGCGCAGCACGGCCCACGGCAGCCCCGTGACCGGTCCGCCGTGCGGCCCCCCGGCTCCTTCGGCTGTTCCCTTGGCGGCGACGGTACTCATACGGCGGCTCCTGTGGCGGCGGTACGGCGGTTGAGCAGGACGAACGCGGCGGTGACCGCGAGTGCGGCGACGGCCGGACCGCACAGCGTGGCCGCAGGGAGGGCCACAACCAGCGGCAGCCAGGACCACAGGGCGGTCCGGTGCAGCCGTAGTACCGACCGAGCGAGGGCGCGGTCGGGGGCGCGGTCGGGGCGCGGGGAGGTGCCGGGCGGGGTGAGGAGGGTTGTCATACGCGCGCACCCCCCTCGTTCTCTGCCCCGGTCGCCCCGGTCGCTCCGGGCGTTGCGGTTTTCTCGGTGAACAGGTCGGGTGCCTTCGGGTTGCGCAGGTACGCCAGCAGCAGTTCCTCCAGGGAGGGCGTGGCGGTCTGCCAGTCGTCGGGCAGCGGGCCGTCCGGGCGGATCAGGGCGGTGAGCTGGCGGCCGGCATCGCGTGACTCGACGACGGTGTGGCCGGTGAGGTCGCGCGCCGGGCCGGTGAGCAGGGCGTGTGCGGCGAGCAGGTGCTCCGGGTCGCCGCCGAGTCTGATCCGGCCGCCGCCCATGAGGAGCAGGTGGTCGCAGGCGCCCTCCAGTTCGGCTATGACGTGCGAGGACATCACGATCGTCGTGCCGTGTTCGGCGGCCTCGCCCATCAGTACACCGAGGAGTTCGCGCCGGGCCAGCGGGTCGAGGTCGGCCATCGGCTCGTCCAGCAGCATCAGTTCGGGCCGCTTGCCGAAGGCCAGGGCGAGGGCGACCTGGGTGCGCTGGCCGCCGGAGAGCGAGCGGATCCTGTCGCCGGGATGGAGGGCACCCTCCCGGGTCGTGTCCGGGTCCGGTGTGTGCTGCCCGTACGCGATCCGTTCCGCGGCCGACCGGTCCCAGCGGGCGCGGTTCAGCTCCTCGCCGAGCCGGAGGGTGGCGGCGACCGTGAGCTGGGGCGGCAGCGGTTTGTCCTGGGCGACGTAGGCGAAGCGCTCGCGGGCCTCGGCGGGGGTGGTGCCGAGGACCTTCACCGTGCCTTCGGTGGGGCGGATCAGGCCGGCTGCCAGCGCCAGGAGGGTCGACTTGCCCGCGCCGTTCGGCCCGACCAGGGCGCAGATCCGGCCCGCCGGCAGGTGGAAGGCACAGTCCTGCAGCACGGGTCCGCGCCTGCGCCGGTACCGCTTGACCAGCCCGGCTGCTTCCAGCGCGGTCCGTTCGTTGTCCCTGCTCATCGCTCCCCCTCGGGGCACTTCTCGTCCAGTACAGAGGTGAAGAGCGCGGTGATGTCCTCGCGCTCCAGGCCTTCCCCGCGTGCCTCGTCCAGCCAGCCGGTCAGCGCCGAGCGCAGGGCGGTGTGGTCGGCGGGGGTGGCGCCCAGGGAGCGCCGCACGAAGGTGCCGACGCCGCGTCTGGCCTCGACCAGTCCCTCGCGTTCCAGCTCGCGGTAGGCCTTCAGGACGGTGTTCGGATTGATCGCGGTGGCCTCCACGACCTCGCGGGCCGTGGGCAGCTTGTCGCCGGGTTCGAGGACGCCCAGGCGCAGGGCCTGCTTCGTCTGCTGGACGATCTGGACGTACGTGGCGACACCACTGCGCCGGTCGATGCGATACTCGACCACTGAAAACCCCCTTTCACTAATTGAGTAGTGAAAGAGTGGGGTCAGGCCGGGTGCATGTCAAGGTGAATCCGGGATTCCGGAACTCGAAAACTTCTCGCGGATGCGTGAACCGAGGATGCGTGAACCGATTCGTGGTGCTCGTGCGATGAGGGAGTGTGAGGGAAACGAGAAGCGACGGGGATCTGCTGCGGGCCATCGCGGCGGACGGTGACCGGCGCGCCTTCGAAGAGCTGTACCGGCGGTATGCGCCATGGCTCGGGGCGAGGCTGCGAGGCCGCTGTTCCGACACGGGGACGGTCGACGACGTCGTACAAGAGACGTTTCTCGCGGTGTGGCGCGGCAGTGCCCGCTACCGCGAGGAAGGAGACGTGGCCGGCTGGCTGTGGCGGATCGGCTCGCGGAGGCTGATCGACACCCTGCGGGGCGACGGCGCCCGGGGCCGGATGCGGCAGGCGCTCGCGCGGCTGCGACACCGGGAAGAGGCGTCCGCGGAGGAGCGTGTGCTCGCGGGTGTGGAGCACGGGGACCTCGCGGGTGCCCTGGTCCGGCTGTCGCCGGAGCTGCGGTCGGTCCTGCAGGCCACGGTCATCGACGGACTGACCACCCGGGAGGCGGCCGTTCTGCTCGGCATTCCGCCGGGGACGGTCAAGACACGGGCCCTGCGGGCCCGCAAGCAGCTGCGGGAGGAGTTGGCATGAGCGACACGAACGAGGTCCGCGATTCGAGCGGCATGACCTGGCATGTCGCGCAGGCAGACCTTCGGGCGTACGTGCGGGGCGAGTTGGCGCCGCCGATGCTCTGGTCGGCCGACACACACCTGGTGGCCTGCGCGCGCTGCCGGGCGGTGCTCGCCGAGGTGAGCGACCCGGTCACGCTGGACGAGGGATGGCAGCGGCTCGACGCCGAACTGGACGCGCCGCGCGTGGGATTCCTGGAGTCGATGCTCGTACGGATCGGGGTGGCCGACCACACGGCGCGGCTGCTCGCGGCCACGCCCGTGCTGCGGCTGTCCTGGCTGGGCGCGGTCGTCGCCGTACTGGCCATGACGGTGATCGCGGCCAATTCCGCGCAGGCGCCCGACACACTGCCGATGTTCCTCGCCCTCGCCCCGCTGCTGCCCCTCGCCGGAGTCGCGCTGTCGTACGGTCCCGCGCTCGACCCGACGTACGAGATGGCGGTGGTGTCGCCGATGCACGGGTTCCGGCTGCTGATGATCCGCACCATTCCCGTGCTGGCCATCGCGCTCGTGCTGAACGGCCTCGCGACGCTCGCGCTTCCCTCGTACGGGCTGCGCGCCCTGGCCTGGCTGCTGCCCGCGCTCGCACTCACCGCCACCGGGCTCGCGCTGACACCCAGGCTGGGCCCGGTCCTCGCGCCCAGCCTGGTCGGCGGGACGTGGGTCGCCGTGCTGGTGGTCGCACAGGGGACGACAGAGGGGACCCTCGCGCCGTACACGGTGACGGGGCAGGGCATCGCGGCCGCGGTCGCCGTGCTCGCCGCCGGGTTCTTCTACCTCCGCCGCGACCGCTTCGACTCGACCTCCGCGCACACCCCGTTCGCGGGCTTCCCGGGTGGGGGTGCGGTCTGATGTCGAATGCCTCGCGCAGGCGGCTCAAGCTGTTCAAGGCCGGGCTGCTGATGACCGCTTCGATTCTCCTCAGGGTGCTCCACTTCATCGCCGTGCTCCTCCCGGCCTCCTCCCGCAAGCAGGGTTCGTCCTCCTCGTCCTCGTCCGACGGGGGCGGCGAGTAGGGGCCTTCGCCCCGCTCCTGCCTCGCTCCCGCCCCTGCCCCCTGCCTTCGCTCTCCCCGCCCCTCTGTCTTCCTCCTGTCTTCGCTCTTCCACTGGAGTCACGCATGTCTGACCTTCCCTCGACACCGACGGTGTCCGCTGCCGGGCTCACCCTCCGCTACGGCGGGACGGCGGCGCTCGACGGCGTGTCGGTGCGGTTCGGCGAGGGCGTCACCGGGCTGCTCGGGCCCAACGGGGCCGGAAAAACCACCCTGTTGCGGGTCCTGGCCACCGCCGTGCCCCCGGACAAGGGAGCGTTCACGGTGCTCGGGAACGACCCGGGCACGACCGCCGGACGCCAGGAGGTGCGGCGCACGCTGGGTTATCTGCCGCAGGCACCCGGCTTCCACCCGGACTTCACGGCCTTCGAGTTCGTCGACTACGTGGCGATCCTCAAGGAGCTGACGGACCGCACCGCCCGGCACCGCGAGGTGCGGCGGGTCCTCGACGACGTCGCGCTGTCCGACGTACGGGGCAAGCGCATCAAGAAGCTCTCCGGCGGGATGCGCCAGCGGGTGGCGCTGGCCGCCGCCCTCGTCGGCGACCCCGGTTTCCTGGTCCTCGACGAGCCGACCGTCGGTCTCGACCCCGAACAGCGCATGCGCTTCCGGGAGTTGATCGCCCGGGCGGGGGAGGGGCGGACCGTCCTGCTCTCCACCCACCAGACCGAGGACGTCGCGATGCTCTGCCACCGAGTGGTCGTCATGGTCAGCGGCCGCGTCCGCTTCGAGGGCACCCCGGCCGAGCTGAGCGCGCGCGCGGCGGGCCGGGTGTGGAGCAGCACCGAACGCGACCCGGGAGCGTGGGCCGGATGGCGCACCGGTACGGGCTCCTTCCGCAACGTCGGTGAGCCCCCCGCGGGCTCCGACCTGCTCGAACCTACCCTGGAGGACGGCTACTTGCTCACCCTCGACGGAGAGTCACCGGAGGAGGTGGCGGCGGCATGAGCACCGTACTCCAGACACCCGCGCGGACCGCCGGGCCGACGCACACGCCGCGCCCCTGGGCGGCCGTGTTCGCCCTCGCGCGGTTCGAGGCCCGCGAGCTGCGCATGATCACCTCCGTCTTCGGTACCGCGATCCTCTACATGGTGTGGACCGGGTACGAGGTCGCGCGGCGCCAGGGCGACTTCCCGGTGCTCCAGGACATCGACCGGGACACGCAGCTCATGCCGATGCTGTTCGGGCTCGTCGTCATGATGAACGTCAACCGTGGGGTCCTGCGCTCGCGCCGGCACGGCACGGACCGCCACTTCGACGTCCTGGTCGTCGAGCCCTGGCGGCGCACGGCCGCCCATGTGCTGTCCGTCGTCCCGGCGGTCCTGTTCACGGCCGCGTGTGTCACCTTCCAGTTCGCCTGGGCCGCGTTCAAGCCCGGGGCGGCCGGGACCGGTTCGCTCGCCGAACTGGCCGTCGGGCCGCTGACGGTCCTGCTCTGCGGCGCGGGCGGCGTCCTGCTCGCCCGGCTGTTCCCCTCCGTGTTCGCCGCGCCGATCCTCCTCGTCGTCCTGCTCTTCGGGCTGATGTTCGCGGCGACCCCGTCCGGTCCCGAATGGATGAGCTGGCTGAGCCCGGTCGTCACCTTCAGCGGCGCCTCCCCGTTCCCCTCCGACATGCTGGGCCGCCCCGCGGGCTGGCACGCCCTGTACCTCGTCGGGCTCGTCCTGTTCATGGCCCTGCTCGCGACGCTGGTCAGCGGCGGTCGTACGACGGTCGTCAAGGCGGCCGTCGCGGGATCGCTCGCCCTCATGCTGGTGGGTGTGGTCGGCCAGTCCCAGGGGACCCCGGCCGCGGCGATGGCGGCCCGCGAACGGGGGTCGGTCACCCCGGAGAAGGTCCGTACGTGTGTCGAGCACGGGAAGTCCTCGTACTGCGCGTTCCCCGAGTGGACGAGCCGCACCGACGACTGGGCCGCCGTGGTCGACCGCGTCCAGCGCCTCGCGGGCGGCAGGGCCGGCACCGAGCGGATGACGGTGGATCAGCGCCTCGACGCCCGTGACGGGCTGGACGCCGACGCCCAGCTCTCCCCGTCCGGCGAGCCCGGCCATGTGAGCGTCGGTATGGCCTGGGGCGGCAACCGGGTCCCCGAGTTCGCGGTCGCCGTGGCGTCCGTGCTGGTGGTGGGCGACGAGAAGGCGGCAAGTGAGGTGTGTGACGCCCGGGTGGTGACGATCATGTGGATGGCGTTGCGTGGGGCGTCCGACCCGATGGGCTCGCTGCGCGACGTCCGCCTCGACGACAGCGACTCGGGCTCCGCGTTCGTCCTGTCGCCCACTGAGTCCTTCGGCATGAGCGCCGAACAGACGCGGGTGGTGGCGGAGTTGCTCCAGAAGCCGCGCTACGACGTCGCCGGGAAGGTGAAGGCCAAGTGGACGGAGCTCACCTCGCCCAAGACGTCGATCGAGCGGGTGGCGGAACTGCTCGGCGTCCCGGCCGCGGGCAAGGCGACGGACGGCGCGGACGAGGACGGCGGGGCCGGCTCGTGCGAGGAGTGACGACCATGACGCGCGCTCTTCTCCCGCCCGTGTGGCGCGCGATGCCCCGGCGCGCGCTCGCGGCCGGCGCCGCCGCGGGGCTGCTGCTGGCCGGCGTCCCGCGCATGCAGCCCGGTACGCCCGACCCGCAGCTCGGCCTCTTCGCGCTGCGAGCCGCCGCGCTGGCCTTCGCCCTCGGCCTCGCGTTCCTGCTGGACGACCCGGCCCGGCACATCACCTCGGCGGTGCCGGTCCGCCGCCCGCTGCGCGTCGGCCTGCGCGTGGCGCTCGCCGCCCCGTGGGCCGCGCTCTGCTGGACGGCTGCGCTGCTCCTCGTACCCGAGGAGATACGACCGCCGGTCGGCGACCTCACCCTGGAGGCGGCGGCCACCGCGGTACTGACCCTCACGGCGGCGGCCCTGCTGGCCCGGCGGCGGCAGACAACCGAGCCGGGCGTCGTGGTGGCGACCTGGCTGCTCACCACCGCAGCCGCCGCCTACCTGCTGCTGCCCGACAACTGGACGCTCCTGGTGGCCCCGGGCGACCCTCACTGGAACAGCGCGCACGACCGCTGGGCGGTGCTGCTGGTCGTCGCGACAGCGATAGGCATACGGGCCTGCACGGAGCCGCTACGGGCCTTGCGGCCTAGCGCTGTGACCGGGTTCAGGACTCCGTCCGGTACATCAGATCCGTCTCATGGGTGACGAACCCGAGCCGCTCATAAACGGCAACGGCCGCCAGGTTGTCGGCATCGACGTACAACATGGCGACCGGCACCCCCGACCTCGCCAAATGCTGGAGGCCAACGGTGGTGAGGGCTTTCCCGAGGCCGCCGCCCTGCGCTTCGGGCCGCACCCCGACGACGTACACCTCGCCGAGCCCCTCGGCCTCGTGGACCTTCGTCCAGTGGAATCCGATCAGCTCATCGCCCCGGAAGGCGAGGAAGAACCCGGCCGGATCGAACCACGGCTGGGCCTTGCGGTCGTCCAGGTCGCGCTGGGTGAGCGAGCCCTGCTCGGGGTGGTGCGCGAAGGCGGCGGCGTTCGCGGCGAGCCACGCGGCGTCGTCCTCACCGGGAGTGAAGGTGCGTACCCGCACGCCGTCGGGGAGCTTCGGCCCGGGCAGGTCGAGGTCGGTCAAGGGCCGCCGCAGCTGACGCAGTTCGCGGAAGAGCGCCAGGCCGAGGACCTGGGCGAGATGGCGGGCCGCCGAGTGACCGCCGTGGGCCCACACCCGCAGCCGCTTGCCGGACTCGGCGAGCAGCGCGTTGCCCAGCGCCCGACCGTGCCCGTGGCCGCGGTGCGCCGGGTGGACGACCAGTTCGGCGGCCGGCGCCTCGATGGGATCGGTGTCCTCCAGCTGCGCGTACCCGACGAGAACGTCCTCGACGCTCAGCAGCAGATGCCGCACCCCCACCCGTGCGTCTCCGCGCAGGCGCAGCCGGCCCTGCTCGGACACCGCCTGCTGTCCGTCCGCCCGGGCGGCCTCCGCGAGGAGCGCGAGCACGGCCTCGGCCCGCTCGGGGCTCAGCGTGGCGAGGATGTCGAGGGAGCGGGCCGTGGGGGTGCCGCCCTGGCCGAGCGAGGCCGAGAGCTTGCGGGCAGCGGGTGCGGTGTCGTCGCTGGTCATGGGTACGAGGGTACGGCGCGTCCGGTTCATGGCGAAGTGGCCGGCCGAGGGGAGTACGTGACAGGGCGAGGGAGGTGCGGGGGAGATGCCGGCGAGGTGCTGGCGAGGTTCCAGGGACGTGCCAGGGAAGTGGGCGGCCGGGGCGCGGCCTGTCCGGTTCGCGGTGAAGTGCCCCTGACGGCAATCAGTCCGTAACCCTGAACCCCCTGTCGCGCTACGCGCGTTGACTCTAGGCTGCGCCGGGACGGGGGCCCGCATCTCAGCCGACCCACAGGGGGGCACATGTCAGCCACACCTCAGCCGTACCGCCGCAGACGCCGCACCACCCGCTTCCTTGCCACGGCCGCGGGCGTCGCCACCATCGGCGCCCTGGTCGCGGCGCTGCCCGCGTCCGCGGGCGAGTCGACGAAGAAGCCCGGCCACCAGCGCCCGAGCCGCTACCAGGACGTACAGCTGCTCTCCTTCAACGACCTGCACGGCAACCTGGAGCCGCCGGCCGGCTCCTCCGGCCGGGTCACCGAGAACCAGGCGGACGGCACCACCAAGACGATCGACGCGGGCGGTGTCGAGTACCTGGCGACGCATTTGCGCCAGGCCCGCGAAGGCAGCAAGGCCAACGGCTACTCGGTCACCGCGGCCGGCGGTGACATGGTCGGCGCCTCCCCGCTGATCTCTGGCCTCTTCCACGACGAGCCCACCATCGAGGCGCTGAACAAGCTCGACCTCGATGTGACGAGCGTCGGCAACCACGAGTTCGACGAGGGCGCCAAGGAGCTGGGCCGCCTGCAGAACGGCGGCTGTCATCCCACGGACGGCTGTTACGTGGCGGGCAAGAAGTTCAAGGGCGCCGACTTCCCGTACCTCACCGCGAACGTTCTCGACGAGAAGACCAAGAAGCCGATCCTCAAGCCCTACTGGGTGTGGAAGAAGAACGGCGTGAAGGTCGGCTTCATCGGCGTCACCCTTGAGGACACCCCGGGTGTCGTCTCCGCCGAGGGTGTGAAGGGCCTCAAGTTCAAGGACGAGGTCGAGACGATCAACAAGTACGCCAAGGAGCTGGAGAAGCAAGGCGTCAAGTCGGTCGTCGCGCTGATCCACGAGGGCGGTCAGCCGGCCTCGGCGTCGTACAACTACGACTGTGACTCGCCCGGTGGCGGCGACGGCATATCCGGCCCCATCGTGGACATCGCCAAGAACGTCACGCCGAAGGTCGACGCGCTGGTCACCGGCCACACCCACGCGGCGTACGCGTGCACGATCGACGACCCGTCGGGCAAGCCCCGCACGGTCACCTCGGCGGCGTCCTTCGGGCGGCTCTACACCGACACGACGCTGACGTACGACCGCTGGACCGGTGACATCGCCCGGACCGCCGTCGCCTCCGCGAACCACGTGGTGACGCGTGACGTGGCGAAGGCTCCGGACATGACCGAGCTGGTCACCAAGTGGAACACCCTCGCGGCGCCGATCGGCAACAAGCCCATCGGGTACATCTCCGGTGACATCTCCAACGCCGGCACCGAGTCCCCGATCGGCGACCTGATCGCCGACGCGCAGCTCGCGTACGGCAAGGAGCTGGACCCCGGGACCGACCTCGCGCTGATGAACCCGGGCGGCATCCGCGCGCCCCTCACCTACGCCGCCAAGGGCAGCGAGGGCGACGGCGTGGTGACGTACGCCGAGGGCTTCACCGTCCAGCCGTTCGCCAACACCGTGAACCTGCAGGACTTCACCGGCGCCCAGCTCGTCCAGGTGCTCAAGGAGCAGGTCACCGGCGTGAACGCGACCTCCACGAAGGTGCTGCAGATCTCGTCGGGCCTCACCTACACGCTCGACCTGACGAAGAGCGGCGCCGATCGTGTCGTCACCGGCTCCGTCAAGCTGAACGGCACCGCGATCGACCCGGCCGCCACCTACCGCGTCGCGACGAACAGCTTCCTCGCGGGCGGCGGCGACGGCTTCACCACCCTCGGCCAGGGCACGAACGACCTGGTGGGCGACGACGACCTCGCGGCCCTGGAGAAGTACCTGCTGGCCAACTCGTCAGCGGCGAACCCGATCGCGCCGCCGGCGGCGAACCGGATCACCGTCGTCCAGTAGGTAAGTGGTCCGTGCGGGTCCGTCCGGGTTCATCCGGGTCCGTGAGGCGGCCCCGAGGCGGCCCCGAGGCATTTAGGGGGCATCCGGGGGGCGTCCGGGGGGTAATGGCCGGTTGGCCGTGAGGTAAGTCGCAAACCGCGGGTACGAGTTGCGGGTGGGGTTGGTACGCATGGTCGAATCAGGCGATGCGTACCCCCCACCCCGATGCGGCGCATGCCCCTCCGAACCCGTACGAGGATCTCGCCGCCCTCGACGACGGACCCCTCGACGAAGGACCTCTTGACGACGGACTCCTTGAAGACTTCCTCCACGGCGACGAGCGCACATTCGCCGAAGGAGCGGAAGAGGACGAGGAGGAAGAAGCAGCCTGGGCACCCCCCAACCACCGCAGGGACTCCGGCAGCCGGTGGAGCGGCAGGACCGGCCGGACTCGCCGGCCGCGCGGCCGTGGCCGGACCACTCTTTCCGCACTGCCCCTTGCCGCGAAGGCCGTCGTCGCGGTACTCGTCCTCGCCGCCTTCCTCGCCCTCGGTGACCGCTGGGCACTGCTGTACGCAGAGCGCACGGCGGCCGAGAAGGTCCAGGACCAGCTGGACCTGCGGGCGACACCCGAGGTCGAGATCAACGGCTTCCCCTTCGTCACCCAGGTCTTCGACCGCCGGCTCGACTCCGTGTCGGTCACCGTCCCCGACGTCGCGGCGGACCGGATCTCCCTGGCGAAGGTCTCGGCCACGGCCACCGGTGTCCGCATCGACGGCGGACCGACCTCGCTCCGCGGAGCGAGCATTCCCGCGCTGCGAGGCGAGGTACTGCTCTCCTTCGACGACCTGAACCGTGAGCTCGGCGCGTCCCAGGTCACGTTCACCGGTCATGGTGGCGACGAGGTACGGGCGCGCGGCACGCTGCCGGTCGCCGGGCACGACCTGCGGCTGCGGGCCGACGCGCGCATCCAGCGGGACGGGGAGCGCGGCATATCGACCGAGGTCGGCGGTATGCGCCTGGACATCGGCGACCTCGCCACCTTCCGCCCCGGCACCCGTGCGTCCGAGGGCCTGCACCTGACCCCCGAGTCCGCCTCCCGCCTCGCGCGCGAGAAGCAGAAGGCGAAGGAACTGCTGTCCGTGCCGTCGATCGCCAAGCGGCTCGGCGTGCCGGGCTCCGCGGTGCGGGCGGCGCTGCGCAACGACAACGACTTCGCCGAGTTCACGGGCTCTCCGCAGTTCGTACGCCGGCTCATGAAGGTCAACCTCATCGACCTCGCCGCGGAGAACCCCGAGGTCCTCAAGCGTCTCGGCTTCGACCCGGCCCTCCTCGACGGCCTCTCCCGCCTCACCCGCCCGGCTCTCGTCGACCGGCTTTCCATCGGCTTCCGCCTTCCGGAGCCGTCCAAGGGCGACCTGCGGCTGCGGGACGTACGCGTCCAGAAGGACGGGATCAGGGTGCGGGTGACGGGCGACGGGCTCGCCATCGGCAAGTGATCGGTAAAGAGACAATTCCCGGATGGGCGGCGCAATAAAGCCTGTGTGAACAGGTATCTGGTCTCGACTCCGTCTGAAAGTGTCTCAGCCGCAACTAATCCGACGCGGCTGTCGCCGCAGCAGGCCCGGCAGGGGGCCGTGGGCTGATGACCAGCCCGGCTGGGGAGCGGCCCTAGGCTCGCGCTCCCCAGCCGGACGACTTGTGCCGGCTGTCAGGTCTGACGTCAGGCCTGGCGTCAGACGCCGGTCGGGATCCAGGCGCCCAGCCGGTCCGCGACCTCCTGGCCGGTGGCCTGGTTGTCGGTCAGCTGCGGGCGGTCCTGCGCTTGGCGCTGTGGGCCACGGGCGGCTTCCGTTCGTGTGGGGTGGGGGAGATGGTCAGTTGCTGGTCGCCGCCCGTGGGGAAAAGGTTGCCGCGGGACGGTACGACAGTACGGAGACCGAGGGCGTGCCGGTTGCTGCGCGCCGGGCCCCGGCATGTGCTCCTGTCATGCTTCCGCGCGCCTGCCCCGGCGGCCGCTACGCCGGTACATGGCCACCTGCCTCGTCGTTCACCCCTCGGACGGCGAGGGCGCGGACACGGGACGGGGGGCAGGTGGCCATGCGGATGCCATTGCGGGACGCACGGGTACAACGGCGAGTCGGGCTGGGCATGGGCGCCGCCGCGTTGCTCGCGCTGGCTGTCGCGCTGGCGGGCGGCGGCGGTCCCGACGGGACGTCGATGTGGATCTCCGCGGTCTCGGCGCTCGTCTCGATCGGCGCGTTCCTGGCAGATCTGCTGCGTGAGGAGGCGGACACCGGCACCGGCCCGGACCGGCGGCAGCGGGCGGCCGACGAACTCGCCGAAGCGGTGGACGCCCAGTGGACGGCGGAGGCCCGGCTGCGCCGGTTGCAGGACCCGGAGCCGCTGGACGTCCACTGGTCCCGACTCGGGCCGCCGCTCGCCGACAGGCCTCGCAACATCCGGCGCGGTGTCGCACTGCCGGAGCCGCGCGACGGCGACCAGCGGCTCGACCGGATCGTCGAGACGTTCATGGCGCTTCCGTCCCGCCGGCTGGTCGTACTGGGCGACCCGGGGGCGGGCAAGACCGTCCTCGCCGTGCGGTTCGTGCTCGGGGCGCTCGCCGCCCGGCAGCCGGGCGACCCGGTGCCGGTGCTGTTCCCGCTGGCGGGCTGGAACCCCGGTTCCATGGCCCTGCGCGACTGGCTGGCCGAGCGGCTGGCCGCGGAGTACCGGCCGCTGGCCGCCGTCACGGGCGAGCGCATCATGGCCCGCGAACTGCTGGACGCCGGCCTCCTGCTGCCCGTACTCGACGGTTTCGACGAGCTTCCCGGCCCGGCGCACGAGGTGGCGTTGCGGCGCCTCAACGCCGAACTCGACGAACGGCTGCCCGTCCTGCTCACCTGCCGCACGGAGGCCTGGACCCGGGCCGTGAGCGTCGGCGACGTGCTGACCGCCGCCGACGTCGTACAGCTGCGCCCGCTGGACTTCGCCACCGCGCACCGCTACCTGGAGAACACGGCGCGAGCGGACAGCGACGCCACCACCGCCTGGACGCCGGTCCTGGCCAGTCCACCGTCGCCCCTCGCGGAGGTCATGACTTCACCGCTGATGGTGGCGCTGGCCCGCACGGTGTACGGGGACACCTCCCGCGCCCCGGCCGAGTTGGCGGACGCCGACCGCTTCCCCACGGCCGGGCATATCGAGGAACACCTGCTGGCCGCCTTTGTCCCGGCGGCCTTCGGCGAGGCGGGCCGGGTTGGCGGCACCTGGAACCCGGACGCGACCTCGAACTCTGACGCGACCCTGAGCTCGGACACGGCCTGGAGTCCGGACGCGGCGCACCGCTGGCTCCGCCGTCTCGCCCGCGACTTCGGTACCACCGACACCTGTCGGCTGGCCTGGTGGGAGTTCCCGGCGGCGATGCCCCGGGCACTGCGCGTGATCGGCCCCGCCGTACTGGCGTTGGTCGCCTCCGCCGCGCTGCTGGTGCCGCTGGCCGAGTACGGGCGCGGGGTGGTCGCCAACTGGGACACCGTGCCGTCGGCCGTCCTCAACTACGCGGGCATTCTGCTGGGCCTGTGCTTCGGACTGGCCTGGCTGCTGCCCGCCACGGCGCAGACTCCGCAGGGCCCACGCCAGTTGGTGCGGCTGGCCCTGACGATGGCCGGCGCCGCCACGGTGGTCGCGGTGGGCATGGGCCTGCTCGTACCGCCCCTGGTCAGTTCCCGGCTCGGCGCGGTGCTCACGCAGAGGCCCGCCTGGTTTCTGAACGGCTGCTGTTTCGGGCTGATCCTGTCGATGATGTTCGGCGTCGCCGGACTGCCCCGGCGCCCCCTCCCGATGGGCCTGCCGTGGGCGGGCAGCCCGAGCGGTCCGCGGGCCGTGCGCGCGCTCGGCGCCGTAGTCGTCTTCACCGGTCTCGCTATCTACGGCTACGGCTATTCACGGCAGGCGGTCGTGGTCCCTGCCCTCACCTGTCTCGGAGCGGGGCTGCTGCTTCTCCTGGCCGGACTGCGGCGCGGAGAGCGGACGGCGGCGCCGTACACCGGCCCCGGCGCCGTACTGCGTGGCTTCGGCAGGGGACTGCTCCGGGGATTCGTGGCCTGCACGCTCATCGGTGTCTGCGTGGGGGCGCTCGTGGGCTGCGTGGCCGGTGCGTTCGCCGCGTACCGCGTCCAGGCGCCCGGCCAGGTCGTGGCCGGTGAGCGGATCGGTGGCTGGCAGCTCCAGGAGACGACCAAGGGCGACCACGTGGTCCGCTCGGTCCGTTCGGGCCCGCGGGAGGAGATCCTGCTGGTGGAGCGCACGGGGCTCGGCAAGCCGTTCGTGGTGAAGAGGGGTGCCCGGATCTCTTGCGACAACAAGCTCGGGGAATTCACGGGGAGGGTACGGATCCACGAGGAGCGGGACGCCTGGGTGATCGTCTGGCCCGGCGACCGCGGCGACCGCAGCGCCCACCCCGAGGACGCCCGCTGGAAGGGCAAGCCGGTCGACGCGCACAACCTGGTGCTTGCCCTGCCTTATGAGGCGCGGGTCTGGCTCGTACACCGTTCGGCCGGGGCCGTCGTTCTCGACGCGGTGGGCCCCTTCGTGGCATTCGGCGTGCTCATCGGTGCCATCGGCGGTTGCGCCTCCGGCGTCTACCGCGCCCTGAACACCCCGTCCGACACCATGCGCGCGGCAGGCCCGCACAGCACCCTGCGCACCGACCGTGACGCCACGCTCGCCAGAAGCGCGATCGCCGCCCTCCTCACGGGCGGGGTCTGCCTGGTACTGATCTCGGCGATGCCCCCGGGCGGCACGCTGGGCACCATGCACACCGAGGTGTGGGTCCAGGTCGGCACGTCGTCGCTCGCGCTGAGCGCCTGGGGCAGGCTCGGCCCGGCCAGAATCTGGCTGGCCCTGACCGGCCGGGCACCGTGGCGGCTCATGGGGTTCCTCGCGGAGGCCCACCGCCGAGGGGTGTTGCGCCAGTCGGGGGCGCACTACGAGTTCTGCCACCAGCGCCTGCAGCAGAGTCTGGCGGCGACGGCGGCCCCCGGGGCGAGCACCGGTCGCGGCGGAGGACCCCTGCCCGTCGCCCCCGCCTCCGCCTCCGCCTCGGCGGCCGTCGCGCCCGGAGAGGCGGGCCCGTGAGGCACATCGATTGCTCGGCCACTACTGAGCCTGCCGCCGTCTGGTGATCAGGGCACCCGCGCACCCCGGCTCACCGCGATGCGGAGTACGTCTTGCAGGCACTCCAGCGACCTGGTGGGCGCGAAGCGCACTTCGCGTTCGCCTGCCTTGGTGTCGGCGAGTACGGCACTGGCGCCCGCGAGGACCTGCTCGCCGGAGTCGAGTTGGGCCGCCTCCAGATCGTCGGCGAGCAGGGAGAGCCTGCTCGCCGGGCTATCGGTGCTCAGGTAGCAGGGCCTGCCCTCCGGGGTCGTCCAGGGCAGCAGACGCAGCGGGCCGTTCACGCGTGCACCGGGGCGAGTCGGCAGCGGCACGCGGGTGCGGCGAGGGCGGGGGCCGCTCGGTGGCGGCCCCGGGCGGGCAGCAGCAGGCGCAACAGCAACTCGCAGAGTTTCGTGCCGAGTCGGCCCATGGTTGAGCTCATTGTGGCTTGACTGAGGGGGCTTTGACGAGCGGCGATTACCGTTCGTGTCCCAATCGTCACTGCTCGGACGTACGCTGCGGAAGGGGGTGCCCGTTGTCTGGGCACCCAGGCAACGGTGAGGGGTGACGGTGGGCGAACAGGTTGACGCTGAGCAGGAGACGGGTCGGGCCGTGCTCGGCCGGACGCTTCGGTATCTCCGGGAGAAGGCAGGCAAATCGCTCGGGCAGTTGGCTGATGAGACCGGGTACGACAAGAGCTATCTGTCCCGGCTGGAATCGGGTGAGCGGCTTTCCAAGGTGACGGTCATGGAGGACTTGGACGCGTATTACAAGGCCGGTGACCTGCTGGTCAGTCACTGGAAGGCGGCGCGGCTGGATGCGTTCAAGGATCAGTACAAGAGGTTCATGCGGCTGGAGTCGACGGCGCGGGTCATGCGGCTGTTCACGCCGACGGTGCCGGGTCTCTTGCAGACGGAGGATTTCGCCCGCGAGGTGTTGTCTGGGGCCCAGACAACGGCTGACGGTGAGGATCTGGTGGAGGAGCGGGTGGCGGCGCGCATTGGTCGGCAGTACCTGCTGCGACAGAATCCGGAGCCCGATGTCCGGATCATCGTGGACGAGTGCGCGTTCCGGCGCCCGGCCGCCTGTGCCAAGACCTGGGCTGACCAGCTGCTTCACCTTGAGGCCGTTGCGAGGTGGTCCAATATGGCGCTTCAAGTGCTGCCGTTCTCCGTGGGAGTTCACCACCACATGACGGGGTCGCTGACGCTGCTCTGGCAGAGGGACGGAGGTGCTGTTGCCTACAAGGAGGGCAACGGATGCAGTGAGTTGGCCGAGGAGCCGGACGAGGTCCTGCGTCTCCGACTGTCCTACGATCGGCTCCGCGACCTGGCGCTGTCACCGTCGGACTCGCTGACGTTCATCAGAGACGTACTGGAGGAGCACAGATCATGACGCGCACCCCCGATCTCAGCACCGCTATATGGCGTAAGTCGAGTTACAGCGAGGGGGGAGCCAACGACTGCGTCGAGGTGGCCGACGGCTACCTCGGCCTCGTCCCCGTCCGCGACAGCAAGACCCCCGCAGCCCGGCCGCTGGCCTTCTCGGCGTTGTCCTGGTCCGCGTTCATGGAGGGCGTCAAGCGCGAGGCGGGTGTGAACACCGGCGGGTGAAGCGGGCGGGAAACCTGGACGGGAAGAGGTGCTGTCCAGCCACGGTGATGCCATGGCAGAGATCACGACCACAGACCCCTCGGCGGCTCATCGGCTGACCGCCGAGCAACTCGCCGAACGCGTCGCCGCCACGGGCGAGGCACTGCGCGAGCAGATGGGTTGCACGCTGACCGACGAGGGACTCGACAAAGGGCCGGATGTACTGGCCAACCTGTACGCCTTGGCCGCCGAGAAGGCCCGGGCCCAAGGGCTGCCGAGTGCGGCGGAGCCGGTGCGCGGACAATCCGCGGGGGGACGGTGAGCGCGGCTATGGTCGTAGAGACGACGCGTCGAAGGAGGACACCGATCATGGCTGCCCACGCTGCGGAACCCGATGCGGTGCTCCCCCTCATGCCCGAGCGGACCCCGAAGGCGCTGCGCAGGGCCCTCGCCGAGGACGCGCCCCAGCTCCTGCCCGACTTCGACAAGCACTGGAAGCGCGCGATCGCCGACACGTACGATCTCGGCCCTGTGCCCGCTTTCGTGGCCCGCTGGTGGTGCGAGTACGCGATTGCCCGTGATCCCGGGCTCGACGCTCACGTAAGGGATCTGTACCGCCGTGCGGAAGAAACCGCCGACTTCGCTGAGGCACAGGCCCTCCTCGAAGAGGTGTCGAAGATCCGCTACAGGATGCGGGAACTGGAGCCTGGCGAGTGACCGCCGGGTTCATGGGGCCGCCTTGGCAGATGGACTGGCGGCTCGACGCTCTCGCCTGCCGTGACGCACTGCCTGAACACGTGCGGAAGATGGTTGACGAGGCGCGGGCTGAGCTGGTTACCGCGGAGGATCCGTATTTCCGGGGGATCGATGCCGACGCCGGCCTGCCGGAGACGATGAGCGTTGAACCGGTCTGGTCCACCGATCCCAAGGGACCGCGCATTCTGCACTTCGACAACTACAAAGGCTGGCTGGTCTACACCTTCAAGCGGCGCATCGAGGATCCCCAGATCGTGGTGGTGGAGACCTTCTGGCAGTGAGCGGCGCGCGGCGCGAGGAGGCCGTGAGCGCTCGGGCCGCCCGCTGTGACGCACATCACGGGAAGGCGACCCCCGGTGCCGTACAGCTCATAGAAGTGACCACTCATATGCGAACCCGGGTACGGGCCGGGGATCAGGGCGCCTTCGCCGAGCTCTTCGACGCGTACGCCCGTGCCGTGTACAACCACGCCTACCGGCTGACCGCGGACTGGTCGACGGCCGAGGACGTGATGGCCTCGACCTTCATGGAGGCATGGCGGCTGCGGGACCGGGTCGACCCGGAGGGCGGCTCCCTGCGGCCCTGGCTGCTGGGCATCGCCACCAACACCGCGCGCAACCAGTTCCGCAGCAACCGGCGCTACCGCCGGGCCGCGAACGCCGCGGCGGCGGCCGAGACGGCCGTGCCCGATCACGCCGACGAGATCGCGGGCCGGCTCGACGACCGCCGGCGGCTCGCCACCGCCCTGACCGCCCTCGCCACCCTGCGCAGACCGGAGCGCGAGGTCATCACGCTCTGCCTGGGGGAGGGCCTGGACTACGAGGCCGCGGCGGAGGCGCTCGGCATCCCCGTCGGCACGGTCGCCTCCCGGCTCTCCCGGGCCCGTAAGAAGCTGCGCGCGGTCGCTGAGAAGCAACTAACCCTGCCCAAAGGGGAGTTGAGTCGGACTGCTCCGGAAGTCGCGATCGAGAAAGTTCGCGGAAATCGGGAAGGCCTCCGCCCCGGGCGACAGACAAGAGGCGATCACGCAAAAGCGATCCGGCCCGCACAGGGAGGAAACCGATGAACGCGAACACGCCCCGGCAGGGCTCTGCCGAGCCCGAGTCTGAGTCCGGGTCCGAATGGGAGCAGGACGCACAGCTCCTGTCCCGGACGGCGCGCGACCTGCCGTCGGGCCGTCACCAGTTCCACAAGGAGCGTCTGATGGCCCAGATTCACGAGCAGAACCAGCAGGAAGAGCGCATGGCGGCCTCGGCCGCACCGGCCAAGGCGCGGCGGTTCCGGCTGCCGCGTCCCGCGATCACGCTGCCCGCGATGGCGGCCGCCGTGGCCGCCGCGGTCGTCGCCGGAGTGGTGACGAGCGGTGGTGGCGGAGCCGAGGACGGCGGCCTCGCCACCGGACCCGCCCTCACCACGGACCTCGGTACGGTGACCACCTCGGGCGTGCCCAAGCTGCTCGACCAGATCTCGCTCGCGGCGGCCGAGGGGGAGCACCCGACGGTCAAGCCCGGCCAGTACATCTATGTCGAGTCCAAAACCGCCGATACCTTCCTGAAGACCGTCGACGACAAGACCAGCCTGGCCAGCCATGAACTGCACCGCCGCCAGATCTGGAACTCCCCGGACGGCGCCAAGGGCTGGCTGATCGACCCCGCCGTCAACGACAGCTCCGAGGGAGAGACCCTCAGCCTCCCCGACGAGCAGGGCAACGCTCTTGAGGAAGGCCTGAACCACCCCTCGTACGACTACCTGGCCAACCTGACCACCGACCCCGACAAGCTCCTGGACACGATCTACAAGGAGACCAAGGGGCAGGGGAACAGCCCCGACCAGCAGGCGTTCTCGACCATCGGGGATCTGCTCGGCGAGAGCTACCCGCCGGCGGAGCTGTACTCGGCCCTGTTCAGGACGGCCGCGAAGATCCCGGGTGTCGTCGTCGTCGACGACGTGGTGGACGCGGCCGGCCGGCACGGGGTCGCGGTGGCCCGGCTGGACGAGGCCAGTGGGCAGCGCGAGGAGTGGATCTTCGACAAGAAGAGCCATGTCTTCCTGGGTGAGCGCACCGTCCAGGTGAGGCAGCTCAAGGGGAAGGAGGAGGCCCTGATAAAGCCCGGCACAGTGATGTTCACCAGTGCCATCCTGAACCGGGCGGTCGTCGACGGTATGAAGCAGACGCCGTCACAGGCGGGCTGAAGCCCCCGAGGTCACTGGTCCAGGGTCACTGGTCCAGCGAGGGCGGCGGGGTCGGGGCGCCGGGCAACCGGATCGTCGCGACCGTGCCGCCGCCGGTGGCGGCCGGGCTCAACGCGACGGTGCCGCCCGCCTGTTGCACCGTACGGGCCACGATGGACAGGCCGAGGCCCGAGCCGGGCAGCGCCCGGGCGCTCGGGGAGCGCCAGAAGCGGTCGAAGACGTGCGGGAGTTCGTCGTCGGCGATGCCCGGGCCGTGGTCCCGTACGGTCAGTTCGCCGTCCTTGAGGGTGACGTCGATCGCGCCGCCCTCGGGGCTGAACTTCACCGCGTTGTCGAGGATGTTCACGATCGCCCGCTCCAGGGCGGTGGGCTCCGCCCGGACGAACCACGGGTGCACGTCCGCCGTGATCGTCAGCTCCGGGCCGCGCAGCCTGGCCCGGCGCAGGGCCGACTCCACGGTGTCCTGCAGCGCGACCACCTGCACGCGGTCGGCCGGCGCGCCCGCGTCCGACCGCGACAGCGTCTGCAGGTCGCCGATCAGCGCGGCCAGTTCGGTCATCTGCGCCTTCACCGAGGCGAGCAGCGCCTTGCGGTCCGCCGGGGGGATGGGCCGGCCCGTCTCCTCACTGCGGGTGAGCAGTTCGATGTTGGTACGGAGGGAGGTGAGGGGGGTGCGTAGTTCGTGACCGGCGTCGGCGATCAGCTGCTGTTGCAGCTCGCGGGAGTTCGCGAGCGAGGAGGTCATCGAGTTGAAGGAACGGGAGAGACGGGCGATCTCGTCCTCGCCCTCCTCCTCCACGGGGATGCGGACGGAGAGATCCTCGGTACGGGCCACGTGCTCGACGGCCTCGGTGAGTTTGTCGACCGGACGCAGACCCGCGCGGGCGACCGCGAGACCGGCGGCGCCGGCACCGAGGACTCCGATGCCGGAGACGAGGAGCAGGATGAGGGCCAGGTCGTTGAGGGTGCCCTGGGTGCTCTTGAGGGGCACGCCGATGAGGAGTGCCGTGTCGGGGTACAGCTGCGGTCGGCTCGGCCCCTGAGTGACGGTCAGAGGGACGGTCAGGATGCGTACGGCGTTGCCGTCGGTGTCGGTTCCGTTGCGGAAGATCCCGTCGTCACCGTCCGTGTTCCCGATGACGTCCGTGTCGTCGCCGGTGACCTTGACCGTGCCTTCGGAGTTCGCCGAGACGCAGGGCGTTCCGTCCGCCTTGACCAGTTGCAGGTAGAAAATGTCCCGGGCGCCGAAGTTGTCGTTCTTCG
The DNA here is from genome assembly GCF_040651415.1 of Streptomyces sp. NPDC048484. Classification (NCBI taxonomy): domain Bacteria; kingdom Bacillati; phylum Actinomycetota; class Actinomycetes; order Kitasatosporales; family Streptomycetaceae; genus Streptomyces; species Streptomyces sp. NPDC048484. The sequence continues at coordinate 49,476 of NZ_JBEZJY010000044.1, forward strand.
GCAGCGGTGTCTGGGTGCAGTTCTCCAGGGCGGCCTCGACCTGTGAGTGCGGCTGAGGCGTGGCGGCCGCTTTCAAGTCGTTGTCGACCTGGTCGTACAGTTTCCCCTGCACGATGAACCAGCACGTCACCGACACCGCCGCCACCGCGAACGCCACCGCCGCCGCCACCAGGAGGGACAGCCGCGCGCGGATCGGCAACGAGGTGAACCGGCGGACGACCCGCTTCACTCCGCCCCGCCCGACCGCAGTACGTACCCCACGCCCCGCACCGTGTGGACGAGGCGCGGCTCGCCGCCCGCCTCCGTCTTGCGGCGCAGGTACATCACGTACACGTCGAGGGAGTTGGAGGACGGTTCGAAGTCGAAGCCCCAGACCGCCTTCAGGATCTGCTCCCGGGTGAGGACCTGGCGCGGATGGGCCAGGAACATCTCCAGCAGGGTGAACTCGGTGCGCGTCAGCTCGACGGGACGCGCGGCCCGTGTGACCTCCCGGGTCGCGAGGTCCATGCGCAGGTCGCCGAAGGTGAGCGCGTCGTCCGCCGGGACACCGACCGCCGCGGCGGCGTACGAGCTGCGCCGCATCAGTGCCCGTACCCGGGCGAACAGCTCGTCCAGTTCGAAGGGCTTGACCAGGTAGTCGTCGGCGCCCGCGTCGAGTCCGGTGACCCGGTCGCCGACCGTGTCGCGGGCGGTGAGCATCAGGATGGGCGTCGTCGTGCCCGCGCCCCGCATCCGGCGGGCGGCGGTCAGGCCGTCCATCCGCGGCATCTGGATGTCGAGGACGATCAGGTCGGGCTGGTACGCGATGGACTTCTCCAGGGCGTCCGCGCCGTCGACGGCCACCTCGGTGTCGTACCCCTCGAAGGCGAGGCTGCGCTGGAGTGCTTCGCGCACGGCCGGCTCGTCGTCGACGATCAGGATGCGCTGGGGTTCACGGTCGCCTTCGGCGGGGTTCATCGCGGTCAGTTCCTCGGGTGCGGTGGGACGTGGTCGGGGCGCTTTCAGACTCGCACGTTTCAGGGCTGTTCTCGTAGCGCCGCCGGGCCCGGGAATCGCGGGAGGCAGCCCGGGAGGGAGGCCGGGAGGGATCAGCTTCGGGCGGTACGGCGGGTGCGGGCGGCGGCAGTCCGGCGGGCGGCGCCACGCGGCGCCGGCGCGGAGGCCACCTCGGGCGCGCGGAGCGCCGGCGCGTGCAGCTCGTGGGCCACCGCGAGGGCCAGGGCGAAGCCGGCCGGGTTGTTGTGGGTGTCCGGGGCGGTGCCCGTGAGGGTGTGGGACACGTTCTTGATCATCATGACGACCTCCGGGGTCCGGGTCGGCTCGGGGTGAGCTCTGGTCAGCTGTCGGAACCGCCGGACCGGAGCGAGTCCAGGTCGGCCTTGACGGTGTTGACCGGGATGGCGAAGCCGAGGCCGACGCTGCCGGCGGTCGACGAGGAGGCGTCCGCGGCCGAGTACATCGCGGAGTTGATGCCGACGATGTTGCCGTTCATGTCGATCAGCGCGCCGCCGGAGTTGCCCGGGTTGAGGGACGCGTCGGTCTGGAGTGCCTTGTACGTCGTCTTGGACGAACCGGTGTCGCCGTTGAACTCCTGGCCGCCGAACTCGAACGGCCACTGGCCGCTGCCGCCACCGCCCTGCTGCTGTTGCTGCTGGCCCTGGCTCTCGTCGGTGGAGACGGTGACGTCCCGGTCGAGCGCGGAGACGATGCCGCTGGTGACCGTGCCGGTCAGGCCTTCGGGGGAGCCGATCGCCACGACCTCGTCGCCGACCTTGACGGCGTCGGAGTCGCCGAGCGTCGCGGGCGTCAGACCGGACGGCGCGTCCTCCAGCTTGATCAGCGCCAGGTCCTTCTTGCTGTCGGTGCCGACGGTGGTCGCGGTGTACGACTTGCCGTTGCTGAGCTGCACCTTGATCTGGGAGGCGCCGGAGATCACGTGGTTGTTGGTGATGATCTCGCCGCCGGTCGTGATGACCACGCCGGAACCGGTCGAGGAGCCCGCGTTCGAGGTCGCGCTGATCTCGACGATGCTCGGGCTGACCGCCTCGGCGACCCCCGCGACCGTGCCCTTCTTGCTCGTGGCCACGACACCGGTACTGGTACTCGTGCTGCTGCTGGCCGCGGTGTCGTTACCGGTCAGCTCCTGGAAGGCGTACGCGGTACCGCCGCCCACGGCCGCCGCGGCTATCGCGACGGCGGCCAGCAGGGCCAGCGGCCCCTTGGCACGCCTGCGGGAAGCCGCGGCGGGGACGGGAGCGGCGGCGGGGGAGACGGGTTCCGTGAGGAGAGTGGTGGGGGCGCCGGTGGGAGCGCCGCCCTGCTCGGTCGGCTGGTGCGCCGGCGGGGGCGGCCACTCCGGGTCCACGGAAGAGGTGTACGGCTGTTCGTGCGACTGCTCGTACGGCTGTCCTGAGTACGCGGACTGCTGCTGGTCGCCCTGGGGGTACTCGCCGCTGCGGCGGAGGCTCTCGGTCATGAGTCAGACTCTGTCGCCCCACCATGAGAGCTCCCTGAGTGCTCCCTGAGAAGCCCGACAGAACCTCGTATGCCCGATATAAAGGCGCCGAGCTCTCACTCGGTGTCTGCGCTTGGCGAGCTAGCCACACCCGCATGAGCGCCGGACAACCAACTGCGAGGGGAACAACTTCAACCGCTCGCGGCGAGCACCGGCAACCCGCACCCCGTCATCGAGTACGAGGTCGACCGCGGCGCGGGCCATCGCAGGCCGGTCGGACGCGATCGTGGTCAGCGGCGGATCGGTCAACGCCGCTTCCTTGATGTCGTCGAACCCGGCGACAGCCAACTCACCCGGCACATCTATCCGCAGCTCACGAGCCGCCCGCAGCAGCCCGATCGCCTGGTCGTCGGTGGAACAGAAGATCGCCGGCGGCCGATCAGGACCGGCCAGCAGTTCGAGGCCCACCTTGTAGGCGTCGTAACGGTTGTAGAGCGCCTCGAAGAGGCGACCCTCGGTCGAGCGCCCCGCCTCGTGCATCGCCCGCCGCCACCCCTCGACGTGGTCGGAGACCGGGTCACCGACGGTGGGGGTCTCCGCGACACCGCCGAGACAGGCGACGTACTCGTGGCCGTGCTCCAGAAGATGCTGCGTGGCGAGATGCGCGCCGCCCACGTCGTCCGTGACGACCGCGACGTCGTCGATGGCCTCGGGCCGCTCGTGCAGCAGCACCACCCGGGCGTCCCACGCCTCGATCTCGGCGGCGGCCAGATCGTTCAACGCGTGACTGACGAGGATGAGCCCCGAGACCCGCATACCGAGGAAGGCCCGCAGATAGTGGACCTCGCGCTCGCCGACATAGTCGGAGTTGCCGACGAGCACCATCTTTCCGCGCTCGGACGCGGCCTGTTCGACCGCGTGCGCCATCTCCCCGAAGAAGGGCTGGCGCGCGTCCGGCACGATCAGGCCTATGAGGTCCGTCCGCCGCGACGCCATGGCCTGGGCGACCCGGTCGGGCCGGTACGCCAGCTCCTTGATCGCGGCGAGGACACGCTCGCGCGTGGCCGGGGCGACCGGCCTGGGTCCGTTGTTGATGACATAGCTGACGACGGCGGTAGAAGTACCCGCCAGTCGCGCAACGTCATCCCGAGTCACCTTGGCCACGCGCGGAGTCTACGCGGATGGACCTACCGCTGGGCAGGTCGTACGGCTTCTTCCTGCGGCTTTGGCGGTGCCTCCGCGGAGTCGGCGGCGTCGAGGTGCGCCGTCTCGTCCGCATCCTCCGGCTTTGGCGGGTCGGCCTTGGCCTTCGCCTCCGCCGCGGCCCGGTCCACCTTCTCCGGAGTGACGAATCGATAACCGACGTTCCGGACGGTTCCGATCAGCGACTCGTGTTCGGGGCCGAGCTTCGCGCGCAGCCGCCGTACGTGGACGTCGACGGTCCGCGTACCGCCGAAGTAGTCGTAGCCCCAGACCTCCTGCAGCAACTGGGCGCGGGTGAAGACGCGGCCCGGGTGCTGTGCGAGGTACTTGAGGAGCTCGAACTCCTTGAAGGTCAGGTCGAGGACCCGGCCCTTGAGCTTGGCGCTGTAGGTGGCCTCGTCCACGGAGAGATCGCCGTTGCGGATCTCCATGGGGGAGTCGTCGTTGACGATCTGCTGTCGGCCCATGGCCAGCCGCAGCCGTGCCTCGACCTCGGCCGGACCTGCGGTGTCGAGCAGTACGTCGTCGATGCCCCAGTCGGCGGTGACGGCCGCGAGGCCGCCCTCCGTCACGACGAGTACGAGGGGGCAGCCGGGCCCGGTGGAGCGCAGCAGCTGACAGAGGCTGCGGACCTGTGGGAGGTCGCGGCGGCCGTCGATGAGGATGACGTCGGCACCGGGGGTGTCGACGAGAGCGGGGCCCTCCGCCGGAGCCACGCGCACGTTGTGCAGCAGCAGGCCGAGAGCGGGAAGCACCTCCGTCGACGGCTGGAGGGCGTTGGTGAGCAGCAGCAGAGAGCTCATCGCGCCCCACCTGCCCGGGTCGTCTTACGGTCACGCACGGTTCGCTCGCCCATAACGTCGGTTCCTCCTCGGTCCCTGCGAGGACGTTTTCGGCACTGCTCAACGCTGTATACAGCGTTCGTATACAACGCTCCAGAAAGCGCAAAAGGACCCGGGGGCTTCGCTGCCCGAGTCCTCTGCCCAGCAGAATAGCCCACATGAGCCAAAGTCCGGCAGGTCATGTGACGCGATCTTTCATTCGTCCAGAACCTGAGACGGCGGGGAGATGTACGGAAAGCTCTCCGGAAGGATCTCCGCGAGGGCCGCTGCGAGGGCCGCTGCGAAGGTTTCTGCGCACCGCCGACGGGGTCACGATCGACGCCGCGTACCAGCCCGGAACAAGCACGTCAGAAACCTCTGACACGTCAGACACCTCCCGTACTCACGACGCAGCCGGCGGTCTCGCCATTGTCGTCGCGCACGGCTTCACGGGCGACCTGGAGCGCCCGCACGTCCGACGGGCGGCGACCGCGTTCGCGCAGTACGCGGCCGTGGTCACTTTTTCCTTCCGCGGCCACGGCGCGTCGGGCGGGCGCTCCACGGTCGGCGACCGCGAGGTGCTCGACCTGGCGGCGGCGGTGGAATGGGCGCGAGAGCTCGGTCACACCCGGGTGGCCACCGTCGGATTCTCCATGGGCGGCTCGGTGGTGCTCCGGCACGCGGCTCTGCACGCGAAGAGTGACGAGGAGCACGAGGGGCGCACGGGAGCGCATTCGGACGCGGTGGTTTCGGTCAGCGCACCCGCCCGCTGGTACTACCGGGGTACGGCCCCTATGCGGCGCGTGCACTGGCTGGTAACCCGGCCGGTCGGCCGTGCGGTCGGCCGCTATGGGCTGCGCACTCGCATCCACCACCGCGACTGGGACCCTGTCCCTTCCTCCCCGGTGGAGTCGGTCCCGCTCATCGCGCCCACCCCGCTGCTGATCGTCCACGGCGAACGGGACGGTTACTTCCCCGTGGATCATCCGCGCATGCTGGCCGCCGCGTCCGGCGACCACGCCGAACTGTGGCTGGAGCGGGGGATGGGCCACGCCGAGAACGCGGCGGCCGACGGACTGCTGGCCCGTATCGGGGAATGGACCGCCACCCACGCGGGCTAGCCTGGCCCTGTCCGTAACCCGTTTTCTTCCACCGTTGATCGAGGAATCAGATGGCAAAGGGCACGGTGCGTTACTGGGCCGCCGCCAAGTCCGCGGCAGGCGTCGCCGAGGAGCCGTACGAGGCGGCGACCCTCGCACAGGCGCTCGACGCGGTACGCGAGCGACACCCCGGCGAACTCGCCCGCGTCCTGCGGCGATGCTCGTTCATCATCGACGGCGACCCCGTGGGTACCCGCGGACATGAGACGGTACGGCTGGCCGAGGGCGGCACGGTCGAGGTGCTCCCGCCGTTCGCAGGAGGGTGACGGGACCATGAGCAACCAGCCGTACGAGGGCCCACACGAGGGCTCGTATGAGGGGCCACACGAGGGGCCGTACGAGGGGTACGACCCGTATCAGCAGCAACATCAGCAACAACAACACCAGCAACATCAGCCGGGGCCGGGGTGGCCCGGGCAGCAGTACGACCCGCAGTACGACCAGGCCGCCGCGCAGCCGCAGTACACCCAGCAGTGGGAGGGCCAGACCTGGGAGACCCAGGTCCAGCCGCCGGTCGCGCCGGCCGCGGACACGGCGTATCTGCCGCAGCAGGGGCCGTACGCGGCTCAGTACGGCGTCGGGGGGCAGCCGATGTCACAGCCGCCGATGCCGGCGGAGCCGGGCTGGAACCAGGGCCAAGGCCAAGGCCAGAGCCAGGGCCAGACACCGCAGCCGCAGGCCCAAGCGCGGGCCCAAGCGCGGGCCCAAGCGCAGGCGCAGGGTTACCCCGGGCGGGCCCCGCAGCATGCGGCCTCCCCGCCCGTCCCCGGCGAATCCGCCCCTCCCACCTCTCCCGCCCCTCCCGCTCCCTCCGACAACCCCCGGCTCACCGACGCCCAGCGGGCCCGTGCCGAGGGGCGTTCGCCGATCATCGAGCCCGGTGGGCAGCCGGCCGTGCTGACGGCGGTTCTCGGACTGCTGCTCGCCGGCGCGGCGGCGGTCGGGCAGTACGCGCTGGTCGTGCCGTTGGTGATCCTGCAGGCGGTGACCGCCGCGGGCTGGTTCCGGCTGAACGGGATGTGGCCCGCCCGGCAGGGCATCGCGCTCGCCTTCGCGGGTGCGCTCACCGCGGACGTGGCCCTGCTCGCGGCCGGTCGGGAGAACGCGCCCGCCGCGATTCTCGGCACGCTCGGCGTCTGGGTCCTGCTGACCCTGGTACTCCAGCTGCGCAGCCACGCCCAGCCCGACGAGCGGATGCTCGGCCTGATGGCCACGGTCGTCTCCGCGGCGCTGGCGATCATCGCGACGGGGCATCTGGCGGCGGACCCGGACGCGGTGACGGTGGGCGCGGTGGCGGTCGCGGTGGCCATCCTGGCGCGGTCGCTTCCGCTTCCGACCGTGGCGTCGGTGGTGGTGGCGCTGCTCGCGGCGGCCGGGGCCGGGGTCGCCATGGGCGGGCTGACCGATCTGGGCGAGGGCGGCGCGGTTCTGGGTGCCGGGGCGGGGGTCTGTGCCCTGGTGGGGCACCGGGTCGCCAGCTACGACTACCCGTCGAGGTTCGTCCACTTCACGGCGGGGGTGGCGTTGCCCCTGGCGGCGGCGGCCCCGGCGGTCTACTTGCTGGGCCGGGCCCTGACCTGAGGTTCCTCGCCCCCGCTGGACTGCTGTCTCAGCCCGTCCGGCGGGTGAGGAGCGAGGGTTCGGGGGCGGGCCCGCGAGACGGGACGGACCGGGCCGCCCCTGTCACAGGTGATCGACAACCCACCCCGTTCCCCCGGCCGGGGGCCCCGCGCAGGGTTACTCTCGCGTACTGAAGACCGCCAAGGTGGGGGAACACGGAGACATGCGAGCACTGCGAATACTTCTGATCGTGACCATCGTCCTGGGCGGGCTCTTCGTCATCGCCGACCGCGTCGCCGTGGGCTTCGCGGAGGACGAGGCGGCGGACAAGCTGAAGACCAACGAAGGCCTGGCCAGCACCCCGGACGTGTCGATCAAGGGCTTCCCCTTCCTGACCCAGGTGGTCGGCGGCGAGCTGGACGAGGTCGAGATCGGCATCAAGGACTACGAGGCCGACACGAGCGGCGCGGCGAACGGCACGAACGCCGGCAACGTGCCCGCCAAGATCCGTATCGACAACCTCACCGCCCAGATGCGGGGTGTCGCGTTCTCCGGCAACTACAGCTCCGCGAAGGCCGGCTCCGCCACCGGCACGGCCACGATCTCGTACAGCGAACTCCTCAAGGCGGCCAAGGCCGAGCCCGTGGACGTCGCGAGCGGGGTCACCGCCCAGGTGGTCGGCCTCTCCGACGGCGGCAACGGCAAGATCAAGGTCCAGGTGGAAGCCACCGTGCTCGGCAAGAAGCTTCCCCAGCCGGTCTCGGTGCTCAGCTCGGTCAGGGTCAAGGGCGACGCGGTCGAGGTGCAGGCGGACTCCCTCCCCAACCTGGGCGTGCAGCTCGCCGAGGAGAAGGTTCGTCTGATCACCGACTTCCAGCAGAAGATCGACGATCTGCCGGGCGGCATCAAGCTTGACAAGGTCGAGGCGGCCCCCGACGGCGTCGACATCAAGGTGAAGGGTTCGGACGTCGACCTCGTCGGGTAGGGGACAGGCCGTGGTCGGCAGCGCGTAGACAGCAGTGCGTAGACACCAGCACGTAGACATCAGGACATGAACGGCAGGGGCAGGTCGTTCGGCGGGCGGATGGCCGTCCGAAAGGCGAGACGGCCGGTCCGCACAGTAGATGTGCGGGAGAGATGACGAGGGCCGCGCAGGCCCCGGGGGCGTGCGGGAACGGGCCGCGCCCCCCGCGTATCCCACATCACGGACGATCGTGTCTCAGCATGCGACACGGCGGTGACATGCCCGCCTGTCCGTCCTTACGATCGACACCATGCAGTGCAAATTGAGCGTCCTCCGGCCGGGGGGACAGGCGGATCTCACGAAGCGGCGGGCAGTAGACCTGTGCCGCGTCTCCGCCATGCTCTGTCGCACTTTCTGAGCGGAAGCATCCGTCCTTCCGCGAGCCGGGCCCTTCGACTTCTCTCGTCGGGGCCGCCCCCGCGCCGCGTACGCCCGAGCAGCATCGACCGCCGAGCGCGTACCCGCACCCCTCACTGACGCACCGCCCGCCGAAACTGCCCCGGAGGAGAACGAGAATGAGCCGCAGTGACGTCCTGGTAGACGCCGACTGGGTCCAGGAGCACCTGGACGACCCGAACGTGGCCGTCGTCGAGGTCGACGAGGACACATCCGCGTACGAGAAGAACCACATCAGGAACGCCATCCGGATCGACTGGACCAAGGACCTCCAGGACCCGGTCCGCCGCGACTTCGTCGACCAGGAGGGCTTCGAGAAGCTCCTCTCCGGCAAGGGCATCGCGAACGACACCCTGGTGGTCCTCTACGGCGGCAACAACAACTGGTTCGCGTCCTACGCCTACTGGTACTTCAAGCTGTACGGCCACGAGAACGTCAAGCTCCTCGACGGCGGCCGCAAGAAGTGGGAGCTGGACTCCCGCGACCTGGTCGACGGCTCACAGCTCCCCGACCGCGCCACGACCGAGTACAAGGCCAAGCCGCAGAACAAGGCGATCCGCGCCTTCCGCGACGACGTGGTCTCCGCGATCGGTTCGCAGAACCTGGTCGACGTGCGCTCGCCCGACGAGTTCAGCGGCAAGCTGCTCGCGCCGGCCCACCTGCCGCAGGAGCAGTCGCAGCGTCCGGGCCACGTCCCGTCCGCCCGCAACATCCCGTGGTCGAAGAACGCCAACGACGACGGCACCTTCAAGTCGGACGACGAGCTGAAGGAGCTCTACGCCGACGAGCAGGTCGACCTCGCCAAGGACACCATCGCGTACTGCCGCATCGGTGAGCGTTCCGCGCTGACCTGGTTCGTGCTGCACGAGCTGCTGGGCGTCGAGAACGTCAAGAACTACGACGGCTCGTGGACCGAGTACGGCTCCCTCGTCGGCGTGCCGATCGAGCTCGGCGCCAACAAGTAACCCTCAGGCATCAAGGACTCAAGGACGGAAACGAAACATGTGTGGAGCGAAGGCCGGCGGCCCCGACGCCTCGACGATCAAGCCCGGTGAGACCACCATCCAGGGTCACGTGACCAAGGACGGCGAGCCGGTGGTGGGCTACGTCCGCCTCCTGGACTCGACGGGCGAGTTCACCGCGGAGGTTCCGACCTCGGCGACCGGACAGTTCCGCTTCTACGCGGCCGAGGGCACCTGGACCGTACGCGCCCTCGTTCCGGGCGGCACGGCCGACCGCACGGTCGTCGCCCAGACAGGCGGCCTGGCCGAAGTGGCCATCGCGGTCTGAACCACCTGAGTCGTCTGAACCGTCCGACTGAACCGTCCGGCGATTCGCACCGTATGAACGGCCGAAGGGCCGCACCCCCGGGGGTTGGACGCTTTCCGGTACGGGGTGCGGCCCTTCGACCTGTCCGGAGCCGTCCGCCTGTCCGGAGCCGTCCGCGCCGCGGCGTTCTACCCTGGACGTATGTATGCGCGAAGGCGGCACGTCTACTTCGCCATGATGGGGACGTGCATCGGGTTGTTCGTGCTGGCCTGGGGAGTCGTACGGCTCTGGTCGGTCCCCGTCGCCGTGGGCATGTGCGTGGTGGCGATGGTGATCCCGCCGCTCGCGGCGATGGCGGCCAACCGGCGAGGCCCCGACGACCGCTGGTGGGACGACCCGTCGGGCGACTCCAGATCCGACGAGTGGTGGGACGAACTGGACGGCAAGAAGCGCCGCCGCTAGCGCCGACGGCAGCCTCGGCGCCCGTACGCGGTCCTCACCCGTACGCGGTCCTCAGTAGACGAGTGCCTGGGTGCCGTCCGTCATGGCCTCCTGGACGAAGACCTGCGCGCCCGCGATCCGTACGCCGTCGATGACGTCCTTCTCCGAGATGTCACGCCGGGCCGCGCACTGCGTGCAGAGGGTGAGGCGGCCGCCGGCCAGGATCGAGTCGAGCAGGTCGGGCAGCGGGGCCGCGTGCGGCAGCTCGAACCCGGCGGCGCGCCCCGGCAGCGCGAACCACGCGGACTCGCCGGTCAGCCAGAGCGAGACGTCCACACCGCTGGCCACGGCGACCGCCGCCACCGTGAAGGCCTGCGAGCAGCGTTCGGGGGCGTCGGCCCCTGCCGTCACCTTGATCACGAGCTTCTTCGCCATGCCCGAATGGTAGTCAACGCTTCCGCAACCCAGAGGCGTGCCACGTGTTGTCGGCGACCTCGGAGAGAGCGCCGGTCCCCGCCCGACTAGAGTGGGGACCGGCTCTGTACTGCTAACCACCGCGACACCCGAGGAGCACCCCGTGCTTGAGTACTTCTTCGAAGCTCTGCTGATCCTGGTCTGTGTCGGCGTTCTCGCCTTCACCGGGCTCACCGTGAAGAAGCTGTACCAGGGCCAGCGCTGACCCCCACCAAGGAACTGCCGACCTCATGATCGAGATCCCGTCCGACCTGCACAAGGACCTCGTCCCCCTCGTCTTCCTGCTCGGCGAGTGGACCGGCGCGGGTGTCCACGACTTCCCCGGTTCCGAGAAGTGCAACTTCGGCCAGGAAGTCAGCTTCACCCACGACGGGCGGGACTTCCTGGAGTACCACTCGCACACCTGGGTGCTCGACTCCGAGGGCAACAAGGTACGGCCGCTGGAGTCCGAGTCAGGCTTCTGGCGCATCGACGAGAACCGCAAGGTCGAGGTCGTGATGGTCCGCGACGACGGTGTGGTGGAGGTCTGGTACGGCGACCTGGCCGCCAAGACGCCGCAGATCGACCTGGTCACGGACGCGGTGGCGCGTACGGCCGCCTCGGGCCCGTACAGCGGTGGCAAGCGTCTGTACGGCTATGTGAAGAGCGACCTCATGTGGGTCGGCGAGAAGCAGACCCCCGAGGTCTCGCTCCGCCCGTACATGTCGGCGCAGCTCAAGAAGGTCGTCAGCCCGGAGGACGTCGAGCGCTGGGCCAAGGTCCTGCCGGACGACATGCCGGACGACGGGATCGCTTTCTTCAAGTAGTGGCAGACTTTCGGTGTGGTGAGCACTGGAAGCAGCACCGAAGGCACAGGCACGGGCACAGGCGCAGGCAGTGACTGGAAGAGCGATCTGCGGCAGCGCGGCTACCGGCTGACGCCTCAGCGGCAGCTCGTGCTCGAAGCGGTGGACGCCCTGGAGCACGCGACTCCCGACGACATCCTCGTGGAAGTGAGGAAGACGGCGTCGGGAATCAACATCTCCACGGTGTACCGGACCCTGGAGCTCCTGGAGGAGCTCCGGCTGGTCTCCCATGCGCATCTGGGGCACGGCGCGCCCACGTACCACCTCGCGGACCGGCACCATCACATCCATCTGGTCTGCCGCGACTGTACGAACGTCATCGAGGCGGACATCGAGGTCGCCGCCGACTTCACCGCCAAGCTGCGCGAGACCTTCGGCTTCGTCACCGACATGAAGCACTTCGCGATCTTCGGCCGTTGTGAGGACTGCGCGGCGAAGCCGGATGCCAGAGACGCCGGGAACGCCAGAGACGCCAGAGACGCCAGAGACTCCAGGAAATAAAATCGGCAACTAGTCGGTCGTAGGCTGTGTGGATATGAAAAGCCCTTTGCTGTCCCTGCCCGGTGCCGTCTCCGCCGAGGGAGTGGACGAAGGCGTAGCCGCCCACTACGGCGACCTGTTCCGAGAACAGCGTGCCCTCGCCGACGGCACCGGTTTCGTCGACCTCTCGCACCGCGGGGTGGTCGCCGTGACCGGTGCCGACCGGCTCAGCTGGCTGCACCTGCTGCTCACCCAGCACGTCAGCGATCTCCCGGTTGGCCGGGCCACCGAGGCGCTGATCCTCTCCGCGCACGGTCACGTCGAGCACGCGCTGTATCTCGTCGACGACGGGACGACGACCTGGGCGCACGTCGAGCCCGGCAGCCAGGACGCGCTGATCGCCTACCTGGAGTCGATGAAGTTCTTCAACCGGGTCGAGGTCACCGACCGGACCGGCGAGTTCGCGGTCGTGCACCTGCCGGCCGGTTCCATCGCCGAGGTCCCCGAGGACGCCGTCGTACGCGAGACGTCGTACGGGCGGGACCTCTTCCTCCCACGCGCGGATCTGGAGTCGTTCGCGCAGGACCGGGGCGAGGACGGGAGCGCGGGCGCGGGCAGGCACGGCCCGGCGGTCGGACTGCTCGCCTACGAGGCGCTGCGCGTCGAGCAGCACCGCCCGCGGCTCGGCTTCGAGACCGACCACCGCACCATCCCGCACGAGCTGGGCTGGATCGGCAGCGCCGTGCATCTGCAGAAGGGCTGCTACCGCGGCCAGGAGACCGTCGCCCGCGTCCAGAACCTGGGCAAGCCGCCGCGCAGGCTCGTCTTCCTGCACCTGGACGGCAGCGAGGTCCATCTGCCGCCGCACGGCACGGAGCTGCGTCTCGCGGACGAGGGACCCGAGGGGCGCAAGATCGGCTTCATCACGACGTCCGTACGGCATCACGAGCTGGGCCCGATCGCCCTCGGCCTCATCAAGCGAAATGTGCCCGTGGACGCCCGGCTGCTGGCCGACACGACGGCCGCGGCCCAGGAGATCGTGGTCGAGCCCTGAAAGGTCCTGGAGGACCCTGGAACGTGTCGTGCGGGGCGGCGGGCCGGAATCAAGGGGCACGAGACACGGGCCACGAGGTACGAGGCACGGGCTGTGAGGTACGGGGCACGGGCTGCGGGGCTCACATTTCGAGCAGCACGGTGAACGGGCCGTCGTTCGTCAGTGAGACGCGCATCTGTGCGCCGAACCGGCCCGTGGCCACCGTCGCGCCCAGCGAACGGAGTTGGGCCACGACCTCGTCCACGAGAGGCTCGGCCACATCGCCGGGGGCCGCGGCGTTCCAGGTGGGGCGCCGGCCCTTGCGGGCGTCCCCGTAGAGGGTGAACTGGCTGATGACGAGGAGCGGCGCGTCGATGTCGGAGCACGACTTCTCATCTGCCAGCATCCGGACGGACCAGAGTTTGCGGGCCAGTTGGGCCGCCTTCTCCTTGGTGTCCTCGTGGGTCACCCCTACGAGGACACACAGTCCCTCACCGCTGATCTCGCCGACCGTCTCACCGTTCACGACGACGCTCGCGCCGTCCACTCTCTGCACCACCGCACGCATATGGACCATCATGCCGTGCGTTCGGTCGACCTCCGTACGGGGTCTTTCTTATTGCTCCTTAACCGTCCATCTGGGGCTGATCGGGGGCACTCGGTCACATAGCGGCCACGCGGGGTGGCACGATGCTCACACGCGCCGGTCGAGGGGACGGTTGAGGCACATGAGCACACCGAATACGGGGCAGTCTTCCGGGTTCGTCTCGCTGATCCGGGGGGAGCCGCCGTCACGGTCAACGTCGCCGTCAACGTCACCGGAGTTGTCATCTCCGTCGTCGTCTCCGCTGTTGCCGCCGTCGTCCCCATCGCTACCGCTACCGTCGTCTCCGTCTCCGTCGTCACTTTCACCGGTGTGTCCGGTCGCGGTGCGTCCGCCCACCCAGCGAACGGACAGTCCCATGCCGGAGCCCGCACCCCAACTGGGTGTCCTGCGGCTGCCCGAGCTGCGCGCCCTGCGCAGGGACGCGCAGCGGGACGAGGCCGATCTGAGTTATGTGCGGCGGCTTCTGCAGGGGCGGATCGACATCCTGCGGGCCGAGCTGGGGCGGCGCACGGACCCCCGCAGGGGCCTGGCCGACGGCCACGGTGCTCCGGTCGCCGAGGGAGCGTCCGTCGTCGCGCGGCTGTCGGAGATCCTTACGGACGGGCCCGCCCGGCACCGCTCGTCGGCACGGCATGTGACCGTCGGGACGCCGCACAGCGAGGAGTACCGGCGGCTGGCCGCCGACATGCTCGCCGAGGTCGAGCTGTCGGACCTTGAGGCGCGTACGGATCTGGAGCTGAACACCGCGATGGGGCGGCTCGTGCGGTACGAGCAGCAGGTCTCGCAGCGGCGGCAGCAGCTGCAGCGCACGGCCGACGACAGCAGCGCGGAGATCGCCCGCAGGTACCGCGAGGGTGAGGCCCAGGTCGACGACCTGCTGATCTAGGACCTGCAGATGCGTAGGGCCTGCTAGGAGGCCTCGTTGGACCAGGAGATCCGCACGGCCCGGAAATCCACACGACACCTTCCGGGCCGTATGCCTAGCGTGGGCGTATGAGTTCGCGCCAGGACATCGACGTACGCCCCATTCGTGACGATGAGATCCCAGCGTGGATCCGCGCGCTGAACACCGGGTTCCTGCGGGCGCCGGGTGTGTCGGAGGCGGAGACCGCGGACCGCAGAACCTACATCGTGCCCGAGCGGACGCTGGGAGCGTTCGACGGCGAGCGGTGCGTGGCGACCTTCCGGTCGTTCGCGCAGGAGATCACGGCGGTGGGCGGCGCGGCCGTACGGGCCGACGCGATCACGAACGTGACCGTGACCTCGACCCACCGGCGGCGCGGAATCCTGACGCGGATGATGGCTCAGGAGCTGGCGGCCGCCAGGGAGCGCGGTGACGTCGTGGCGACGCTGATCGCCGCGGAGTACCCGATCTACGGGCGGTACGGGTTCGGCGCGGCGACGACGGCCGCCGAGTGGACGATCGACGTCCCGCGGACGGGGCTAGACCCCCGCCTGGCAGGTCCTGACGACGGCGGCCGTATCGATCTGGTGGACGGTGACGAGGTACGGAAGACCGGGCCGGAGCTGCACGAGCGGCTCAGGCGGATGCAGCCGGGCGCGGTCGACCGGAGCGAGCGGTGGTGGCAGACAGCCACCGGTGTGCTGGTACCGGACCGGGTCGCGTGGACCGAGCCCTTCCACGCCGTGTACCGCAATGCGCGGGGGGAGGTCGAGGGCCTGCTCACGTACACGGTGGACGAGCGCTGGGGGGACGCGAAGCAGCCGTTGGAGACAGCGAAGGTCAAGGACATGATCGCCGTCTCGCCCGCCGCGGAGCGCGCCCTGTGGCGGTACGTCTGCTCGATCGACTGGGTCACGAGCGTCAGGACGGGCTGGCGGGCTCCCGACGACCTGCTGCCACAGCTGCTGCCGGATCCGCGCGCGGCGGGGATCACCTCGCAGGCCGACTGGCTGTGGGTACGGATCCTGGACGTCGTCGCGGCGCTGGAAGCGCGTACGTACGGCGCGACGGGCGTTCTCGTCCTGGAGGTGGCCGACGGGAACGGGCCGGCCGGTGGGCGGTACCGGCTGGACGCCTCGCCCGAGGGCGTGAGCTGCACCCCGACCGCGCAGAATGCCGAACTCACGTTGTCAATAAGCGAGTTGAGTGAACTGTGGCTCGGGGGCGAGTCCGCCGTCCGGCTCGCGGCGCTGGGCCGGGTCCGGGAAGAACGAGCGGGCGCCGCCCAAGTGGCCGACGCCCTGCTGCGCACGTCCAGGCGACCGTGGTGCCCGGACATCTTCTGATGCCAACTGGGTACCGACTGATATCAGTCGGTACCCAGTTATAGCGGTGGTAGCGGTGGTTCCTGCCGGCGCCCGGCGCTGCCTCCGTTCGGTGTCGGCGACTTGTGCTGTTGTTGTTCGGGTCTGTTCATCCGTAGCTATTCAGTTGTTTCGCGGTGGTGCGGACCGACCGGGCTCCCGGCTCCCCTCCGGAAGGGAACCCGGTCGGCCGGACTGTCGGACGGTGACGCCCGATCAGCCGGACTGGGCGAGCAGCATCACGAGGATCACTGCCCCGATGCCGCCGATGACGGAGTTCTTGGCCTTGATGCCGATGGCGAGGGTGACGAAGGCGATGACGCCCGTCACCCCGTACTGCACCTGCAGCAGCTGCTCAATGCCGATGGCGAGGGCGGCGACGACGATGGCGATGTACGGCATGCGGTCCCTCCTTCGGGACGGGGAGGCGAACCCCCGCTGGGACCGATCCACCTGGTCGACTGTTGCGACTCTGGCGGCCAACCCCCCGGTAGTTTGACCATGTTGCTCAAGTTGGTAACCAACTTCAATGAAGTTATCTCCGCTTGGATGCGTCTCATAACCACCTTCTCTGTAACTGCCCAAAGATGGCGCGAAGTTGTAGTGTTTGGCTGTGGACCCGGAACACGCCGCCGTCAACGGGCGGAAGAGGGCACAGCGGCCACAGATGTCACACCAAGAGGTGGCCGACGAGCTGCGCAGCCGGATCTTGTCGGGGGAGCTGCGGGCGGGAGCACGCATGCCCACCCAGGCCAGGCTGGCCGACTCGTTCGGAGTCGAGCGCGGGACCGTACGGCAGGCGCTGAGCATCCTGAAGTCGGAGAACCTGCTGTCCAACGTGTCCAGAGGGAGCCCGGCGACCGTTGCCGAGGACGTGGACGTGGCTCTGACCGGGCCGGCGGCTCCACCGCAGACCACCATGGTGGCCCTGGCCTCACGAATCACGGCCGCCTTCGCGGCGCCGCACGTGGAGATCGACGCCCTGTGCCTGACGGCCGTCTCCCTGACTCTCGCGATGGGTGAACCGTTGCGTCTCATCCACGAGGGCCGAATAAAACCGGCCAGGATCGACGTCCGCGTACTGCTGCCGGCCAGCGACATCGATCTCGCTTTCCCGGCCGCGGTGGACGCGACGGAGGACGGTGAGCGGGTGCAGCGCCGCTGGCTGGCCCAGCGCAACGCACAGGGCCAGGTGCTGAAGCACAACCTGCTGGCGTTACGGGCGACGCACGGCATCGACGTACACATCACGTTCCGGGCCCTGCCGTTCACCCCGCCGGTGAAGTTGTACCTGCTCAACGAGGCGGAGGCGCTCTTCGCGTACTACACGCTGAAGCGGCGCGGCGAGGAGATCGACCACGAGTACCTGGAGACGTACGACGCGGAGGGGACGCAGTCGATGCTGTTCGCCTTCGAGCAGGGGGAGGGCCTGCGGGCCACGACGTTCGTGGAGCAGTCGAATCTCTGGTTCAACGCACTGTGGGAGACCATCAGCTCGGAGCTGGTGCTCACGGGCTGAGATCTCCCACGCTCGTACGGGTTCTTGCAGGCCATGCACATCTTGCGGCCATGAATGTCGTGCAGGTCGTGCAGGTCGTGCAGGTCACGCAGCTCATGCAGGTTGTGCAAGTCATGCAGGTCACCGAACCGGTCCCGTGAACATGAGGGCGAGGGCGATGGCCCCGATGGAGCTGCAGGCGGGGCTCTTGATCTTGAGGCCCACGGTGAGCAGCAGCAGTCCCACGACGCCGCACGGGCCGTACCGCCACTGGACGAACTGCTCGAATCCGACGACGAGGAGGGTGGAGAGAAGGGCGATGGCGGGCATGGTGGATCCTCCTTCGGGCCTTGCGGCGGCGGGTGGGAGAGATGCGATGGTGCTGTGGTGCGGTGTTGGGCCGTGGTGCCGGAGTGGTGCTCTGGTGCGGAGGAGTCGCGGAGCCTTCCTATCTGCCAAGTACTTGCGAGAGGAAGCGGAACTTCCGCCATCTCTACCAAGTTGGCAACCAACTATGCTTAACTTATCCCCAGTTGGTACCTAGTCGCAAACAACTTTCGAACAACTCCCGTTAGATGGACCAAAGTTGTACCGTTTGGTCGTGACCCAGGAGAACGTGGCAGTGAACGGCAGCAGAAAGCTTTTGCCGCAGGAGATCGCCGGCATCCTGCGGGACCGCATCCGCGCGGGTGACCTGCGCGCCGGCGACCGCCTGCCCACCCAGGCCGAACTCGCCGACGAGTTCGACGTGGAGCGCGGCACGGTCCGTCAGGCCCTGCGCGCCCTGCAGGACGACGGCCTGCTCAGCAACGTCAGCAAGGGAAGCCCGCCCCGCATCGCGGAGGCGTCCGCGACCCGCGACGAGCCCCGGCCCACGATGGTGGGGCTGGCACCGCGGCTGGTGGAGGCGTTCGGCGCGCAGCGCGTGTGCATAGACGTCGTGTGTCACACGGCTGAGACGCTGATGCTGGCCATCGGCGATCCGGTCCGCCGGATCCACGACGGCACGCTGCACCCCGAGTCGATCGACGTCCGCATCCTGGTGCCCTCCCGGGAGATCACCCTCGCCTTCCCCGTCTCTGTCGACGGCAACGCCGAAGAGGATCCGGTCCACCAGCGCTGGCTGGACATGCGCAACGCCCAGGGGCACGTCCTGCGGCACAACCTCAAAGCCCTGCGGTCCTCCCACGGCATCAACGTGAACGTCACGTTCCGCGCGTTGCCGTTCACTCCTCCGGTGAAGCTCTACCTGCTCAACGGAGAGGAGGCGCTGATGGGTTACTACGTAGTCACGCGCCGGGAGGAGCCGTACGAGAGCCAGACCCTGGACCTGTACGACGCGCTCGGCTCCGCCTCCCTCCTGTTCTCCTTCCTGACGCGGTCGGGACAGCGCGACGCCGCGTTCGTGGAGGAGTCCCAGAAGTGGTTCGACGGGCTGTGGGACACCATCACCTCGGATCTCACGCTCCCCTGACGAGGGCCAGAAGGTGCCAGACGCCCTCTGGGAAATGATCGTCATGAAGCCGACACTCTCTGAGTGACATTCGAAACCGGACAGTTCGAGTTGGTGGCGGGCGAGACCGAGAAGTTCCACGAGTTGACCAGGCGCGCGAGGTGCGTCCTGTTCGACTTCGACGGACCGGTCTGCCGGCTGTTCGCGGGCCACTCCGCGAAGGTCATCGCCACCGAGCAGGAGGAGTGGCTGGCCGCGCGAGGGCTGACCAGAGTGCTGCCCGAGGGGGAGCGGCGCAGCCATGACCCGCACTGGGTGCTCAGCGAGGTCGCCGGGCGGCACCGAGGCAGCGACCTGGTCGTCGAACTCGAGGAGTGGCTCACCCGGCAGGAGCTGAGGGCGGTGGTACGGGCGATGCCGACGGCGTACGCCGATCCGCTCGTACAGACCTGGGGTGCCCTGGGGGTGCGGCTCGCCATCGTGACCAACAATTCGGACCGGGCCGTACGGGCCTATCTGGAGAGCCGGCGCCTCATGGGGTACTTCGCGCCCAACATCTACGGCCGCACCCGGGACCTGAGCCTCCTCAAGCCCCACCCGTACACGCTGAACCGTGCGCTGAGCGCGTTCGGGGCCGCGCCGGACACCGCGCTGATGATCGGCGACACCCCGTCGGACCACGCCGCCGCCCTGAGCGCCGGTGTGCCCTTTCTCGGCTACGCGCGTAACCCGGAGGAGGCGCAGAAGCTGCTGGACGACGGCGTGGCCCGGTGGAGCATCGTGGACTCGCTGGAGACGGTCCTGCGGGCCGTGCGCGACGGCGCCGCGTGAAGCGTGTCGAGGGCTCAAGGTCCTCCACCCCTCCCTGGCTCCCGGCTCCCCGCCGGGCTCAACTGTCCAACCAATTGGACTGGTTGAAGTGAATTGGTTGTCCCCGGCCTGGATGATCGCTAATCGCCAGGCCAATAGGAGTGCCTTTTTGGTGAGAAGTGGTGCGTTGCCGACGGCCGGGCGGTAGGTTCGGTGCGTGGCTACCTCACGATCGGCAGGCAGCGGAGGCAGGGAGTCCACGCAGGCACGCGTGGAGAGAGTGCTCCGGGAGCAGTTGGAGAACGGGACGTATTCGCTGGGCGCCCTGTTGCCCCCGCAGCGAACGCTCGCCGAGTTGTTCGGGGTGAGCCGGCATACCGTCCAGCGAGCCGTGGACCAGCTGATCGAGGACGGGCTGATCGAAACCCGGCAGGGCAGCGGCACCCGGGTGATCAGGGTGCCGAACTCCCTTCCCGCGCCCCCGCAGTCGGAGCGGCCGGGCTCGGCGTCGCTCGGACCCCTGATCGAGCAGGCATTCCGGCAGACCGAAGTGAAACTGGAAGTCGCCACCCTCACCGCCGAGACGCTGCTGAGGCACCTCACGAACCAGCATGAACTGATCGCCGGCGAAGGAGCGACCGCACCGGAGCGGCTGGAGATCCGCATGCTCCTGCCCTGGACGACGGAACCGATCGCCTACCCTCGCGCCAGACGCCCCGAGGACACCCGGGTCTGGGAGCGGTGGCGTCGTATGGTCCGCGAGAACGGCGGTCAGCTGGACGAGCTGAAGGCCGGCTTCACCGGCCTGGGCGTGGACACC
>NZ_JBEZJY010000045.1:0-68989 GCF_040651415.1 Streptomyces sp. NPDC048484
CAGGGGCGGCTGGAGTTCCTCGGGCGTGCCGACGACCAGCTCAAGGTGCGCGGATTCCGGATCGAGCCCGGCGAGGTGGAAACGGTGCTCACCGCCCATCCCCTGGTGGGCGCGGCCGTGGTGACGGCCTGGGAGGACGGACAGGACTGCCGCCTGGTGGGCCATCTCGTCGCCGCCGACCAAGCCGTCGGCCTGCCGTCCGTCAGCGAACTGCGGGCGTTCGCCGCGGAGCGGCTGCCGGACTTCATGGTGCCGTCGGTCTTCACCGAGCTGGCCGCCCTGCCGCTGACACGGAACGGAAAAATCGACCGGGCCGTGCTGCCGGCTCCGGAGGAGGCCCGGCTCGACGCGCGGGCGGCCTTCGTCGCGCCGCGCACAGCGGTCGAAGGGAGACTGGCGGCCATCTGGGCAGAGGTACTCGGGGTGGAACGCGTCGGTGCGGAGGACGACTTCTTCGAATTGGGCGGGCATTCGCTCCTGGCGACCCAGGTCATTTCCCGGATCCGGGACGAGTTCGGCGTGGAGATAGCACTCGGCGCGATCTTCGACCGGCCCACCGTCGCCGCGACCGCCCTGGCCGTCTCCGGGGCGACTGCCGCCCCGGACGACGAAACCGAGTACGAAGTCTTCGAAATCTAGCCGTATCCCTCGTGAGAGGGACGCCGCGGTCCCCCGCACGAGGGAGAAGAGGATCGCTTCGCAACGTGACGACAGAACCGATGGTCTCTCCCTAGCATTTCGCCCATGGAAGCGACGATCGAAGTGAACGGCCTCCGGAAAAGCTTCGGCCGAGCCGTGGCCCTGGACGGAATGTCATTCACGGTAAAGCCGGGGCAGGTCACCGGATTCGCCGGTCCCAACGGTGCCGGCAAATCCACCACCATGCGCGTCATCCTCGGCCTGGACTCCGTCGAGGCGGGCACGGCGCTGGTCGGCGGGCGGCCGTACCGGAGTCTGCGGCGTCCGCTGCTCCACCTCGGCGCACTGCTGGACGCCGCCGCGTTGCAGCCCAGCCGCAGCGCCCGCGGCCATCTGCTGTGGCTGGCCCACTCGCAGGACCTGGGCGCTCGCCGGGTGGACGAGGTGATCCGGCTGGTCGGCCTGGAGAAGGCGGCCCGGCGCAAGGCGGGCGGCTTCTCCCTGGGCATGCGGCAACGGCTCGGCATCGCGTCGGCGCTGCTCGGCGACCCACCCGTGCTCATGCTGGACGAGCCGTTCAACGGGCTGGACCCCGAGGGCATCGTGTGGATGCGCGGCTTCCTGAAGTCCCTCGCCCGCGAAGGCCGCGCCGTCCTGGTGTCGAGCCACCTGATGAGCGAACTGCGGGACACCGCCGACCATCTGGTGGTCATCGGACGCGGCAAGGTCGTCGCCGACACCAGCGTGAGCGAGCTGCTGGAGGCCGCCTCCCGGGGCCGGGTGCTGCTGCGCACCGCCGAGCGCGAACAGGCGATGCCCCTGCTGGCACGGGAGGGGGCGACCGTGACCGCCACCGGGCCCGACACGCTCACCATCGCCGGGCTGCCCTCCGAACGGATCGTCCACCTTCTCGGCCGTGCCGCCGTGCCGTTCTCCGAGGTGTCGGCGCACCACGCCACCCTGGAGGAGGCCTACATGGAACTCACCCGGGACGCGGTGGAGTTCCGCGGCGCGACCGGGGAGAAGGCCGCGTGATGACCGGTACGATCACGCCCTACCGCTCGGAGACCAAGCCCGGCCGGGCCGACTTCCCGTCGCTGGTGCGCGCGGAGTGGACCAAGTTCCGTACGGTGCGCGGGTGGACGGTCGGCGCGCTCGTCGCGGTCCTGGTCATGATGGCGCTCGGTCTCGTCGCCACGTCCGCCAGCACCCCGCAGGGCGGGCGGGCCGAGGCGCTGGCGACAGGGCCGGGCGGGGAGGCCGTGAACGACAGCCTCTACTTCGTCCACCAACGGCTCAGCGGAGACGGCTCGATCACCGTCCCGGTGACCTCGCTGACCGGCCGGGTCGACTTCGCCGGCACCGCGCGCGACCGCGTCCAGTCCTGGGCGAAGGCCGGGCTCATCGTCAAGAAGGACCTCACCCAGGGGTCGTCGTACGCCGCCGTCATGATCACGGGCGCGCACGGCGTCCGCATGCAGTACGACTACACCCACGACATCGCCGGGACGCGGGGCGCCGTCACCGCCTCGACCCCGCGCTGGCTGCGGCTGGTGCGCGCGGGCGACACGATCACCACCTACGACTCCGCCGACGGCACCCGGTGGTCGAAGATCGGCTCCGCCCGGCCGGCCGGGCTGCCGGGAACCGTGCAGGTCGGGCTGTTCGTCACCTCGCCGCAGAACATGGAGGCCGCCACACCCGGCGCCACGATGGACCCGGCGACCGCGACCGCCGTGTTCGGCGCCGCCGCATTCGACGGCCAGTGGTCGTCCGGCGCGTGGAAGGGCGAACAACTGGGACGCGCGGGCACATCGGGCAGCTATTCCCCGCGCCTGCCCGAAGCCGGCTACACCGAGGAGCAGGGCGGGTTCACCGTCACCGGCGCGGGCGACATCGCACCGGTCGTGGGCGGGCCGGCCCTGGGCAACGGCTTCAGCATCGAGAACTTCCTCGTCGGTACGTTCGCCGGGGCGATCGCCATGATGGTCGTCGCCACCATGTTCGTGACCTCCGAGTACCGCCGCGGGCTGATCCGCACGACCCTCACCGCGAGCCCGCGCCGGGGCCGGGTGCTGGTCGCCAAGGCCTTGGTGATCGGCTCCGTCGCCTTCGTCGCCGGACTGCTCGCGGCCGCCTTCATGGTGAAGGTCGGTGAGCCCCGCGCGCGCGACAACGGTTTTCACGTCTTCCCGGTGCAGGGGGCCACGGAGCTGCGGGTCATCGTCGGCACGGCGTTGCTGCTGGCGGTCGCCGCCGTTCTCGCCCTGGCCGTCGGCGCCCTGCTGAGGCGCAGCGCCGCGGCGATCGCCGGGGTCGTGGTCCTGCTCGTGCTGCCCTATGTCCTGGCCATCGTGTCGGTGCTGCCCGACGGCGCGTCCAACTGGCTGCTGCGGATCACGCCGGCCGCGGGCTTCGCGATCCAGCAGACCGTGCCGCGCTACGACTTCGTGGCGAACGTCTATACGCCGTCCACCGGTTACTACCCGCTCTCGCCCTGGGCCGGCCTGGCCGTCCTGTGCGGGTGGGCGGCGCTCGCCCTCGGCGCCGCCGGCGTTCTGCTCCGCCGGAGGGACGCCGCATGAGGCAGGCGCTGCACGCGGAGTGGACCAAGGTGCGCACGCTCCGCGACACCAAGTGGCTCGTGGCCGCCATCATCGTGCTGACCGTGGCACTGGGCGTCGCGGTGGCCTCCGCGGTCTCGTGCGACAAGGAGGGCTGCACCCAGGACACCACCAAGCTCAGCCTCACCGGCGTGATGCTCGGCCAGGCGGCCGTCGCCATCCTGGCGGTGCTGATGGTCGGCAACGAATACAGCACCGGAATGATCCGTACGACGTTCGCCGCGATGCCGGGCCGGTCGACGGTCCTGGCCGCGAAGGCAACCGTGCTCGCCTCCCTGGTGGCGGCGGCCGGCACCGTCGGCATCCTGGTGTCGTTGCTCGCGGCGCGGTTCATCCTGTCCGGCAACGGATTCACGGACGAGCACGGAGCCCAGGCGCTGTCCCTGACCGACGGCTCGACGCTTCGCGCCGCCGTGGGATCGGTGGTCTATCTCGTCCTCATCGGGCTGCTCAGCCTCGGTGTCGCGGCCGTCTTCCGCGACTCCGCGGTGGCCGTGGGCATCGTCCTCGCCCTGCTCTACATCTTCCCGATCCTCGAGCACGTGGTGCCGGACGAGAGGCTGCAGCGGCGGCTCGAACAGATCGCGCCCATGACGGCGGGGCTCGGCATCCAGACCACCCGCAATCTGCCCGCGCTGCCCATAGGCCCCTGGGAAGGGCTGGGCGTGCTCGGCACCTGGGCCGCCGGGGCGCTTCTCATCGGCGTCCTGCTGCTGAGGTTCCGGGACGCCTGAGAAGAGGCTCAGGACTGGTGAAATCCACCCTCCAGGATGCAAGGAGACCGGCAGACAGGTCAATGCGCGGAGCGGCCGGTGTTCAACCGACGCGGTGTCGCAGTTGAACACCCGGCCGCCCGGAGCCGATCTATGGGATCCCGGGCGTCGCCGTCGTACTCTGAAGGCGCTGTGCAAAGAATTTCGAGGCGCTTCGCTTTTCGGAGGTCCCGGTGAAGAAATACTGCAAGTCCTACGCGCTGGGTGAACTGCGCGCATTTCCCGGCTGGTCGGCGGCCGCCCATCCTGACGAACGAGAACTGCCCGACGACACTCCCGTGTTCCTCTGCGACGAATTCACCGTGCTCATCAGTCCGGTCGGAATCGACAAGGACAAACGCCTCTTCACCGAGGACACGCCGGAGTGGCGGGAATTCTGCACGTCGACCCTGAAGTTCGAGATTCCGGCCGACCTGGCCTTCGCCTACGCCGACGCGGAGCAGGCCTGACCCGCCGGCCCGCCCAATGTGCGAGTTCCCTGAGAGGTGGCCCATGGATGAGCTGACCGAGCGGCTGACGGAGGAACAGGCGGTGGAGGTGGGCGGGCCGAAGCCCACCCTGGAGGAGCTGCGGACCAGGCTCGAGGACATCGGTACGGTCTTCGTGAAGTTCACCGGGACAAGGGGCGGCACAGACCTCGGCATCCGGCTCGACCGGGACGCCTCAGAGTTCGCCGCCGCCGACTTCGACCACGGCGCCGGCACCGTGCACATCGAGGGCACCCTGATCCTGAACGACGACCCGGTGCGCTGTATCGCGGACATCGACCTGGCGACGCTGAAAGGCACCGGTCGCCTCACGGTCGTGGAGAAGTCCGAACTGGTCGGCTGATGGACGCCCCACACGACGCCCGGGACGACGCCGGGCGATTCGTACTGACCCGGGCCGAGGCGCAGTTGCTGCCCTCCGCCGAGGACGTGCGGTCGTACGAGGAACACGGCTGGTACCTGTCGAAGAAGCTGTTCACCGAGGACGAGGTGGACACGATCCTGGCGGCGAGCGAGAAGTTCTACG
This sequence comes from Streptomyces sp. NPDC048484, assembly GCF_040651415.1. Classification (NCBI taxonomy): domain Bacteria; kingdom Bacillati; phylum Actinomycetota; class Actinomycetes; order Kitasatosporales; family Streptomycetaceae; genus Streptomyces; species Streptomyces sp. NPDC048484. Next base: position 5,051 of record NZ_JBEZJY010000045.1, read on the forward strand.
GCGGCTACCGCGACCAGCTCCTGCCCTCGCACCCGCCCACGCTCGCCTACTGGGCGCCCGGCACGGGCGACGTACTGCGACACAACGACTACATCCACTACGAGGTCGACGCGATCAGGGAGATCCTGACCAAACCGCTCATCGGCGCGGTGGCGGCCCTGCTGGCCGGCGCGGACCTGATCCGTGTCTTCCAGGCGACGCTGATCTACAAGCCGCCGCAGGCCGGGGACGAGACGTACGAGGTGCCGTGGCACTTCGACCGCAACTACTGGGCCACCAGTACGTCCGAGCGCATGCTGACGGCGTTCGTGCCGTTGCACGACTGCGACGAGCGGATCGGTACGATCTCGATGGTGGACGGCAGCCACCGGTGGCGGGAGACCGGTGCCGCGGACGAGGGCACGCTGCACTTCGCGGCCCGCGACCGTGACGGACTGGACGACCTGCTCGCGCGAAACGCCGCGTACAACGGCGACGAGGTCCGCAAGGTCCCGATGATCATCCCCAAGGGCCATGTGAGCTTCCACCACTGCCGCACGTACCACGGCAGCGGACCCAACCACGCCGACGCGCCGCGCCGGGCGATCTCGCTCCACCTCCAGGACGGCGACAACCGCTGGCGTCCGTACCGCCTCGACGACGGGTCGCTGCTCGCCTACAACCACGACCTCCTCGTGCGGCGCGACGCGGCGGGTGAACCGGACTACACCGACCCGCACTTCTGTCCGGTGATCTGGCAGGAAACCCATCAACGTGGAAGGTGATCGGGAATGAGCTCCCAGAACTCCGAGGATTTCGACGTCGTGGTCGTCGGCGGTGGGCCCGGCGGCTCGACGCTCGCGACGCTCGTGGCCATGCGGGGGCACCGCGTTCTCATTCTGGAGAAGGAGACATTCCCCCGGTACCAGATCGGTGAGTCGCTGCTGCCCTCGACCGTTCACGGGGTCTGCCGTCTCACCGGCGTCACCGATGAACTGGCCCGGGCGGGGTTCACCCTCAAACGCGGCGGCACTCTGCGCTGGGGCGCCAAGCCCGAGCCGTGGACGTTCGCGTTCTCGGTCTCGCAGAAGACGGCCGGCCGCACGTCGTTCGCCTACCAGGTCGAACGCATGAAGTTCGACAAGATCCTGCTCGACAACGCCCGGCGCAAGGGCGTGGAGGTACGGGAACGGGCCACGGTCTCCGACGTCGTCGAGGACGAGGCCGGCCGGGTGTGCGGCGTCGACTACACCGACGCCGACGGCGCGGAACACCGGATATCGGCCCGCTACGTGGTCGACGCCTCGGGCAACGGCAGCCGGATCCACCAGCGCGTCGGTGGCGTCCGTGAGTACTCGGAGTTCTTCCGGAGCCTCGCGCTCTTCGGCTACTTCGAAGGCGGCAGGCGACTGCCCGCGCCCAACTCGGGCAACATCCTGTCCGCGGCCTTCGGCAGCGGCTGGTTCTGGTACATCCCGCTGAGCGACACACTCACCAGCGTCGGCGCCGTGGTGCGCCGCGAGGACGCGGAGAAGATCCAGGGCGACCCGGAAAAGGCGCTCATGAACCTTGTCGACGAGTGCCCGCTGGTCAAGGAGTATCTGTCCGGGGCGACCCGGGTCACCACCGGCGAATACGGCAGACTCCGCGTCCGCAAGGACTACTCGTACCACCAGACGCGGTTCTGGCGGCCCGGAATGGTGCTCATCGGCGACGCCGCCTGCTTCGTCGACCCGGTCTTCTCCTCGGGCGTGCACCTGGCCACCTACAGCGCCTTGCTGGCTGCCCGGTCGATCAACAGCATCCTGGCCGGCCTCGTGGACGAGGCGCCCGCGTTCGGCGAGTTCGAGGCGCGTTACCGCCGCGAGTACGGCGTCTTCTACGAGTTCCTGATGTCCTTCTACGACATGCACGTCGACGAGAACTCCTACTTCTGGTCGGCGAAGAAGGTCACGAAGAACACCCACACCGAGCTGGAGTCGTTCGTGGAACTCGTCGGCGGAATGTCGGCCGACGAGTTCGACCTGAGCGACGCCGAGTCGGCCGCCGTGCGGTTCAAGAGCCGGTCCGCGGAGTTCGCCGACGCGGTCGACCAGGTCGTCGCAGACGGCGAACGGAGCATGCAGCCACTGTTCAGGTCGTCCGTGGTCAGCCACGCGATGCAGCAGGGTGCGCAGGAACAGCACCGGGCACTGCTGGGGGAGGACGCCGCGGACGACGCCCCCATGTTCTCCGGCGGTCTCGTCCCGTCCGAGGACGGTATGCACTGGACGGTCTCCCCGGGCGCCTGAGGGCCCACGCGAGGACGCCCGGCTCCACGAGCGCCGAGCAGCTCCTGTGTGTTCGACAGGCTTGCCGGAAGCCGTCGAGGACACCGGCACCGGCATCGACCGCCAAGGAGGACCACAGTGGTGTCAGCTGCTCCGGTAGCGTCTCTCACCCAGCATCAGCTGCTGATCCTCCTCCTCCAGGTCGGTGTCCTGCTGTTGCTGGCGATCCTGCTCGGACGGCTGGCCGCCCGCATCGGTCTGCCGGCCATCGTCGGCGAGCTGCTGGCGGGCGTGCTGCTCGGACCCTCCCTCTTCGGCTGGCTGGTCCCGGACCTCTCCGGCTGGCTGCTGCCGGCCCTGCCCGAGCAGGCCCATCTGCTGGATGCCGTCGGTCAGATCGCCGTGCTGCTGCTGGTCGGGCTGACCGGCATCGAGATGGATCTGGGCCTGGTACGCCGTCGAAGAGCCACGGCCCTGCGCATCAGTCTGGCCGGTCTCGTGATCCCGCTCGCCCTCGGTATCGGGCTCGGCTACCCGCTGACGCGCCTGCTGGGGACCGGATCGGTGGACACGCATGTGTTCGCCCTCTTCCTGGGCGTGGCCATGTGTGTCAGCGCGATACCGGTGATCGCCAAGACGCTCATGGACATGAACCTCATGCACCGCAACGTCGGACAGCTCACGCTGGCCGCGGGCATGGTCGACGACGCCTTCGGATGGCTCCTGCTGTCGGTCGTCTCCGCCATGGCCGTCGGTGGGCTGAGCGCGGGGCTGATCGCGACGGCGCTCGGCTCCCTGCTGCTCGTCCTGCTGATCGCGGTGCTGGTGGGCCGTCCCGTCGTCCGCCACGCCCTTCGGATGAGCAAGGGCTCCGGCGAACGGTCGGTCGCGGTGGCCGCCGCGATGATCCTGCTCGCCGCGGCCGGTACCAACGCGCTGGGCCTCGAAGCGGTCTTCGGGGCCTTCGTCTGTGGCATCCTCATCGGTTCCAGCGGGGAGTTCGAGCCGGCCGGTACGGCATCGCTGCGCACCGTGGTGCTGGGTTTCCTGGCGCCGGTCTTCTTCGCGACCGCGGGCCTGCGCATCGATCTGCGCGCGCTGGCCGAGCCGCCCGTACTCGCGGCCGCGCTGATCGTGCTCGCGACCGCGATCCTCGGCAAGTTCGCGGGCGCGTACCTCGGTGCCCGGCTGAGCCGGATGAGCCGCTGGGAGGCGCTGGCGCTCGGCGCCGGGATGAACGCCCGCGGCGTCATCGAGGTCATCGTGGCGATGGTCGGGCTGCGGCTGGGCATCCTCACCACCGAGACGTACACGATCATCGTGCTGGTCGCCGTGGTCACCTCGATCATGGCGCCCCCGCTGCTGCGCGTGGCCATGAAGCGGGTCGAGCAGCAGCCGGAGGAGGAACAGCGTCTGCTCGTGAGGCAGACGGAGACTCCCCCCGCGGGCGAGGCCGCCGGACGCCTCACCTGACCAGCCCCGATCCTTTCCACCCGGGGCGAATACCTGCGTTACGCGGCAGTTGAACACGGCCGGGCGATCCTTGTTGTGCCGCGCCGGTACACGACATAGTTCAGGCAGCGCACCGCGTGTCATGTGCGGCGATCTTCGCACTGAATTCAGGAGGCGGCTCATGGCCGTGAGGAGCGTCGGGTACGTCGAGTTGTACACAGGCAGAAAACAGGCGACCGTCGATTACTTCGTCTCGGAGATGGGATTCGCGCACGTAGCGGATTCGGTGGGTACCGAGAGCAGTTCCGTACTGTTGAGACAGGGCAGCGTACAGCTGATAGTCACCACCGGCCCGGCGACCCGTGATTTCCTCGAAGCCCATGGAGAGGGAATCGCGGACATAGCCCTGACATGCGATGACGTCGAGGACACCGTTCGGGCCGCGGCGGCCGCCGGTGCCCCGGTCACCGACCTGCACCGCGGACACCCCTCGGTGTCGGGCTTCGGCGACGTCGTGCACACGCTTCTTCCCGCGACGCACGACGCCGTGATCGCGCGGCCCGGACCGTACGACTGGGTCGAGGCCCCGGGACCCGCGGACACCCGGACAAGCAGGATCCGGTTGCTCGACCATGTCGCGGTCTGCCTGGAAGGCGGCTCGCTCGAGAAATACGTGGAATTCTACCGGGAGGCATTCGGTTTCTCCCGCTATTCCTCCGAGTACGTGGACGTCGGCGCGCACGCGATGGACTCCGTGGTCGTGCGCAGCACTTCAGAGGATGTCACCTTCACACTGGTCGCCCCGGATCTGTCGAAGGGACGGGGACAACTCGACGCGTTCCTCGAAAGGAACGGCGCCCCGGGGGTGCAGCACCTGGCTTTCCTCGTCGAGGACATCATCTCCGCAGTGCGGGAATTCCGTGGCTCAGGCATGGAATTCCTCACCGTCCCGGACACCTACTACGACGCTCTGAGCGAGCGCTTCGCCGACCTGTCGGCGGAGATCGGGCAACTGCGCTCCACGCAGGTACTGGCGGACCGCGACGAGTGGGGCCACCTCCTGCAGCTCTTCAGCCGCTCACCGTACGAACGCAACACGCTGTTCTACGAGCTCATACAGCGCCGCGGCTCACTTGGCTTCGGCAGCGCGAACATCCGTGCCCTGTACGACGCGGTGGAACGCGACCGGACGACCACCGAATGAGCCCCGGCGAAGTCGGCCCTCTGCGGAAGGCGGAACTGCACCCCAGCCTTGCCGACCCGGTGCTCGACACGATGAACTTCCTCAACGAGATCACCCACCGCTACCCCGAGGCGATCTCGTTCGCGCCGGGCCGCCCCTACGACGGCTTCTTCGACGTCGAGGAGATCTTCACGCACCTCCGCCGCTACCTGGACCACCTGACGGCACGCGGCACCCCGGCCGCCGGGGTACGCGACGCGCTCTTCCAGTACGGCCCGACCGCGGGGCAGATCCGCGAGCTGATCGCGGACTCGCTGCGCAAGGACGAGAACATCGACGTACGGCCCGAGGCCGTCGTGGTCACTGTGGGCTGCCAGGAAGCGATGTTCCTCGTGCTGCGCGCACTCATCGCCCGTCCGGACGACGTACTCATGGTCTCCACGCCCTGTTACGTGGGGATCACCGGCGCCGCCCGCCTGCAAGGCATCGAGGTCATCCCGGTCGAGGAGGACAGAAGCGGGTTCCGCTGCTCGGACCTGGCGGCCGCGCTGGCGTCCGAGCGGGCTCGCGGCCGCCGGCCGCGCGCCTTCTACGTGGTCCCCGACCACTCGAACCCCTCAGGCACCACCATGTCCCTCCAGGAGCGGCACGAGCTGCTCGCGCTGGCGGCCCGCGAGGACTTCCTCGTCCTGGAGGACAGCCCGTACCGGTTGGTCAGCCCCGGGCGACAGCTGCCGACACTCAAGTCACTCGACCGCGAACATCGCGTCGTCCACCTGGGCTCCTTCTCCAAGACCCTGTTCCCCGGAGCCCGGGTGGGGTTCGCCGTCGCCGACCAGCCCGTCGTCGACGAGGACGGTCGCACCGGACTCCTGGCCGACGAACTCGCCAAGATCAAAAGCATGATCACGGTGAACACCTCGCCGCTGAGCCAGGCCGTGGTGGCCGGCATGCTGCTCGCCGCCGACGGCCGGGCCGCCGAGCTGAACACCCGGACGTCCGCGTACTACGGCGAGGCGATGCGAGCCATTCTCCAGCGGCTCGACGAGTGCCTGCCCCAACAGGACAGGGACGCGCTCGGCGTCCGCTGGAACAAGCCGGAAGGGGGCTTCTTCCTGACCGTCGACACCCCCTTCCGCGCGGACGACGCCGCCCTGACCCGCTCGGCGGAGGACCACGGTGTGATCTGGACGCCCATGTCGTACTTCTATCCCCAGGGCGGCGGGCACCACAGCCTTCGGTTGTCCGTCAGCTACCTGACACCGGCCGAGATCTCGGAGGGCGTCGCACGCCTCACCCAGTTCCTCAAGGCCGAATCCGCCAGAACCGGGTGACCACGACCCGGCCCACACCGAAAGAGACTTCCGTGACCACAGCAGTACGTCTCATTCGCGGCAAGCCCCGCATGTGGGGGTGGACGTTCCGATGACCGCGGACCTGAGTGCTCCCGGCACCGGCCTGCTGGACAGGCCTGCGCCGGAACCGGTGAAGGGCCCGGGAACCGCCCGGATCACGAGCGTCGGCACCGCTGTCACCGAGCGGTCGTACACGCAGCGAGAGCTCCTCGACCTCTTCGACATCACGGACCCCAGGGTCCGGTCGGTGTTCCTCAACAGCGCGATCGAACGACGTTTCCTGACCGTCCCGCCCAGGGGCGCCGACGGCGGTGTGCTGACCGAGACCCAGGGCCAGCTCCTGGCCAAGCACAGAAGGCTCACCCTCGACATGGGCGCCCGCGCGGTGCGCACCTGTCTGGAGAACGCCGGCGTCGGGCCGGCCGACGTCGACCACCTGTGCTGCGTCACCACCACCGGCCTCCTCACCCCCGGCCTGAGCGCCCACCTCATCCGCGAACTGGGCATGCTGCCCCGGACCAGCCGGGTCGACGTGGTGGGCATGGGGTGCAACGCCGGGCTCAACGCCCTGAACACCACCGCCGGCTGGGCCGTGGCCAACCCCGGGAAGACCGCCGTCATCCTGTGCGCCGAGGCGTGCTCCGCCGCCTACGTCACCGACGGATCGATGCGCACCGCCGTGGTGAACAGCCTGTTCGGTGACGGTGCGGCCGCGGTCACCCTGACCGCGGACCCGCCGGACGCCGCGTACGGCCCCGCCGGAGTTCCGGCCGAACAGGCCGGCCCGCGCATCCTCGGGTTCGCGAGCCACCTGATCACCGAGGCGATCGACGCGATGCGTTACGACTGGGACGACGAGCAGGGCAAGTTCAGTTTCTACCTCGACCCGCTCGTCCCGTACGTCGTGGGTGCCCACGTCGAACGGGTCGTCGACCGGCTGCTCGCGGGCGCCGGACTGCGGCGCAGCGCCGTCAGCCACTGGCTCGTGCACTCCGGCGGCAAGAAGGTGATCGACGCCGTCCGGGTCAATCTGGGTCTCACCCGGCACGACGTGCGGCACACCACGGCTGTCCTGCGTGACTACGGAAACCTGTCGAGCGGGTCCTTCCTTTTCTCCTACGAGCGGCTGCTCGACGAGGGAGTCGTGAAGGCGGGCGACCACGGCGTGCTGATGACCATGGGCCCCGGCTCGACCGTCGAGACCGCGCTGGTGCAGTGGTGACGGCCGACCAGGTGAACGACGGGACGGGGCGCACGCCCACCGCCGGCGCCGAGCCGGTGTCCGGGACTCTCACGCTGCGGGTCGACGGACGGCACCTCCTGTCGGCCGAGGCGGTGGCGGCGGTCGGCGCCGTCTGCGACAGCGCCGAAGACCTCGACGGCCGGGCGCGCGTCGTCGTCCAGGTGTCCGGTGTCCCGCGGGGACCATGGCCGGACGATCTGACGGTGTCCCTGGTGAACAAATGGGAACGCGCACTGCGCCGTCTGGAACGCCTGCCCGCACCGACGATCGCCGTCGCCGACGGCGACTGCGGCGGACTGGCCCTGGACGCGATGCTCGCCGCCGACTACCGCATCGCGACCAGAACGGTGCGGTTGGTCGTCCCCGTCGCGGGCGGCGCGACCTGGCCGGGGATGGCCCTGTACCGGCTGGTCGCGTACGGAGCGAACGGCGCCGCGATCCGCCGGGCGGTCCTCTACGGCACCCCTGTCGACGCGGTCGACGCACACGCCCTGCAGCTGGTCGACGAGCTGACGGGCGATGCGGCCGAGGCACTCGCCCGCGCCGGCGAACGGGTCCGCGCCGTCGCGGGCACGGAGCTGGCGATCCGGCGTCAGCTGCTGTCCGACGCCGCCACCACCAGCTTCGACGAGGCGCTCGGTGTCCATCTGGCGGCATGCGACCGCGCACTGCGGCGCGCGGCACGGGAGGCGGACGCATGACGGCGGACGAGACACGGGAGGGACTGAGCGGGGTAGGGGAGGGGCTGCGCGACGTACGGGCGGAGCTGCCCCTGGCCAGGGCGGCCCTCGCGCGGGCGGCGGAGCGCACCGAGAAGCTGCTGGACGCGCTGCCCGGGCCCCGGGACCGCTCGGCGCGACAGCGGGTCGGCGCCGAGGCAGCCACCGACGCCGCCCGCACGCTGCGCGCGGCCTTCCTCGACCGGCACGTCGACGCGGTCTACGACGAGCTCACCGACCGGCGCGTACGGCACCTGCGGCTGGACGAGCTGGCGGAGGCCGCGGCTGCGGCCTTCCCCGGCCTCGTGCCCACCGCCGGGCAGCTCGCCGCGGAACGCGCCCGCCCGCAGGCCCACAAGGAGGGCCACGAGTTGGACCAGGGCATCTTCTTCAGCCGGGTGCTCCGCTCCTCCCAGGCAGGTCCGCACCTGCTCGACGCGATGGTGCGCCCGACGCGGCGTGCCCTCGCCCTCCTGCCGGAGTTCACCGGGACGGGACGCCTCGATCTGGGATCCGTACGCCTGGAGCGCACCGGAGCCGTGGCACGCCTCACCCTGTGCCGCGACGACACCCTCAACGCGGAGGACGACGCGCAGGTCGACGACATGGAGACAGCCGTCGACCTCGCCCTGCTCGACCCGGCGTCGGAGGTGGGACTGCTGCGCGGCGGCGAGATGACCCATCGCCGCTACCGGGGCCGACGCGTGTTCAGCGCGGGGCTCAACCTCAAGAGCCTGCACAGCGGCGACATCTCACTGGTCGACTTCCTGCTGCGCCGCGAACTCGGCTACATCCACAAGATCATGAGAGGGATCCTGTCCGACGACGAGGCCGACTGGCGGTCCAGGACCGTCGAGAAACCCTGGGTCGCCGTGGTGGATTCCTTCGCCATCGGCGGCGGAGCGCAGCTGCTGCTCGCCTGCGACCATGTCATAGCCGCCGCGGACGCCTACCTCAGCCTGCCTGCCGCACAGGAAGGGATCATCCCGGGCCTGGCGAACTACCGTCTGACCCGCTTCGCGGGACCGCGCCTGGCCCGGCAGATCATCCTGGAGGGGCGGCGGATCTGGGCGAGCGAGCCCGCGGCCCGGTTGCTGGTCGACGAAGTCCACGACCAACCCGACCTGGACCTCGCCGTGGAGCGCAGTGTCGAACGGCTGCGGGGCAGCGCGGTGCTCGCCAACCGGCGCATGCTCCACCACGCGGAGGAGCCGCCGGACGAATTCCGGAGCTACCTGGCCGAGTTCGCCCTCCAACAGGCCCTCAGGCTCTACAGCCCCGACGTGATCGACAAGGTCGGCCGGTTCTCCGCGGCATCCGACGACAGACGGGGAGGAGCGCGCCACGTTTGACGCCCTCGCCGGCCCGACTGCCCCAGGCGGTGGGCCCGGCGCGGTGCTGGAATCGGGAGACAGGCAATCCGACAGTACAGGTCCGATCGCCCGCGCACCCGTCTGTTCAACCGCGGCGGGAGGCAGTTGCACGACTGGACGGCGCGGTCGACGCCGAGTCCACGAGCGGCTCCGGACCCGAGGCGGAGAGCCCTCCGGCGTCGACTCGGGTTGCGCGCGGGAAGACGTCCCTCTCCGTGGTGACCAGCCGTGACGCTGACGGGAGTTGGCGGAACGCTCCACGCTCCGTCAGGCTGATCCTGCGGCAGGGCACCGGGTTCCCGGTCGGCCGTCGGGCAGGTCCCGTCCGCCTCTTCGGACCACATCCGCCGAACCGCCCGAGCCGGAAGGGGCCGTCGTGCGCTCCGCAGTCGTGGTTGGCACAGGACTCATAGGCACCTCGGTGGCCCTCGCGCTCAACGCACGGGGCGTCACCGTGTACTTGCGGGACACGGACCCCGCCGCGGCGAGGATCGCCGAGTCGCTGGGAGCCGGAACCACGACCGCCCCCACCGCGGCAGTGGATCTGGCGGTCATGGCCGTACCGCCCGCGCTCATCGGCCGTGTGCTGGCCGACGTTCAGACCGCCGGACTCGCGCACCACTACACCGACGTTGCGAGCGTGAAGGTAGGGCCCCGCGAGGACGCCGTCGCCCTCGACTGCGATACCGCCCACTACATCGCCGGGCACCCGATGGCAGGCGGGGAGCGCAACGGACCGCTCGCTGCCCGCGCGGACATGTTCGAAGGCCGTGCCTGGATTCTCACGCCGACGTCGGACACCGACAGGGAGACGCTCAACATGGCCCTGGAACTGGTGGCGATGTGCGGTGCGACGCCGGTCGTGATGGGCGCCACCGAGCATGACCGGGCGGTCGGGCTGGTGTCCCACACCCCGCACATCGTGGCAGCCCTGGTCGCCATGCGTTTCGAGCAGGCCGAGGAGCGTGCGGTGAGCCTGGCGGGCCCCGGCATCAAGGACCTCAGCCGGATCGCGGGCGGCGACCCGGAGCTGTGGGTCGACATCCTCGGCGCGAACGCCGTCGTCGTGGCGGACATCCTTGAGGACATCGGCGTGAACCTGGAGGACGTCGTCACGGGCCTGCGTGCCATGGCGGCCACCGACGAGGCGAAACGCGACGAGGGCAGGCGGGGCATAGGCACCTTGCTGCGCCGGGGAAAGGCCGGGCGCGAGAGGATCGCCGGCAAGCACGGTTCGGGGCCGGGCAGCTATCGGACGCTCGGTGTGTTGATCGGAGACCAACCCGGGCAGCTGGCCCGCCTGTTCACGGATGCGAGCCGGTCCGGTGTGAACATCGAGGACGTCCACCTGGAGCATGCCACGGACCAGCTCGCCGGTCTGGTCCAGCTCAGTGTGGCGCAGACGTCCGTACCCGTTCTCGAAGAGGCGCTCCGTGCCCAGGGCTGGCATACACAGTGAAAGGGTGCTCGCCCTCGTCCGTCCCACGGACCGCTCGTCAGGATCCGGCCACTGCGACTGATCGACACCAACGACCAGCGTCACGCCGCACAAACAACACGCCACGTGAGACAACCTCTGAAACCTGCGGTCGAACCAGAATTGGCGGACGAAGCGACGCATCGCGCTTTCAGTGAGGGCCAAAGGGTCGACAATGAGTGAGACCGAAGCCGATGATGGGTGTTGTCAACGAGGAGCAGCGCACGCCTGGGGGAAGGTGGTGATCATCTTCGTGGACGGGGCCGGGAAATGCACGAGGCCCTCCTGAGGCTGCCGGGTTTATCCGCCAGGTCATCCGGAATCTCATATTCAGCTTATGAAACGGGCGTTCCGATAGCCGTCTTACGGTTGCATCGGGGGCTCATTCATGGTGTCCGCAATCCGCCGTGGGGCGCTTCTTCGGCGTGCCCGATGGTGATCCTGAGCCGCTACCGAATTGTCTGTGTGGGACTTTGAGCCGGCTGCGGTCGGCATCCGTGGCCGCCCGGCGAAGAGGTCGCGTAGGGCGGTGAGGGGGGGGAGGTCGTGTTCGCGTACGGGGGAGACGCAGGGGGGGGATCCGGGCGAGGTGTCTCACGCCGGTCGGGCCCGGCCGGGACTCGGAGGCCCTCTGTCGTGGCGTGCCCGTCCTGCGGGCCTGCGGCCCTCCAGTCGATGTCCTGGCTCTGGACCCGGCCCCCGCCCGGCGCGCCCGGTGTGCTGCCGCAACGATGTCGGCGCGGTGTGCTCGGCCGGTTCAGTAAGCACCGCCCGCCACCCGCGCGGCGTCACCGCAGGCAGTGGGTCGTTCGAACAGCCACCGAACGGGGGGATCTGAGTGAATCAGTCAGCCATTGTTTCGCGCGAATCTGTGAACAGGGAACTCGTAGGAGCTGAATCAGTTTTCCAGCCGTCCGGCACACTGAGTGATGAGGGAGAGGGTAGACAGGGCGCAGAGGAAATCGCAATATCCACTTTACTGCCGGGCAAGTCACCCCGTTCCGCGGGGCCCGACCCGGAACACGTGGCCCGCCTGGCCGAAGTCGAAGGATTACTTCCTCCCATTCTGGTCGACCGGCGCACCATGCGTGTGATCGACGGAGTGCATCGGCTCATGGCAGCTTTTCTGCGGGGCCAGGAGACTATCCGCGTAAGATTTTTCGACGGCAGTCACGAAGACGCCTTTCTGTGCGCCGTCGAGGCGAATGTGACGCACGGCCTGCCGCTGTCGCAGGTCGATCGGCGGGCCGCCGCAGCGAAGATCATCAAGTCGCACCCGCACATGTCGGACCGGGCCATAGCGCGCGCCTCCGGTCTGGGGGCGAAGGCGGTCGCGGCGATCCGTCTGCGGTCGGGCGACGTGGTGCAGTTGCACGCGCGAGTCGGCCGGGACGGCAAGGTCCGCCCGCTCAACAGCGAGGAGGGCCGCAGGCGGGCCGCCGAGCTGATCGCCGAGCGCCCGGAGGCATCGCTGCGCGAGGTGGCGAGGCTGGCCGGGATCTCGCCGGCGACGGTGAGCGACGTGCGCAGGCGGCTCCAGGTCGGCGAGGCTCCGGTGATCGAACGCGGGCGGTCCGCGGACTCGGAGACCGCGACCGACGAACCGGTGCGGGTGACGGCGCTGAAGAGCGAGCGCAAAGCCGGTTCGGTCGACGGAGACCCCATGTCCGTCTTGCAGAAGTTGCTGCGGGACCCGTCGCTGAGGCACAACGAGGAGGGCCGGAACCTGCTGCGTCTGCTCCAGCAGAACGCGATCGGCATGCGGCAGCGGTCCGAACTCACGGCCGCGGTCCCGCCGCACTGCGGAGACCTGGTGGTCTTTCTCGCCCGGCAGTACGCGGAGACCTGGATGGAGTTCGCCCAGCGGCTCGACGAGCAGATCCAGTCGTACCGCCGTCCCGCGGTGGCGAGCGGCGAAGGGGATGCGGCGCCCGCCACCGCGCCGGGGTACGGCCATCCTTCCTCGTGGAGTGGCTCCGACCGGGCGGTCGGCGGCAGAGGGTTGTGAGGCCTCGCCGCGTCCTGACGGGCGCCCGCGGCACGGCTGGGCGCTGCCGGTCCGGTGATATCGGCGAAAGGCTCTTCCGGAGGGCGGCTGTCGTGGCGGAGCGCATCGGACCGGTACTCCTCCCGCATGCGCGGCCCCGAGGCGCAGCAGGCGATCGGCGGGCCGTTCGATGAACCGCGGTGTCCACCGGACGGGCGCGGTGGACGCGCTCACCCTCGAAGACTTCGCCGACGTCGCGCGGGACCGGCTCTCCTCGGAGGTCTGGGACTTCATCGAGGGCGGCGCCGGCGAAGAGCGGACGCTCAGGGCGAACCTCCGTGCCTACGACCGCACCCTGTTGTCTCCGCGAGTCCTCACCGGCGCGGGCCCGCCAGGTACCGGGACCCGGATCCTGGGCCGGACCTGGGCGGTGCCGACGGGTGTGGCGCCCACGGCGTACCACACGCTCGCTCATCCGGAAGGCGAAGTGGCCACGGTGCAGGGTGCGGGAACGGCCGGCGTCCCGTTCGTGGTGAGCACCTTCGCCGGGCGCAGCCTGGAAGACATCGCCGCGGACGCCACGACGCCGCTCTGGCTCCAGGTGTACTGCTTCCGCGACCGCGCGACAACGAAGAGGCTGATCCGGCGCGCGGAGCGGGCCGGCTTCGAAGCGCTGGTACTCACGGTGGACGCCCCCCGGCTGGGCCGGAGACTGCGTGATCTCCGCAATGACTTCAGGCTGCCCGCCGGGATCGCGCCGGCGAATCTCGACGGCGGGGGGTTCGCCTCGCCCGGCGGGCATGCGCTCGCCGAGTTCGACCCGGCCCTCGACTGGTCGGTCGTCTCATGGATGCGCTCCGTCAGCTCGCTCCCCGTTCTCCTGAAGGGCATTCTCACGGGGCGTGACGCACGAAGGGCCGCCGAGGAGGGCGTGGACGGCATCGTGGTGTCCAACCACGGGGGGCGTCAGCTCGACGGCGCCCCGGCGGCCCTCCAGGTGTTGCCGGACGTCGTGTCGGCGGTCGCGGGCGCGTGCCCGGTGCTTGTCGACGGGGGAGTGAGGCGCGGCAGGGATGTGCTGGCGGCCCTCGCGTTGGGCGCCGACGCGGCGCTGGTCGGACGTCCCGTGCTGCATGCGCTGGCGGCGGATCAGGCGCGGGGTGTGGCACGGATGTTCGGCATTCTCGCCGATGAACTGGCCGATGCGATGGCCCTCACCGGCGCCGCGTCGGTCCCGGACATCGGGCCCGACCTGGTACGCGCCTGCGGGAAGTGACCCGCGACGACGTCCTCACCCACAGCGTGCGTACGCCGCTCACCTGGCCAGGCGGGCCGGGCCGGTCTCCGGCAACCCCGCCGACCGGATCAAGCCTGGATCTTACGAGCACGACGAGCACGACGAGCACGACGAGCAGGCCGTGCTGCGGCCGTCGCGGTGAAACCCGCTCGACCTGATGACCTCCTTGACGAGATCGTCAGGCATGGAGTTCCTCTGCTACCACCGAGACCGGCCCGCCTCCCTGCCGCTGCGCCACGAACTGCGGGAAGAGCACTGGTCCTACATGGACCAGTACACGAAGGAGATGATCGCCCGGGGCCCGACACTCGCCGACGACGGCGACACACCCACCGGCAGTGTGCACATCGTCGACCTGCCCGATTCCGCCGCCGCCCGCGCGTTCGCCTTCGACGAGCCGACCTACCAGGCCGGCGTCCACCGGGACGTGCTGCTGCGACGGTGGCGCAACACACTGGGGCGCACCATGTGGGACTTTCCCGGCGGACGCAGTGGCGGCAACCGGTATCTGGTGCTCGGTCTCGGCGCGGGGCAGGCAGCCGACCTCGCGGTGCCGTCCGACCGGAACGAACTGATCGCCTACGGGCCGCTGCTGTCCGACAACGGCGCCACCTGGCTGGGCACGGCGGCGCTGCTCCGGGCGCCGGACCCGGACATGGCACGCGCCGTCCTGACCGCGGACCGGTATGCCGACATCGAAGTGCACAACTGGCAGTTCGGCGGGCGCCCGTCGTAGGCGGCGAGGGCCTACACCACCTCTGTTGCCGAACCGGCAACAGAGGTGGCGTGACCGGGAGACGATGAGCGACGGTGGGTGCGTGACCGACACCATAGGATCGCCCGCGTCCGACACTCCCATGCCTGCCGACGGATACGTCGGAGACCCCGCCGTGCGTGCGGAGTGGGACAACCGATACACCGACCGACAACAGCTGTGGAGCGGTCAACCCAACGGCGCGCTCGTGGCCGAGGCCGCCGGGCTCACAACCGGACGGGTGCTCGACGTCGGCTGCGGCGAGGGCGCGGACGCCGTCTGGCTCGCGCGCGGCGGCTGGGACGTGACCGCGCTGGAGGTCTCGGGGGTGGCAATGGAGCGGGCCGCCGGACACGCGCGGGACGCCGGCGTCACCGTCCACTGGGTACACGCCGCGCTGACGGAGGCGCCGCTCCCGCCGGCCTCCTTCGACCTGGTCTCCGCGCAGTACCCGGCCCTGCTGCGCACCCCCGGCGCCGCGGCCGAGCGGGCGCTGCTCGCGGCCGTCGCGCCCGGTGGCGTGCTGCTGCTCGTGCACCACGCGGGGATGGACACCCAGCAGGCGCAGGACAGCAACGGCTTCGACCCGGCCGACTACGTCTGGCCCTCGATGGTCGCCGCTCTGCTCGACGACGACTGGGAGGTGGAGGTGGACGAGCAACGGCCACGCGTGGCACCTGACGGCGGCGCCGGCGCGCACCATACCGACGACGTGGTGCTGCGGGTCCGTCGGCTGCGCTGAGGGCCCCTCCGCCCGCAGCCGGCCCGGCAGCTGGTTACGGTGAATGACCGAGCCACCGAGAACCGGCTGCGGCTGGGACCGTGAAACCGGCTGCGGAGGTGTTCTCCGAACGGGCGTGTGCGCCCGAGCCGACCGCCCCGATGCCGTCCAGGACCGGTGTTCCCGCGGCCACGACGAAGTTGCCGTCACTCGCTCCGCCTACGGACGCCTCCCGCAGGTCCTCCCCGAGCAGTGCCGCGCACCGGCGGGCCAGTTCCGCGAGCGCCGCGACCCCTTCGGTGCGCTCGAAGACGGGGCGGTTCCAGTGTCCGGTGATCGCCACGCGGGTGCGTGGATCCACGGGGCGCAGGGCGCCGAGAGCCTCGGTGATCCGCCTCTGCTCGGCCTCGGAAGCGACACGGATGTCGATGCGGCCGACGGCACGTCCCGCGTGACGTTGCTCCGTGTGCCGCCCTCCACCACGCCCACGTTGAGCGACGTGCCCGCGTCCGGGTCACGCAGTTCGGCCAGGCGCAGGACCTCCTGGGCGAGGGTGGGGCGCTGCGGTCAGCCGCGCACCGCAGCCAGGCACTCGTCGTAAAGGTTCATGATGTCGCTCTTGCCGTCGTTGGCGACCCACGTGATTGATGCGGCATCCAGGCACGCGAACGCCGTCGCGATCACCGCGCGGGCCTTCGCGCCCTCGGTGCCGGTAGCCGCGTCCATACGGGTCTCGATGAGCGGCAGCAGGTCCTCCTGGAATCGCAGTCGCTTTTCGAGCCAGCCGGCACGCAGCGAGGCGGTGTTGTGCAGGAGACGGAACCGCTCCAGGGCCTGTTCGCGGCTGTCATGCAGGCTCAGTACGGCAGCAACCCCTGCGCGCAGGGCCTCCCAGCCCCCGACCTCGGCCGGCAGTTCGCTGATCGCGTCTGTCAGGACCTGCCCGAAGCGGTCCTGGTCGCCGCCGAGAAGGTCCTCCTTGGCGCCGAAGTAGCGGAAGAGGGTGCGCTGGGAAACGCCGGCCTCCCGGGCGATCTGGGCGATGGTCGTCTCGTCGTAGCCCTGCTCGATGAACAGGCGCAGAGCCGTTTCGAGGATCTCTCGGGAGGCCATCTGTCGTGTCCGGTCCCACAGCGTGGCCGGAGTCCTCGTCGCTGCCTTGGCGTCCTGTTGCATACCACCAGATTACCCAGCGCTGCCAGACCGGCACACACATCCCTCCTGACAGTGACTGCCAACCTGTCATACACTGTCAGGAGTGTGTCACGGCACCGCCCACTGCCCCACGGACAGAGCCGCTCACCCCCCGCCCAGAAGTACGCAAAGGAGCGAATCATGCCTGCACCCACAGCTCTGATCACCGGTGGAACCAGCGGCATCGGCAAGGCGACCGCCGAACTGCTCCACTCCCGCGGCTACCGCGTCATGGTCACCGGCCTCGGCAATGTCGCCGAAGCCGGACTTCCCGAAGACGTCACGGCTGTCCGGGCCGACGCACGGTCCCTGCCGGACATCGACCAGGCGATGGATCAGGCGCGCCGGCAACTCGGCTCCCTCGACCTGCTCTTCCTCAACGCGGGCATCTCCCGCCCCGGCCCGATCGAATCAACCGACGAAGACGCCTTCGACGCCCTGTTCGACATCAACGTCAAGGGAAACTTCTTCACCCTGCAAAAAGCGCTCCCACTCCTCAATGAGGGCGCCTCGGTCGTGTTTACCGTGGGCGCCGCCGAAGGGCTCGGGGCCGCGATGACAGCCGCCAAGGGCGCTCTGCTGCCCCTCATGCGGTCCCTCGCACTCGAACTCGCCCCCCGCCGCATCCGCGTCAACGCCGTCAGCCCAGGACTGATCAACACCCCCGCCTACAGCAGGATGGGTGTCTCCCAGGAAATGATCGACTCCTGGGCCCGGGACGTCCCGCTCGGCCGCGTCGGCGCTCCCGCCGACATCGCCGAAGCCGTGGCCTTCCTCGCCTCGGACGCCGCCGGATACATCACCGGCGACAACCTCACCGTCTCCGGCGGCATCGGTGTTCACTCCAACGCCTGACGAGTAATTTGGCTCCGATCTGGAAGGTTCACCGGGTCCAATGCCCAGTCTGTGGCCCCGGCGAGCCGACGGACCGTGCGGGAAGCCGGCCCCGCCACTTCGTTCTCCACCACGGATAGACGAGCCGCCCACCTTCCATGCCCGTGTGCGCCGCCGTGCCCTTGGAACTGACCGCTGCCGAGCGCCACCGACTCAAGAAGATGGCCTACGGCCACAAGACCCCGCACCAGGCCTCAGGTGACGGCTGTCCGTCGGTCAGGCGAAGTTGACCAGTCGCATGTAGCGCGTCCAGTCCCAGTTCGGGCCCGGGTCGGTGTGGTCGCTGTCCGGCACTTCGTAGTGCGCGAGGATGTGCGAGCGGTCCTTGGGGATCGAGTACTTGGCGCAGACCGCCGAGGTGAGTCTCGCTGACTCCTCGTACAGGGCGTCGGTGAAGTACGCTGGCTGATCCACCCAGCCCTCGTGCTCGATTCCGATGCTGCGGGTGTTGTAGTCCCAGTTGCCCGCGTGCCAGGCGATGTCGCGCTCGCGGACCATCTGCGCGATGTGGCCGTCGGCGGACCGGACGACGTAGTGCGCGGACACCTGCTTCTTCGGGTTCTGGAAGATGGCGACGGTGTCCGGGTAGGTCGCCTGCGTCACGTGGATGATGACGAAGTCGACGGGGTGACTCGTGGGGCGGTTGGCCACGGTGTAGTTGGACTCGTTCGCCGGGGACCACTCGGACTGCGGGTAGTCGATCCCCTGCGGTTCGGCGCCCGCCCGGTTCGTGGGGAGCAGCGCGGTGGAGAGCGTGGCGAGGGCCGCACTCTGGAGCAGGCGCCGCCTGCTGGGCAGGGAGGCGGGCAGCGATTTGGCTCGGTCCACGGGTTTCCTCTCAAAGGTGGTGACGTGCTCGGCGGGGCGGGGCGGGGCGGCGACGCGGGCCACGGGGCGGCGGTTCGAACAGGCTCGGAACGCCGCTCAAACCGCGGACACAGGGCTCAACGGCCCAGGGCCGCGGCCGTCTCGCGTATCCGGGCGTGTGGCCCCCGACGTGTCTCCCGCTCAGGCAGCCACTCCCTGCGGATCTTGGCAACGCCGGTGTAGTCGGTGTCGCAGACGTTGGCCGGCGGCGACTCGACGGCCTGAGTGGCGAACTGGGAGGTGTCCAACTCGCTGAACCCGTAGTCGCTCACCAGCCACTGCACCAGGTCGGGCTGCCAGATCCACACGGTCTCCGGCAGCGGCGGCTGAAGCAACGTGGCCGTGGTGTGTGTGGAGGTCAGCGCCCCGGACAGCGGGGCCGCCGCCGTCGACGCCGCCCAGTCCCGTGCCGGTTCGATCGATACGAAGTGCACCGCGACCATGTCCACTGAATCCCCCGAATCCTCGTGCTTGCCCGGACACGCGACACGCTTCTGTCCGTTCGACGGCGGCGGTGTCTCGCGTGAATCACGGTACGGGTCGCGCCGATTGAGGAGGAAGAGCCCGCCCGAGTCCGTGGACAGCGCTGGGATTGTGGACAACTCGGTCACTCGAAAGGGGGATCGCGGTGCCCAGAAGCAAGGTGAGTGGCCAGCAGGGAGGCATGCGGGAGGGCGCCGTCGGTGTTGAAGAGCCTGTGTCTGAATGGCCGCGTGCCTCGCGGGCCTCGCGGCTCTCGGGGTCGCACGGATCGCACAGTCCAGGCAGGTCGGACCAGTCGGCGAGGCCGGTCAGTGCGACGGACCCACGCGCCCGGCGCAGAGCGAGACGCCCGCGTTCACGCTCCGCCGCCCAGCGCCGCCGGATCATCGAGAACGGCCCGCACGACGGAATGCGCGGCACCGAGCAGCGGGCCCTCCGGGCCGAGCCCGGAGACCGACACCGCGCAGGCGGGACCGGCCGTCCTGCGTGCCAACTCCCGCTCGAGCGACGGCAGCAGCCAGGGCGCGAGCCCGGACAGCGCCCCGCCCAGCACGACAGCCTCCGGGTCCAGCAGATTCACGGCGCCCGTCAACGCGATGCCCAGCGCGGTACCGGCGTCGCGCAAGGCCCGCCGTACGTTCTTGTCGCCCCTCGCGGCATGCTCGGCCAGCAGTCCGACGCGGTCCTCACCGGGTTCCAGACCGGCCGCGCGCAGTACGGCCTCCTCGCCCGCGTACTGCTCAAGGCAGCCGCGCCCCCCACAGGCGCACGCAGGTCCCTCGGGTCGTACCGGCACATGTCCCAACTCGCCGGCGAAACCACGCGTCCCGCGCAGCAGTCGCCCGTCCACGACCACGGCCCCGCCGATGCCGATCTCCGCGGAGACGTGCAGGAAATCGCGGGGTGCCTCCTCATTGAGCCAGAGTTCGGCCAGGCCACCGAAGTTCGCCTCGTTGTCGACGGTCAGCGGC
The DNA here is from genome assembly GCF_040651415.1 of Streptomyces sp. NPDC048484. Lineage (NCBI taxonomy): Bacteria > Bacillati > Actinomycetota > Actinomycetes > Kitasatosporales > Streptomycetaceae > Streptomyces > Streptomyces sp. NPDC048484. The sequence continues at coordinate 25,270 of NZ_JBEZJY010000045.1, forward strand.
AGTTCGTCCGGAAGCAGGGGCCGGAGGTCCGTGTCGTGCCAGCCGAGGTTGGGGGCGCGCACCACGGTCCTGGCATCACGTGCCACCAGGCCGGGCACGGCCACGGCCAGACCCGCCGGCCACAGCCCCTCCTGGTCCGCCTCGGCCACGATCTGGCGTACCAGTCCGGTCAGTTCCCGCAGCACGGGCTCCGGCGCGCGGCCGCGGTTGGTGCCCTGCCGCATGACTCGCGCGCGCACCTTGCCGCGCAGATCGACCGCGCACACGGCGAGATGGTCGACACCCACCTCCGCACCGATCCCCGCCGGGCCGCGTCCGCTCAGGGCCAGTGCCGACCCGGGCCGTCCCACCCGTCCCGGCCGCTCCGGGCCCAGCTCGTCGAGAAGCCCCGAGCGGATCAGTTCGTCCACCAGGGTCGAAACGGCCGCCCGGGTCAGTCCGATCCGGGAGGCGACGGCCGCACGGGACAGCGGCCCGTCAGCGTTCACGGTGTGCAGCACCCGCGAGAGGTTGCGGCGGCGCATGCCCTGTTGCGTATCGGGCAGCCGTCGACCCGGACTGCTGGGGTGGGACTCGTGAAGCGGTGCCGTCATGCCTGAGTCGGTCCTAGTCCGGCCGGTCCCCTGAGGGCTGTCCTGGTCTGTCCTGTTCGGCTTCTGCTCCGATTTTGTCCTGTCCGTGCCGCTGGTCCGGGGCGTCGGCGACGAGCAGGTGCCGACTCCCCGGAGGCGAGAACGTCAGCGCTGATCGGCCTCCCGTTCCAGCAACGGGGCAGCGTCGGAGATTACCCCGGCTATCCGCGCGAGCGCCGCCTCGTCCCGTTCCCCGGCCTCCAGCACCGGCCCGCGAGCCGTGTTCCAGCGCCTGGCCACCGCTGCCGGATCCTCCCCGGTCAGCACGCCCGCGGCCTGTGCGGCGGCGCCGAGCGCGACCAGTTCCTTGGCTTCGGGCACCTGCACGGGACGCCCCGACAGGCGTCGTACGGTCTGCTGCCAGGCCGTTCCCCGCGCGCCCCCGCCGATCAGAAGGAGCGGCGCCGAGCGGTCCGCGTCCTCGTCGAGCACCAGGTCGAGGGCGCCGAGCAGCGAATGGACAGCTCCGTCGTACGCGGCCTGGAGCAGCTGTCCAGGGGTTGTGTCGTGCCGCAGCCCGTGCAGCAGGCCCGAGGCGTGCGGCAGGTTCGGCGTGCGCTCGCCGTCCAGGTACGGGAGCAGCGTCACACTCGTACCGGGCTCGACGGCCTCGCGGTCGATGCCGAGGAGAGCGGCGACGCGGTCCACGGCCAGGGTGCAGTTGAGGGTGCAGGCCAGCGGCAGCCAGTCGCCCCGCGCGTCGGCGAATCCGGCCACGGTGCCGGTGGGGTCTGCGGGCCGCCGCGTCGATACCGCGTACACGGTGCCGGACGTGCCGAGGCTGAGCACCGCGATGCCCGGGCGCAGTCCGAGGCCCAGCGCCGCGGCGGCGTTGTCGCCGGTGCCGGGAGCGACCAGCGTGCCTTTGGCGAAGGGCAGGTCGTCTGAGTCGCGCACGGTTCCGGCGACCTCGCCGGGCCGGACCACGCGGGGCAGCAGGGCCGGGTCGAGCCCCACATGGCCGAGAACCTCCTCGTCGTACGCCTCCGTCCCGGACGCCCACCAGCCCGTACCGGAGGCGTCGCCGCGGTCGGTCGTGCCCACCCCCGTGAGGAGCTCGGTGAGGTAGTCGTGGGGCAGCCGAACGGAGGCGGTGGCCCGGATGGACTCGGGCTCGTGCTCGGCGAGCCACGCCCACTTGGTGACCGTGAAGGACGGGCCCGGCAAACTGCCGGTGCGCTCGGCCCAGGCCTTCGGGCCGCCCAGTTCCTCCACGAGACGGCGGGCCTGCGGCGCCGACCGTACGTCGTTCCACAGCAGGGCGGGACGCACCGGAGTGCCCTGGGCGTCGAGTGTGACGAGCCCGTGCTGCTGGCCGCCGACGGACACCGCGGCGGCCTCGCGCGCCGCCTCCCCGCACTGGTGCAGCGCCTCACGCAGCGCGTCCCACCACTGCCGGGGATCACTCTCGCGACCCGCTCCGGAGGACACGGTGTGCGGCGCCTGGCCGCTCGCCACGACTTTTCCGGTGGCCGTGTCCACGACCAGGGCCTTGGTGGATTGGGTGGACGTGTCCACGCCGACGACGAGCGGACCCTCGGCTGCTGACATCGAGCTCTCCCTCTTCCGCGGCTCCGCGGGGTCTGACCTGGTGTCTTGCGGTTCCATCCGGGTCGGCACAGCCCCGGTTGCACCCGTTGCGCCTTCTCGGAGACATCTTGTCCCTTCCCAGAGATGCCTCCGCATACTAATTTGTTAAGCGCCATGACGAAATAGTCGGAGCAAGCAAGGAGCCGCGGCATGAACTACCAGCCCACCCCCGAGGACAGGTTCACCTTCGGCTTGTGGACCGTCGGCTGGCAGGGAAGGGACCCGTTCGGCGACGCCACCCGGGCCGCCCTTGACCCGGTCGAGTCGGTGCAGCGCCTGTCGGAACTCGGCGCCTACGGAGTGACCTTCCACGACGACGACCTGATCCCCTTCGGGTCCTCGGAGACCGAGCGCGAGTCGCACATCAAGCGCTTCCGGCAGGCTCTCGACGCGACCGGTATGACCGTGCCGATGGCCACCACGAACCTGTTCACGCACCCCGTCTTCAAGGACGGCGCCTTCACCGCCAACGACAGGGACGTGCGTCGCTACGCCCTGCGCAAGACGATCCGCAACATCGACCTGGCGGTGGAGCTGGGCGCGCAGGTCTACGTCGCATGGGGCGGCCGTGAGGGTGCCGAGTCCGGCGCCGCGAAGGACGTACGCGTCGCGCTCGACCGCATGAAGGAGGCTTTCGACCTCCTGGGCGAGTACGTGATCTCCCAGGGCTACGACCTGCGCTTCGCGATCGAGCCGAAGCCGAACGAGCCCCGCGGCGACATCCTCCTGCCGACGGTCGGTCACGCGCTGGCCTTCATCGAACGACTGGAGCGGCCGGAACTGTACGGCGTCAACCCCGAGGTCGGCCACGAGCAGATGGCGGGGCTGAACTTCCCGCACGGCATCGCCCAGGCCCTGTGGGCGGACAAGCTCTTCCACATCGACCTCAACGGCCAGAACGGCATCAAGTACGACCAGGACCTGCGCTTCGGAGGGGGCGATCTGCGGTCCGCCTTCTGGCTGGTGGACCTCCTGGAGACGGCCGGTTACGCGGGCCCGAAGCATTTCGACTTCAAGCCGCCGCGGACCGAGGACTACGACGGCGTGTGGGCCTCCGCCGCGGGCTGTATGCGCAACTACCTGATCCTGCGCGACCGGGCCGCCGCCTTCCGGGCCGACCCCGAGGTCCAGGAGGCACTGCGGGCCTCGCGGCTGGACGAACTGGCGCAGCCCACCGCCTCGGACGGTATCCAGGCGCTGCTCGCGGACCGCGCCTCCTTCGAGGACTTCGACGTCGAGGCCGCCGCCGCGCGCGGGATGGCGTTCGAGCATCTCGACCAGCTGGCCATGGATCACCTGCTGGCAGCCCGCGGCTGAGCGCCCGCAGCTGAGCGCCCGCCAGGGCGCACGATGACCCTTGCGCGGAAGCGTCCGGAATTATGCGATCCACGCCATGGGTCCGTATCAAGTTCCGCGCAGGGGTCGCTTCGTGACCGGTTCGAGGCGACTCTTGACGGTATGGCCACGCCGCCCTTACCGCCCCAGCCGCCTCGGCCGCCGGACAACACGCCACCCCATGGCGGTGGCGGCTACGGTCCACCGCCCGGAGGCTTCGGACCTCCTCCTGAGGGTTACGGCCCGCCTCCTGGAGACGAGGGTCCGCCGTGGCACGGTGGGGGAGAGGGCGGGGAAGGGGACGGGGGAGGCCGGCAGTCACCGCCCCCGCCGCCACCCGGGTCGTCGGGCGGCCCCGACCGGCGCCGCAGGATGCTCCTGCTCGCCGCGATCGTGGTGGTGGGCGCGGTCTCCGCGGTCGTACTGGTGGCCACCGGCGGCGATGGCTCGTCAGACAAGAAGCCGCCGGCGGAGAGCAGTTCCACCACCGGGCGGACGCCGTCGCCCTCACTGAGTATTCCGTCGCAGGTGCCGAGCGAACTGCCTTCCCGCGTGCCGTCCGAACTGCCCAGCGGCCTGGAATCGCTCGTCCCGTCCTTCGCGAGCGACGAAGTGCCGTACTACATGCTGAGAACCGGTGACTGCTTCGACGTGGACGACAGCCGACCGGGCCAGGCGGTGAAGCGTCCGTGCGGCGGCGAGCACGACGCCGAGGTCGTCAAGGTGGCCGAACTGGAAGGCACCTACACGACCGATGCCGCCCTCAAGAAGGCGGCATCGAACCTCTGCCAGGACCCCTTGGACACCAAAGCGGCCAAGCAGCCCGCCAACACTGTACGCGGCACTCTGGTGCAGTACCCCGATCCCGCGGGATTCGACGTCGGCATCGACAACGTCGCCTGCAGCCTGGCTGCGGACGTCGGTAAGGGGAACCGCAAACTCACCAAGCCACTGAAGTGAGCCAGGCGCGTGGGGAAGGAGACCCGCAGACGCTTGCGGAGAGCGCGCCCCGCGCGCGTGGCGGGGCGAAACGCCGAGTGGCCGGCACTCATCCGGTGGGGGCGTGTCGGGTCTCGCCTGCCCCGCGGCCCTGAACCCCGCCTGCCCTGCGGCCCTGAGTCACTCCTGCCCCTCGGTCAGAGCCAGCGCCAGCGCCGTCGCCGGGTCCTGGGACGCCGGTCCGGCGGGAGCCCAACGACCCCGCTCCTTGCGGTACGGCCACCAGCGGCCGTCCGGCCCCAGACGGAGCTGGGTCTGCCCGCCGGCAACGGTCCAGCGGTTGCGGGCCGCGCGCAGGACGGGCCGCTCGCCCTCCTCCCAGGCCGACTCCAGGGCAGCACGCGCGCGTGCGAGCGATTCCGCCTCCGCCGGCCGGTCCGCCTCGAGTACGTCGAGTGCGGCCGCGCCGCCGTACTCCCAGGAGCGGACCGCGAGCGCCAAGGCTTCCCGGTCGCGCCCCGATCCTTCCGCGAGCCGGGCGGCCACCGAGGCTTCGGGCCCGCCCGACGCCAGCCGCACGGCATCCTGCGCAGGCGTCAGGCCGGCCTGCGCGGGGCGTTGTTCATGGCCCGTCCTGAGCACATCGGCGAGCAGTCGGTGCGCTTCACGGGCAGCCTGCGCAGCCAGGAACTCGAGCGCGACCGGATCGACCCCGGGCGCGGGAGCGGACTCCGTGTCCAGTGAAGGCGGCAGGCCCGGTTCAGCGGGCACGACGGGCGCCTCGGGCAGCGGCGGCAGGATGTCCCCCGCCGCGTACGCCTCGGCTGCGTCCACGCCCTCGTGCGTCTCCTGCCGCACCGCGGCGGACTCGGCCTGGGAGACGCTGCGGGTTTGCAGCTCGTCAAGGAGCTCGCGCTCGCCGCGGCCGCGCAGCAGAAGGAGCACGAACGGATCCTGGTCCAGCAGCCGCGCCACCTGGTAGCACAGCGCGGCGGTGTGACCGCAGTGATCCCACGCGTCGCAGTCGCACTCCGCCTCCAGATCGCCCAGTCCCGGCAGGAGATCGACACCGGCGGTCGCCGCGTCCTCGACCAGATGCGGTGGCATCTCGCGGTCGAGCAGTGCCGCGATGTGCCCCGCCCGCTCGACGGCCATGCCGAGGAACCGGTCCCACTGCTCCTCGGACAACTCCTGCAGCAGGACATCCGCGCGGTGGGCGGTCCGGTCGTGGTTCTGGACCACCGCGGTGAGGCGCCCGGGGCGGACCGATACGGCGCCCACGGCTCCCGAGCGCGCGAGCCGACGGCCCGTCCTCAACTGCTCCAGGTCCAGCGCGGCGTCCTCCAGCGCCTTGAGCCAGGCCTGCCCCCACCAGCTCTGGGCGAAGCCCCGGCCGGGGGCGGTCGGCAGGGCGGCGAAAGTGCGCTCGGGAGTGTTCTCGTACGGATCGCTCATCGGGCGCTCCCTCGCAGTTCCACCAGGTCGGCCAGTTGGGCGTCGGTCAGTTCGGTGAGGGCCGTCTCGCCTGACCCGAGCACGGCGTCCGCCAACTCCTGCTTGCGCAGCAGCATGTCGGCGATGCGGTCCTCGATCGTCCCCTCGGCGATCAGCCGGTGCACCTGGACCGGCCGGGTCTGGCCGATGCGGTACGCGCGGTCGGTGGCCTGAGCCTCGACGGCCGGGTTCCACCAGCGGTCGTAGTGCACGACGTGCTCGGCGCGCGTCAGATTCAGGCCCGTGCCCGCGGCCTTCAACGACAGCAGGAAGACGGGCACCTCCCCGTTCTGGAAGCGCTCCACCATGGCCTCGCGCGCGGGGACGGGCGTACCTCCGTGCAGGAACTGCGAGTGCACACCGCGCGTGTTCAGATGGCGCTCGATCAGGCGTGCCATGCGCACGTACTGTGTGAAGACCAGAACGCATGCCCCCTCGGCGAGGATGGTGTCGAGCAACTCGTCCAGCAGCTCCAGCTTTCCGGAGCGTCCGGTGATCTTCGGCCGGTCCTCCTTGAGGAACTGCGCCGGGTGATTGCAGATCTGCTTCAGCCCGGTGAGGAGCTTCACGATCAGTCCGCGCCGCGACATGCTGTCGGCGCCCGAGATCTCCGCGAGGGTCTCTCGGACCACCGCCTCGTACAGACCCGCCTGCTCCTTGGACAGGGACACGGCGCGGTCGGTCTCCGTCTTCGGCGGGAGCTCCGGTGCGATGCCGGGATCGGATTTGCGGCGCCGCAGGAGGAACGGCCGCACGAGCTGGGCGAGCCGGTCGGCCGCCCCGGGATCCTGCCCGCCCTCGACCGCCTTCGCGTAGTGGTTGCGGAACGTCCCGAGGCGGCCCAGCAGGCCAGGTGTCGTCCAGTCGAGGATCGCCCACAGTTCGGAGAGGTTGTTCTCCACGGGAGTGCCGGTGAGCGCCACACGCGCGCGTGCGTCGATCGTCCGCAGCTGCCGGGCCGTGTCCGAGTACGGGTTCTTCACATGCTGCGCCTCGTCCGCGACGACCATGCCCCACGACGTGTCCGCCAGGCGTGCCGTGTCGAGCCGCATCGTGCCGTAGGTCGTGAGGACGAACTCGCCTGCGGCCAGTTCTTCCAGGCTCCGTCGCGCGCCGTGGAAGCGGCGGACAGGAGTGCCCGGAGCGAACCTCTCGATCTCGCGCTGCCAGTTGCCCATGAGGGACGTCGGACAGACGACGAGCGTGGGGCCCGCGGCCGACTCGTCGCTCTGCCGGTGCAGATGCAGAGCGATGAGCGTGATGGTCTTGCCCAGGCCCATGTCGTCCGCGAGACAGCCGCCCAGCCCCAGGGACGTCATCCGGGCCAGCCAGTTGAGCCCCCGGAGCTGGTAGTCGCGCAGGGTCGCGGCCAGCGCGGGAGGCTGCCCGACCGGCTCCTGCCCCTCCGGGTCCGACAGATGGTCCCGCAGCGTCGCCAGCCACCCCGTGGGCCGAACCTCGACCCTCCGGCCGTCGACCTCCGTGGACCCAGTGAGGACGGCGCTCAGCGCGTCGACGGGTGTCAGCTTGCGGTCCTGCTGGGCGTGGGCCCGCCGCACCTCCTGCGGATCGACGAGGACCCACTGGTCACGCAGCCGCACCATGGGGCGGTTCGCCTCGGCGAGTTGGTCCAGCTCCTGGCGCGTCAGCTGCTGGTCGCCGAGCGCGAACCGCCAGGTGAAGGCCAGCAGCGCGTCGGCCGACAGGAAGGAGGGCGTGTCCGAGGACGGCCCGCTCGCGCGCTGTTCCTCGTCCGGCGGGCCGATGACCGCGCGAGCCGTCAGTTTGGTCGCCAGTTCCCTGGGCCAGTGCACCTCCACACCGGCGGCCGCGAGTGCTCGTGCTCCCTCGCCCAGGAGCTCGGTGACCTCCTCGTCGGCGAGTTCGATCGAGTCGGGCACGGTCGCCGACAGCAGGGGAGTCAGCGGGGCCCAGGCCCGAGCGGCACGACGCAACGCGAGCAGGGCGTCCATCCGCGCGCGCGGGCCGAAGGCCGGGCTCGACCCGCTCCACACCTCGGCCGCGTCCGCCAGCAGGGCGGGGTCGCTGACGCTGTGCAGTTGCAGCGCCGCACGGAACGGCAGCCGGGTCTCGTCCGACGCGACCGACGCGAGGCCCGGAACCTCGACGCGCAGCGAGATCCGTACACCGGCGTCGTGCCCGGCCGCGACATCGGCGGCCCACGCGCGGTGCTCGGGTACGTGCTGGGGTTCGGGGGCGGCGAAGGCCGGGCCGCCCGCGGCGAGCGTCGCGGCGGGGGAGCGGGGCAGTGTGTCGGCGACGGCGTCGAGGAAGGCGCGCAGCAGCCACTCGGGGTCGGGCAGCCGCAGCGGTTCGGTCTCGTCGACGGGTACCGCGTGCGCGTGCGGCGGCATCGCGGCGGCCAGTTCACGGATCCGTTCCAGATCCTGTGCTCCCAGAGGGCCTGCGCGCCACGCGTCGTGGTCACCGGCGCTCAGACCGGGCAGCAGCAGTCCGCGGGCGGCGAGTTGGAGTGCCAGCACGGCCGCGGCACCCCAGAAGGCGCTCGACCTGTGGGTCCGTGAGGCGCCGCGCGCGCGGGTGAGGACCGGAAGCGCCGCCCGCACCGGCAGTACGACGGCCGGCACTCTCACCAACTCGACACCGTCCTCGCCGGGAAGGACGACTGTCAGCGCCTCGACAGAACCGGAGCCGATGGCCGGAGGCTCTTCGCCGTCGGGCAGCCAGAAGGCGAAGTGGCCCGTACGGGCCGGGTCGGCGGGGACGAACACTGCGCAGCAGCGGGCCAGTTCGGAGATCTCGGAGGGGGTGGGGGCAGGAATCCTCTGCACAGCGATGACTGTGTTCCTCAAGTTTGACTACCGGGGTCGGGGCCGCCGAGGGTACAGCACGGCAAGAGGTGCGCAAAATGCCTCATCTGCAGTGCCGGTCTCTTCGCGCCAGAGCCTGTCCGGGGTGGTGCCAAGGCCACCCCGCGGTCGAGCTTCCCCCCGCCTGGATCCGTGCTGTGCGCCCGCACGGCCTTCATAGGCCACGACGCGGGACACTCCCAGGTGACCGGCAACCGGCCGGTGGGCCGAGTGATCGGACTCGTCCACGCGAACAGGCTGCATCTCGCCGCGTACGCGGCCCTGCTGAGCTTCATGTCGCTCGGCCTGGCCCTCGCCTTCGCCGCTGTCCACCAGGCGCTCTTCGGGCTGCACCTGGGCATGGCTTTCGCGCCGAACCACAAGGGCTTGGAGATGCCCGACCCCGAGGCGGAGGGGTGGGGGCATCTCCGCCGCCAGGTGCTCACCTCGCGCAACGTCCGCCGAGGGAACCTGACCGACTGGTTCCTCGGTGGTCTCAACTACCAGATCGAGCATCACCTGTTCCCGAGCATGCCCCGCCCTCATCTGAAACTCGCCCAGCCCCTGGTGCGCGCCCACTGCCGTGAGTTGGGTATCTCTTACGTGGGGACGGGGCTGGTGGTCCTATCGGCAGGCCCTGCGGCACATGTACGAGGTCGGGGAGCCCCTCAGGGTCGAGTAGGGGGCGTGTCTCAGGGTCGTATCAGGGTCGCGGCCCGGAACTGCCGGGAGCACGGGTCCGTTCTCAAGACAGAGAGCGGCAGTGGCCGCAAAGGAGGCTACGCAAATGTCAAGGAACGCGAAGATAGCCGCGGGGGGTGTCGCGGTCGGCATCGTCCTGATCTTCTTGCTGCCCTGGTGGGCCGCCCTGCTGATCGTCCTGGGGGTTCCCGCGGTGGCGTATCTGACGCTGGACCCCTCACAGCGCCGCAGGCTGCGCCGCGCCGGACGAAAGGAGCTGGGCCGCTGAGGCGCCCCCCGCCTGGTCGGTTCTCTTCCGGAGCGCAGGATTCGTACTCGACCATGTCGCCGCTCGTGGGTCTGCCGATGGTGTGGTCCACGAGCGGCTGAGTGCCGTGCTACATCCAGGCGAGCGCGCCGCTCCGCACGGTTCCGTCCGATGGTGGCAGCCTGGGTTTCGGTCCGCCTGGCTCAGTTGGGGCGTACCGCCATCTTGTCCAGAGCCTCCAGCAGGCCGGGCAGCTCGGGGCCGCGGCCGACCGGAAGGATCTCTCCAGGCTGCTCGTCGAGCAGCACGAAAGCGATGTCGTCGGTCCGCGCCACCATCGACCAGCCAGGCCCGTCGACCCTCAGCGTCCGCGCGTCCCCCGGGGCGAAGGACGAGCGCACGCGGCCGAGGGGCGGGGGCGCGTACACGTACGAGCGCGCCTCGGCAAGGACGCGCTGGACGGCACTGAGCGGCTTCCGCCCGCCGTTCTCCGCCTCTCCCTCTTCCTCGCCGGCCGGCTCGGATGCGTCACTCGCTGCGGACTCCTCGGCCGTCGAACCGGCGAATGCGGTCTCGTCGATCTGTTCACGCCACGCGGCCCACTGAAGCGCGATCTCGTCCGCGCCGAGGCGCCGCTGGGCTGCACCCCAGGCAGATGTGTCCGGCGGGCACAAGGGGGCCTGCTCCGCGATCTCAGGTGGGGGATCATGCGGGGCGGGCACACCGGGGGCCGCGACCGCCACGCCGAGCGGCCACCCGGGCAGCGCCGCCACCATCGAGCGTTCGTCCGGCGACAGGTCGTACTCCATACCGCAGTCCCAGGAGGCGATGGCGACGGCGACCAGTGAGACGTCGTCGACGACGACTGTCCATCGCGCCCCGTCGCCGTCCTGGCCGAGCACCAGGCCGTACCCGTCGGCGAGGGGCGCGAGGGCCAGTGCCGCACAGGCCTCCGGGTAGTCGTCGCCCAGCACGCTGGGGAACTGCGCCGGCGTCAAGAGCACCGCCGTCAGCACATAGAGTGCGTCGTCGTCCCCGGTGGCGACGGCCTCATCGTCCGTCCCGGCCATCCCAGCCTCCCCTCGCTACATCCGTCGGCGCACCCTAATGCGCGCTCACGGCCGTTGTCACGGGGCCGGGACACGCAGGGGCTGCGTCCATCGTCCGGTACGGGCCGAAACGACCACCTCCTGCCGCGCAGATTCCACTCATGCCCCCGCGCCGGTCCGTCGTCCGGTCGGGGCGACGCGTATCGGGACAGAGGGAAGCGGCGGGGCCGATTCGTCTCCCGCCCCGGCCCAGCCCGGCCCCGCCCCGGTCAGGCGGCCGGCAGCCCGAGGAGAGTGCGGGCCACGGTGGTGGGCGACTCGTCGCGTTCTCGCGCGAGCGCGATGACGGCCCGGCACGCCAGCTCGTTCACGCCGAACGAGAGGGCCTCCGGTGACACCCAGGTCGAGGCCTCGTCGATCCCGTCCTGGTCGTCCTCGGCACCCGCCGACACATAGGCCGCCGCGGCTTCGAACAGGTTGTGCGTCTGCTTCTTCGGATGAGGCCTGGCCGGAGGGGAGGGGTGCCGGGACTCGGCCGTTCGTGGGCGTAAAAGGAGATTCCAGAGTCTGGCCAACGTGCCGGACATTAGGGCCACCTTCTCCCGTGTGCTGTTTCGTCGGTCATCGCCCATCTGTCTCCATTCAACGTAGAGTTGAATCTTCGGCATCAGAAGAGGGCGGAGCCGTGAAGCGTCATCGGACGCCTTCGTCGAGCGTGTCGATCATGGATCGGAGCCGCGCCGGGTCGGCCCGGCTCGCGGCTCGGGCGATGGTGAGGATCCCGCGCCGGAAGGGGTCGCTCAACTCCTCGGCGCGCAGCGGCCGATCGTCTTCGTGGAAGAAACTAGCTGGCTCCTCGAGGAGGCTTTGAGCGGCCCGGAAGGTCGCGAACGGCGGAAGGCCCTGAGCGGCCGGGGGGAGCGGCGCTGTCAGGGCCGGCGTACGGCCAGTGCGAGGAACCGGGCGGACTCGTCCACGTACGACGTCATGTGCCAGCCGGAGGCGAACAGCAGCGGGCCCAGGTTGGCCTCGGCGCGCAGGTCGTCCGGTGTGATCTGCCGTCCCTGGCGCGCCGCGAGGGCGGCCCGGCCGATCGGGTGGAAGAGCGCCAGGATCCCGGCGGGCCGTACGACCCGTGCCAACTCCCGCAAATTCTCGGCGGGGTGCGGAAGATGCGCGATGAGCCCGGCCGCGAAGACGGCATGGAGCGATTCCGGGCGCAGCGGCAATCGTGCCGCGTCGGCGAGGAGCAACTGCCCGGCCCGGTCACGGCCCGCCAGAACCGCGGCCTCCAGCATGGCCGGCGTCAGGTCCGCGCCGAGGACCACGCCCGAAGGCCCCACGGCCTCTCTGAGGGGCGGCAGGGCCCGCCCCGTACCGCAGCCCGCGTCGAGCACCCGGTCGCCCTCCCGCAGCCCCAGCTCGGAGACTGCCGCCGCGTACAACGGCCCGTCGTCGGGGAACCGGTCGTCCCAGTCGGCCGCGCGGGCCGAGAAGAACTCCTGGACATGTGTGTGGTTGTCGCTCATGCACCGCATGATCTCGCACCGCGTGCCGAGCAACCTGATCGAACGCCGACGCAAAACATGAGGCGGTGCACACGTTCGAGCGCGACGCGATCGTTCCCCTGCATCTCTACGCCATATTCCAACAGCTTTCGAAACGCGCCCCCTGTGCGCGCCCTCGGCCGGACTAGCGTCCCGGAGCCATGGGACACCTGGACCACGCCACCTTCGGCTGGCTGACCCCCGTGCTGTCGTACGCCATGGCCTCCATAGGCGCCGCCCTCGGGCTGCGCTGCACGGTCCGCGCCCTCGGCGCCGTTGGCCGGTCGCGCCGCAACTGGCTTGTCACCGCGGCCTCCGCGATCGGCACGGGCATCTGGACCATGCACTTCGTGGCGATGCTCGGCTTCAGCGTCAGCGGCACCGACATCCGCTACAACGTGCCATTGACCATGCTCAGTCTGGTCGTCGCCATGGTCGTCGTAGGCGCCGGCGTCTTCGCCGTGGGCTACGGCCGTGACCGCGGGCGTGCACTCGTCCTCGGTGGGCTGACCACCGGCCTCGGCGTGGCGAGCATGCACTACCTGGGCATGGCCGCGCTGCGCCTGCACGGTGACGTGAGCTACGACCCGGTGCTCGTCGGAGTCTCCGTCGTCATCGCCGTGGTGGCGGCGACCGCGGCACTGTGGGCGGCACTCAACATCAGGTCGCCGATCGCGGTCGCCGTCGCCTCGCTCGTCATGGGCGGAGCGGTGAGCAGCATGCACTACACCGGGATGATCGCGGTCGGCGTCCACGTCATCCCTTCCGGGGAGGCCCTGCCCGGGGCCGCGGCGATGCAGTTCATCTTCCCCCTCGCAGTCGGCCTCGGGTCCTATCTCTTCCTGACGTCGGCCTTCGTAGCGCTGTCCCCGACCGCGGATGAGCGTGAGGCCTCCGCGTCGGCCCAGCGGCCTGTCGAGAACGCCGCCCTTTAGCGGAGGGCCGGACCGGCGATCCGGCAGGCGTGCCCCCGAACCACTCCCGAGCGAGGAGGCCATGCGTACATCCCGAAGGACCCCGACAGACGGTTCGCAGCCGTCGCCGGCCCCGGTGCGGGGCCGCCGTGCGCACGCCGGATCGCCGGCCGACGAAGGCTCCCGTCGCTCCGGCCGCGAGGAATCCGCCGACGCGGAGCCGAGTGACCTGCCCCCGCGCGCGAAGACCTGGAGTCTGCGCCCTCGCACCGTGCGAGCGAAGATCGTCTGCCTGCTCATGGTCCCGGTCGTCTCCTTGCTCGCACTCTGGGCGCACGCCACCGTCACCACAGCGCAGGACGTCTCCCGGTTGCGCCAGTCGCAGCGTGTGGACTCCCAGGTGCGCGCCCCGGTCGCCGCGGCCGTCGCCGCGCTCCAGGATGAACGGGCCGCAGCCGTCCGTAACGCCACACGCCCTGCCGCCGACCGGGAGAGAGACATGGAGAAGCTGGCGGCACGCACCGACCGGGCCGTGGCGAAACTCCGGCTCGGAGACGGCAGCACCGTCGCCGACAGCGGGGAACTGCCCGCGGGGGTGGCTGGACGTCTCGAAACCTTCGTGACCGGGGCCGAGCGACTCCGCTCCCTGCGGACCGCCGTACTGGACCGCAGGACCGGCTGGGACGAGGTGTACCAGCGGTACACCCGGGCCATCACGACGGCCTTCGGCGTGAGCGGAGCGCTCACCGGCATCCAGGACGCGGAGTTCGGCTCCGACGCGCGCGTACTGCTTGAGTTCTCCCGCGCGGGAGAGGCCCTGGCCCAGGAGGATGCGATCCTCGACGGCGCCAGGCTCGCAGGGACCCTCGACGGGCATCGGTCGCGGATGTACACCGGCGCAGTCGACACCCGCAGGCTGCTCACCGACTCCGCTGTGGCAGATCTCCGCCGACCGGCACGAGCCGCCTGGCAGGACGTCGCGGAGGGCGGTGTCTACGCCGACATGACGGCCGTCGAGGACAAGGTGCTTGCCACCTCACCTGGCGCAAAGGCGCTCCAAGCCGTGCACGGGGCGACATGGAACGCGGCCCACGCACGCGTACAGGACGACATGCGGACCATCGAGGAGGATGCCCGCCGTGGCGTCGCGGACCGGGCCGACCCCCTCCGCCGCGGCCTGCTCTCACCAGCAGGTGCCGCGGTCCTCCTGGGGCTCGCAGCCGTGGCCGCGTCACTGGTCATCTCCGTACGCATCGGGCGCGGTCTCGTCATCGAACTGGTCACCCTGCGCAACAGCGCCCTGGAGATCGCCCGGCGCAAACTCCCGCACGCCATGCGGAAACTGCGGGCCGGAGAGGAGATCGACGTCCGTGCCGAGGCCCCGCCCGGGCCACCGGCCGTGGACGAGGCCGGGCAGGTCGCGGAAGCCCTGACCACCGTGCACCGTGCCGCCCTGCACGCCGCCGTCGAACGCGCGGAGCTCGCCGGGGGCATCTCCGGCGTCTTCGTCAACCTCGCCCGCCGCAGCCAGGTCCTCGTCCACCGCCAACTGACCCTGCTGGACAGCATGGAGCGCCGCTCCGAGGACCCGAACGAGCTGAGCGACCTCTTCCGCCTCGACCACCTCACGACGCGGATGCGGCGCCACGCGGAAAGCCTGATCATCCTCTCGGGGGCCGCCCCCGGCCGGGCCTGGCGCATGCCTGTCTCCTTGACGAACGTGGTGCGGGCGGCCGTCTCCGAAGTGGAGGACTACGCGCGCGTGGAGGTACGACAACTCCCGGAGACCCTGGTCGTCGGAGCCGCGATCGCCGACCTCACACATCTTCTGGCCGAAATCGTCGAGAACGCAGCCCAGTTCTCCCCGCCCCACACCAGGGTGCGGGTCACCGGCGAGCCGGTCGGCAACGGGTACGCCGTGGAGGTCGAGGACCGCGGTCTGGGCATGGGCAAGGAGACGCTCGCTGAGGCCAACCGCCGTATCGAACAGTCCCAGGCGCTCGACCTGTTCGACAGCGACCGCCTGGGCCTCTTCGTGGTGAGCAGGCTCGCCGCCCGCCACGGCATCAAGGTGCACCTGCGGACCTCACCCTACGGAGGCACCACCGCGGTGGTCCTGATCCCCATGGCGCTGCTGCACACGGTGAAACCGCACACGGGCGCGGAGGAACGTTCCGGTGCCCGTCGGCCGGGGGCGGAACGACGTGCCGAACGCCCGGCCGAACGCGAGTACGCGCGCGTGCCCGGCCCCGCCCCCCGACATGACTCCGTGGAGGCACACATCGAGCGACCCGCACTCGTCCAGCCCGTGGGCGCCCCGGCGGAGGCTTCGGCGGACGGCTCGCACGACGACACCCCGCCCGAGGTCATCACCCTGCGCCTGCACCGCCCCTCCGACGATGCCGAGCCCTCCGGCGACGCCGAGCCGTCCGACGATGCCGAGCCGTCCGACGAACTCCCGCGGCGCGTACGGCAGGCCAGCCTCGCACCGCAGTTGCGCGAAGAACGCGCCGCAGAGCACGCGGACCCGGTCACTCGCCGGGACGACGCCGAGGAGCGCACCCCCGAAGCGGTACGGGACCGGATGGCGGCCTACCGCGCCGGGTGGGCCCGCGGTGGCGGACGTTCCCCCGGCCTCCGTGCGACCCCCGGCCCCGCAGAGGCCAGTGACAGCAGCGAAGGAGACCGCGCATGATCCATGACCCGGGCACGGGGGCCGCAGCACGGGCCGGTGAACTCGACTGGCTGCTGGACGACCTGGTCGTGCGGGTCGCCGAGGTGAGACACGCCGTCGTGCTTTCCAACGACGGGCTCGCCGCGGGCGCGTCCACCGGCCTCAGACGCGAGGACGCGGAGCATCTCGCCGCGGTCGCCTCCGGCTTCCACAGCCTGGCCAAGGGCGCGGGCCGCCACTTCGGGGCCGGCGGGGTACGGCAGACCATGGTGGAGATGGACGACGGCTTCCTGTTCGTGGCCGCCGCGGGCGAAGGCTCCTGCCTCGCAGTGCTGAGCACCGTCACCGCCGACATCGGCCTGATCGCCTACGAGATGGCACGCCTGGTCAGACGAGTGGGCGAGCACCTCTACTCGGCTCCGCGCATGGCCACTCGTCCGCCCGCGGCCGGGTGAGAGAGGGGACGGCACAGATGACCGAGGACCGGGCAGTCACCCCCGAGCAGCCGGGCAGTCAGTGGTACGACAACGAGGCGGGGCCGCTCGTCCGCCCGTACGCGATGACGGGCGGGCGCACCCAGCCTGGGTCCACCGGGGTGCGCTTCGACCTGATCGCCCTCGTCACACTCGATACCGGGGCACCCGAGGCCGACGCCGACACCGCGCTCGGCCCCGAACACCGGGCCCTTTTGGAACTCTGCCGGACCGAAACCCAGTCGGTGGCCGAACTGGCCGCGGGCACCGACCTGCCTGCCGGTGTGGTGCGCGTGCTCCTGGGCGACCTGCTCGAACTCGGATGTGTGACAGTCAGCCGCCCCGTGCCGCCCGCACAACTGCCCGACGAGCGCATCCTGCGCGAGGTCATCGATGGACTGAGGGCCCTGTAGATGAGGAATCACCGCTCCTGGCGAGCCGGTCGGATGCGCGGTCCGACCCATCGAATCCGACCCATCGAATCCGCCTTACCGGATCCGACTTGTCGAAGGAGTGCGGCAGCTGCCGCGCCCCTGCCTCCCCGCGCCTGCCTTGACGTGGCCTGTTGCCGGCACTCCCGAGAGAAGTGAACGATGGTCCCCGAACACTCCGATGCCGGCAGCGGTGAGACGGCCGCCCTGGCGTTGAAGATCCTCGTTGCCGGCGGCTTCGGCGTCGGAAAGACCACCCTGGTGGGCGCGGTCAGTGAGATCAGGCCGCTGCGCACCGAGGAACTGTTGAGCGAGGCGGGCCAGGCGGTGGACGACACCGTCGGCGTGGACCAGAAGGTCACGACGACCGTCGCCATGGACTTCGGACGCATCACCATCAGATCCGGCCTGTCGCTCTACCTGTTCGGCACGCCGGGACAGGACAGGTTCTGGTTCCTGTGGGACGAACTCGCGCAAGGAGCCCTCGGCGCCGTCGTCCTCGCGGACACCCGGCGGCTCGAGGACTGCTTTCCCGCGGTGGACTACTTCGAGCACCGGCACATCCCCTTCGTGGTGGCGGTCAACTGCTTCACGGACGCGCGCACGTACGGCGCTCACGAAGTGTCACGGGCCCTCGACCTCGACCGGGGAACACCCGTGGTGCTCTGCGACGCCCGTGACCGTGACTCGGGGAAGGAGGTGCTGATACGTCTCGTCGAGTACGCCGGACGGGTGCACACCGCCCGGCTGCTCGACTCGGTCGGCTGACGTGGACCACCTCGGCGCAGGCCCTGCCGACCTGCGCCGACTTGTGATGACCCGTTCAGTCGGTCCCGTTGAGTCAGTCCCGTTCAGTCAGTCGGAGACCGAGGCCTCCGCGAGAACCTTCTCGATCCTCACGCGGACGACGAGTTCGCCGGGCACGCCGTTGCGGTCCGCGAACTCCTCGGCGCGTTCCTCACCCATGTACCGGTTGCCGATCCGTCCGGCCCAGAGCCGGACGTCGTCCAGGTCCTCCGAGATCCGGGCATGCCCCTGCAGGACGACATACGCGAACGGAGGCCGGTCGTCGTCCACGCACAGGGCCACCCGGCCGTCGCGGGCCAGATTCCGTCCTTTGACTGTCTCCTTCCCTGTATTGAAGACCAGGTCGTCCCCGTCCAGGAGAAACCAGATCGGCGCCACATGGGGGCGTCCGTCGGCCCGGACGGTCGACAACTTGCCGGTGCGGGTTCCGTGCGAGACGAATGCCCGCCATTCCTCATCGGTCATCTTCTGTGCCATGCCCCCATCCTCCTTGCCCGGACGGCGACGGTGGGGAAGGCTGGTCGATCGGATCCTCCGGCCAGGGGGAGCCACACATCCACGGGGAGACGGACCATGGCTGAGAACCAGGGACTCGACTGGCTGCTCGACGACCTGACCCAGCGTGTCGAGCACATACGCCACGCACTGGTGCTGTCCAACGACGGGCTGGTGACCGGGGCGAGCACAGGTCTACGGCGGGAGGACGCCGAACATCTCGCCGCCGTCTCATCGGGCCTGCACAGTCTGGCCAAAGGCTCCGGCCGGCACTTCGGCGCGGGACGGGTCCGCCAGACGATGGTCGAGTTCGACGACGCGGTGCTCTTCGTCACGGCGGCGGGCACCGGCAGCTGTCTCTGCGTACTCAGCGCGGCGGAAGCCGACATCGGCCAGGTCGCGTACGAGATGACACTGCTCGTCAATCGTGTCGGTGAGCATCTCCACGTCGATGCGCGACAGCCGGAACACTCCCCCTCCGTAGACATCTGACCTGCGCAGACGTCATCGCGATCGAGGTTATCCACAGGCTCGGAGCGAGAAGCGGCGAAGCGGCTACGGTTTTCCTCGAAGCAAGCGCACGCAACCGCGCACCGCTGCACGGGGGAGAACCACCATGTCCGGAAAGACCAGCACGCAGACCGTCATGTCCGTGTCCGACTCGAACGGGCCTGCCGACCTCAAGACTGCCGAGACCAACTCTGCCGACACCAAGCCTGTCGACGTCAGGAGCCCGTCCGACGCCGTCACGAACGCGCCTGGCGCCCTCGCGTCGCGACCGACACTCGCGAAGAGCCGCGCCGCGCGAGAACTGGAGCTCAAGCGAGGCGAGTTCGACCTCGCAGTACGCCTCGGGCGCATCCGCACGGTGCCTGACGAAGGCGCCGGAGGCCATCGCGTCACCCGCGCGGAGATCGACAGGGTGAAGTCCGAAGAAGGTTTTCCGGAAGTCCTCAGGGAACGCGTCAAAGCGGTCGGTACCTCCGAGGGCGCGGCCCTCATGAACATCACGGCCGCTCGGTTCACCCGCTTCGCCCGCCTGGGCCTCGTCGTTCCCGTCAAATACTATTTGAATCGCTACCGGGCCGTGGTGTGGCTGTATCTGGCCGAGGAACTGCGGCAGTTCGCCGACAACAAGGAACACGCGCCGCTGATGAACGGCCGGGTGCCCGAGAGACTGCGTGACCAGTTGGACGCGGGCCTGGATCTGCGGGCCCGGAACTGGCGAGGGCGGCACCTCGGGTTCGCGCTCCGGCAGACCGAGGACCCGTGGGCACGTGTCGCGGCCGTCGCGTCGCTGCTCGATCCCATTCAGGTCGCCGAGATCGTCTCTGATCCCTACGAGCGCGCCTACATGGACCGGTACCGGCCCGACCAGGACACCCACGGCGCGCCCGATTCGCCCTCGGCCCGCATCACCGCCCGGATCATGACAGCGGTGGACCCGGACGAGATCAGCTGGCTTCGCGCCGACTTGGCGAACGGGCTGGAGGAGGCACGAGACCATCGGCCCGCCCCACGACCGACGACGGAGCCCGGGGCTCCGCCCGTGGATCACGACCGGCCGGCCCCGCTCGGGGTGCGCCGACCGCCGATTGAGCACCGAATGCCGACAGAGCACCGACGGCCCGCTGCGCTGCGGCAGGCCACCAAACTGCGGCACCCGGCGGATGTACGACAACTCACCGAAGTACGACGACCAACCGAACTTCAGCACCCGGTCTCGCTCCGACACCCGGTCCCGCTCCGGCGCCCGGCCGAGCAGCCGCAACCCGCCGAGCAGCGACAGCCGGCCGAGGCGCAGCAGGCGGTCGACAAACCGGAGCGCCCCAGGGGCCTCCTCGGCCGACTGCGACGCAGACACCCGTGACGCGACTCGTCAGCTCTCCAGCTTGCGGAACAGCCCCTCCTGGACGACGGAAACGAGCAGGCGTCCCTCCAGGTCGTAGATACGGCCCCGGGCCAGACCCCGGCCGCCCGTCGCGATCGGAGACTCCTGGTCGTACAGGAACCACTCGTCGGCGCGGAACGGCCGGTGGAACCACATGGCGTGGTCCAAGGAAGCCATGTCGAAGCCGCGCTGGCCCCAGAGGGGTTCCACCGGGATGCGGACGGCGTCCAGGAGAGTCATGTCGCTCGCATAGGTGAGCGCGCAGGTGTGCACCAGCGGGTCGTCGCCCAGCGGGCCGACGGCACGCATCCACACGGCGCTGCGCGGTTCGGCGTGCTCGATCTCCTCGGGAGTCCAGCGCAACCGGTCCGCATAGCGAATGTCGAAAGGCTGACGCCGGGCCATGCGCTCCAGCGTCTCGGGGAGCGCGCCCAGATGCTCCTTGATCTCCTGAGTGACGCTCGGAAGCGACTCGGGATCCGGGACCTCGCGGGCCGGCGGCAGCTGGTGCTCGAAGCTCCCTACCTCAGGCTTGTGAAAGGAGGCGGTGAGATTGAAGATCGTGCGGCCCTGCTGTACGGCTGTGACGCGGCGCGTGGTGAAGGACCGCCCGTCCCGCACCCGTTCGACCTGGTACACGATGGGCACGCCCGGCCGGCCCGGACGCAGGAAGTACGCGTGCAGCGAGTGCACGGGCCGTTCCGCGTCCGTGGTACGGCCGGCGGCGACGAGGGCCTGGCCGGCCACCTGTCCCCCGAAGACCCGCTGCAGGGATTCCTGCGGGCTGAGGCCACGGAATATGTCGACCTCGATCTGCTCCAGGTCGAGCAGATCGACGAGTCGTTCCGCTGGATTCGTCATGAGTCCCGTTCTCCTGTACTCACAGCTGGCCGACGGCGGTGACCTTGACGACCGCACGTCCTTCGGTATCGGAGGCCACGAGATCGACTTCCGCGCTGATGCCCCAGTCGTGATCGCCGTTCGGGTCGGCGAAGGCCTGCCTCACCCGCCACAGACCGTTCTGCGGCTCCTCCTCGATGAGCAGGAGCTTGGGGCCGCGTGCGTCGGGACCGGTGCCGAGATCGTCGTACTCGTCCCAGTACTTGTCCATCGCCTCGCCCCAGGCGTCGGTGTCCCAGCCGGACTCGGCGTCCATCTCGCCGAGTTCCGAGACATGGTCGAGGGCGGCGAGTTCGACGCGCCGGAACATGGCGTTGCGGACGAGGACCCGGAAGGCGCGCGCGTTGGCCGTGACCGGTTTGACCTGGTCGGCCCTCTCCTGAGCCTCCTCGGCCGTCATGACCTCGGGGTTGGCGAGCTGTTCCCACTCGTCGAGGAGACTCGAGTCGACCTGACGCACCATCTCGCCGAGCCAGGCGATCAGGTCCTCCAGGTCCTCCGACTTCAGGTCGTCCGGGACGGTGTGGTCCAGGGCCTTGAAGGCGCTCGCCAGGTAGCGGAGCACGATGCCCTCGGTGCGGGCAAGCTCGTAATAGGAGACGAACTCCGTGAACGTCATGGCCCGTTCGTACATGTCACGGATGACGGACTTCGGAGAGAGCGGGTGGTCGCCCACCCACGGATGGCTCTTGCGGTAGGTGTCGTACGCGTGGAAGAGCAGCTCTTCCAGCGGCTTGGGGTACGACACGTCCTGGAGCCGCTCCATGCGCTCCTCGTACTCGACACCGTCCGCCTTCATCGCCCCCACGGCCTCGCCGCGGGCCTTGTTCTGCTGGGCTGCGAGGATCTGCCGAGGGTCGTCCAACGTGGACTCCAGGACGGACACCATGTCCAGGGCGTACGAAGGGGATTCGGGGTCCACGAGCTCGAACGCGGCAAGAGCGAAGGTCGACAGCGGCTGGTTGAGGGCGAAGTCCTGCTGCAGGTCGACGGTGAGGCGCACGACGCGGCCCTCGGCATCGGGCGTGTCGAGTTTCTCCACGATTCCGCCGTCGAGGAGCGAGCGGTAGATGGCGATCGCCCGCCGGATGTGCCGCAGTTGCTGCTTGCGCGACTCGTGGTTGTCCTCCAGCAGATGACGCATCGCGGCGAAGGCGTTGCCGGGTCGTGCGATCACCGACAGCAGCATCGTGTGCGTGACCCTGAAGCGCGAGGTCAGCGGCTCCGGAGCGGACGAGATCAGCTTCTCGAACGTGGTGTCCGTCCACCCGACGAAGCCTTCCGGGGCCTTCTTGCGCACCACCTTGCGACGCTTCTTCGGATCGTCGCCCGCCTTGGCGAGGGCCTTCTGGTTCTCCACGACGTGCTCGGGAGCCTGCGCCACGACGAAGCCCGCCGTGTCGAAGCCCGCCCGGCCGGCCCGACCGGCGATCTGGTGGAACTCCCGAGCGCGCAGCGTCCGTACGCGAATGCCGTCGTACTTCGCCAGCGCGGTGAACAGCACGGTGCGGATGGGTACGTTGACGCCGACGCCGAGGGTGTCCGTGCCGCAGATGACCTTCAGGAGACCGGCCTGCGCCAGCTTCTCCACCAGACGGCGGTACTTGGGCAGCATGCCGGCGTGGTGCACACCGATGCCGTGCCGCACGTAACGGGAGAGGTTACGGCCGAACTTGGTGGTGAAACGGAAGCTGCCGATCAGCTCGGCGATCTGGTCCTTCTCCTCACGCGTGCACATGTTGATGCTCATCAGTGCCTGCGCCCGTTCCACGGCCTGCGCCTGGGTGAAGTGCACGATGTAGACGGGCGCCTGCCTCGTCTCGAGAAGCTCGGTGAGCGTCTCGGTGAGCGGCGTCAGCTTGTACTCGTAGGAGAGGGGCACAGGACGGGTCACCGAGCGGACCACAGAGGTGGGACGGCCGGTCCGCCGGGTCAGGTCCTCCTCGAACCTGGAGACGTCGCCGAGCGTCGCCGACATCAGGATGAACTGAGCCTGCGGCAGTTCGAGGATCGGGATCTGCCAGGCCCAGCCCCGGTCGGCCTCGGCGTAGAAGTGGAACTCGTCCATCACGACCTGGCCGACGTCGGCTCGCTTGCCGTCGCGCAGCGCGATCGACGCCAGGACCTCGGCGGTGCAGCAGATGATGGGGGCGTCGGAGTTCACGGACGCGTCGCCGGTGAGCATGCCCACGTTCTCGGTGCCGAAGATCTTGCACAGCTCGAAGAACTTCTCAGAGACGAGCGCCTTGATCGGCGCCGTGTAGAAGGTGACCTCGTCACGGGCGAGCGCCGCGAAGTGCGCACCCGCGGCGATCATGCTCTTGCCGGACCCCGTGGGGGTCGACACGATCACGTTCGCACCCGAGACCACCTCGATCAGCGCCTCCTCCTGGTGGGGATAGAGCGTGAGACCGCGTTCCCCGGCCCACGACTCGAAGGCTTCGTAGAGGGCGTCGGGATCTGCGGTCTGCGGCAGCTGATCGATAAGGGTCACACCCCCATCTTGCCTGTCATCCCACCCGATGAGGGAATCGGATGCGGGGCCGAAGATCACGAACGCTACGCTGTGTCGTCGGCCACGTGCCAGCGCACTTGGGTAACTGGCAACCAATACAAGAGGAATGGGGCGGGGCACGGCGATGATGGGACCAGCACACTCACTGTCCGGGGCGGCGGCCTGGCTGGGCGTCGGAGCGGCGGCAGCGGCCGCCGGTCACACGATGCCCTGGCCGGTCCTCCTGACCGGCGCGCTGATCTGCGCGGGCGCCGCGCTCGCCCCGGATCTGGACCACAAGGCCGCCACCATCTCGCGGGCCTTCGGACCCGTCTCACGGGGCCTGTGCGAGATTGTCGACAAGCTCTCGTATGCCGTCTACAAGGGGACGAGGAAGGCCGGCGACCCTCGTCGTTCCGGCGGGCACCGCACCCTGACTCACACCTGGCTGTGGGCGGTGCTGATCGGTGGCGGGGGTTCGGTCGTCGCGATCACAGGAGGCCGCTGGGGGGTTCTGGCTCTTCTGTTCGTGCACATGGTGCTCGCCATCGAGGGGCTGCTCTGGCGGGCGACGCGTGGTTCCAGCGCCGACGTCCTGGTCTGGCTGCTGGCCGCTACGAGTGCGTGGATCGTCGCCGGAGTGCTGGACAAACCGGGCAACGGCTCGGACTGGCTGTTCGCGGCACCGGGCCAGGAGTATCTGTGGCTCGGACTGCCGATAGTCCTCGGGGCACTGGTGCACGACATCGGGGACGCGCTGACGGTGTCGGGCTGCCCGATCCTGTGGCCGATCCCGGTCGGCCGCAAGCGCTGGTACCCCATCGGACCGCCCAAGGTGCTGCGGTTCAGGGCCGGCAGCTGGGTGGAGCTGAAGGTGCTGATGCCCGCGTTCATGGTGCTGGGCGGGGTGGGCTGCGCGGCCGCGCTCAACTTCATCTGACGGATTCATCTGACGGACCGCGCCGGAGGGACGGGTGCCGCCGCCGGCCGCCCGGGCGACGGCGCCACCCGCGGCGTGGCATCCTCAGCCCGCTGGGTTCCAGCGCGCCGGCAGCCCGCTGGGTGTTGCCGCCTTCGGTCGCCGGGCGTGCCCGTCCCGGCGGGGTCACGTCGCGTCGGCGCCGTCCGATGCCTTGCCCTGGCCCCCGCTGCCGTACCGCTTCTCGAAGCGGGCGACCCGTCCCTCCGTGTCGACGGTCCTGGCCTTGCCCGTGTAGAAGGGGTGGCTCTCCGAGGAGATCTCCACATCCACGACGGGGTACGTCCGGCCGTCGTCCCACTCGATGGTCTGGTCGCTCGCCGCGGTGGACCGGGTCAGAAAGGCGTACCCGGCGGCGCGGTCACGGAAGACGACAGAGTGGTAGTCGGGGTGCTTGTCCTGCTGCATGAGTGCTCCTTGCGTGGGGGAGGGGTGCGCGGACAGGGGGACAGGGCGAGGACGGGGACGGGGCAAAGAGACGGGGTCAGCCGGACAGGGAGTCCTCGTCGACTATGTGCATGGCGGCCTCCTCCGCCGAGGCCGCCGCTCCGTCGATGCCCACGTCGGTGGCGATCAGCCCGCTCTCCCCGTCCTCGTGCGCGCCTTCGTCGGGGGCCACGAGACGTCCGGAGCGGATGGCGCCCACCTCGTTGTCCAGGGGTTCTCCGTCCGAGTCGGGGCAGTCTCCGATGCCGTCGCCGTCGGGCGCGGCGACGTCCGCAAGTTCTTCCGCGAGCCGTTCGTCGAGGGTCTCGCCGCGGTGCCGTTCGGCCGCTGTCACGTCGTTGCGTTCGACTGCCCAGGGCCGTTCCGGAGGTGACCAGCCCCGGTCCAGCGGGTCGTTCACGCCGTCGGTTTCCAGAGTGTCCTCGGCGTCCAGCAGCCCGGCGTCGTCCTGAACCTCGGATCCGTCGGGCTGGTAGACGTCGTCTCCCCATCCGTCGGCGCTGTCCACGTCCACGGGTACCTCCAGGTGGTGCGGGCCGGCCAGCTGTCACCGCGTTCGGCGGCGGATGCGCGGACCGCTCGGCCCAGGTCTCGGCTCTACGGAACACACAGAACCGGACGGTTCACGGGCGCTCCCCGAGCCGGTACCGGTGTCCACACTTCCACCCCTCTTCGACACCGCGCAACGGCACGGAGTCCGGTCGAGCGCGGCAGTCCGCTCATCAGGGACGGGTGCGAGCCGGCGCGGCGGGCGTGTCGCTCACCCGTGCCAGGACCGCCACAGTGCCGCGTACGCGCCGTCCGCGGCGACCAGCTGGTCGTGGCTGCCGAGTTCGCTGATGCGGCCGCTCTCGACGACGGCGATGACGTCCGCGTCGTGCGCGGTGTGCAGCCGGTGGGCGATGGCGACCACGGTGCGGCCGTCCAGGACGCGGGCCAGCGAGCGCTCCAGGTGCCGGGCCGCTCGCGGGTCGAGGAGCGAGGTGGCCTCGTCCAGGACCAGCGTGTGCGGGTCGGCGAGCACCAGGCGGGCGAGCGCGATCTGCTGGGCCTGGGCCGGCGTGAGCGCGACACCGCCCGAGCCGACCTCGGTGTCGAGACCGTCGGCCAGCGCCCGCGCCCAGCCGTCGGCGTCGACCGCGCCGAGGGCGGCCCACAACTCGGCGTCGTCGGCGCCCGTACGGGCGAGAAGCAGGTTGTCACGCAGGGCGCCCACGAACACGTGGTGCTCCTGGTTGACCAGCGCCACATGGGAACGGACCCGTTCCGCGGACATCCGGGACAGTTCGGCGCCACCCAGTGTGACCTGGCCGGAGCGCGGTGCGTAGATCCCGGCGAGCAGCCTGCCCAGCGTGGACTTGCCCGCGCCGGAGGGGCCGACCAGGGCCAGCCGGGTGCCGGGAGCGACATCGAGGGAAACCTCGCGCAGCACGTCGACGCCCGCCCGGTAGCCGAAATGCACCCCCTCCGCGTGTACGTCACGCCCGTCGGGGGCCAGCGACGCGTCGCCCGCGTCCGGCTCGATGTCACGGACGCCCACCAGGCGGGCCAGCGACACATGAGCCACCTGGAGCTCGTCGTACCAGCGCAGGATCAGACCCACCGGGTCGACCAGCATCTGCGCGATCAGGGCGCCCGTCGTCAGCTGGCCCACCTCGATCCAGCCCTGGAGGACCAGGTACCCGCCGATCATCAGGACCGAGCCGAGGACCGTGACGTGCGTGGCGCTGACGACCGGGAAGAGCACCGACCGCAGCCAGAGGGTGTAGCGCTCCCAGGCGGTCCACTCCCGGACCCGCCGGTCCGACAGCGCGATGCGGCGCACGCCCAGACGATGCGCCTCGACGGTACGCCCGGCGTCCACGGTCTCGGCGAGCACGGCGGCCACGGCCGCGTAACCGGCGGCTTCGGAGCGGTAGGCCGATGCCGCGCGCTTGAAGTACCAGCGGCAGCCGACCACCAGAATCGGGACGGCGACCAGCACCGCGGGCGCGAGCGGCGGCGCGGTCACGACGAGGCCGCCGAGCAGCAGGGCCGCCCACACCACACCGATGGCCAGCTGCGGCACGGCCTCGCGCATGGCGTTGGCCAGCCGGTCGATGTCCGTGGTGATCCGGGACAGCAGATCCCCCGTGCCCGCCCGCTCCAGGACGCCGGGCGGCAGCCCCACCGCCCGCACGAGGAAGTCCTCGCGCAGGTCCGCCAGCATCCGCTCGCCGAGCATGGCCCCGCGCAGCTGTACCTGGCGTACGAAAACGGCCTGGACGACCAGGGCGAGGGCGAACAGCGCGGCGGTGCGCTCCATGTGCACTTCACGCGCGGCCGCCGCGCCGTCGGAGACGTGCTGGACCAGGGAGCCCAGCAGATACGGGCCGACCATCGAGGAGACGACGGCCGCTGTGTTGACGGTGACCAGCAGCAGGAAGGCCCGGCGGTGCCGCTGGAACAGTTCGGCCACGTAGGCGCGTACGGTCGCGGGGGCGCCGACGGGCAGGGTCTCTGCGGTCGTCGGGGCCGCCGGGTCGTAGGCCGGTGGCGCCACGCCGATCATGCTGTCTCCTCGATCTCTTCCAGTTCCTGCTCTTCCAGTTCCTGCAGACGGCTCTCCCGCAGGCGGCTCAGTTCGTGCGCGGCGGCCTCGTCGTCGGTCTCACGGGTCACCACCGCGCGGTACCCCGCGTCGCTGTGCAGCAGTTCGCGGTGGACGCCGACCGCCGCCACCTCGCCCTCGTGGACGAGTACGACCCGGTCCGCACGGTCCAGGAGCAGCGGCGACGAGGTGAAGACCACCGTCGTGCGTCCCTGGCGCAGCGACCGGATGCCGTCGGCGATCCGCACCTCGGTGTGCGAGTCGACCGCGGACGTCGGTTCGTCGAGGACCAGCACCCCCGGGGCCGTGACCAGCGACCGGGCCAGTGCGAGACGCTGGCGCTGGCCGCCCGACAGGGAGCGGCCGCGCTCGGTGATCCGGGTGTCCATCGGGTCGCCGGCGTCCAGTGCCCCCTGGGCGAGCGCGTCCAGGACGTCACCGCACTGCGCCGCGGACAGCGCCTCCTCGGGGGTGACGTCTCCCGAGGCGGGCACGTCGAACAGTTCACGCAGTGTTCCGGAGAGCAGGACCGGGTCCTTGTCCTGGACGAGGACGGCACTGCGTGCGGAATCGAGCGGCAGTTCGTCGAGCGGTACACCACCGACCAGCGCCGATGGCAGCTCCGAGGAGTCCGCCGTATGACCGCCGAGGCGCTCGGCCAGGTCACCCGCGACATCCGGGTCACCGCACACCACGGCGGTGAGCCGTCCGGCGGGCGCGAGCAGACCGGTCGCGGGGTCGTACAGGTCTCCGGCCGGCACGACAGCCGCACGCGAACCCTCGCCGTCCGTGGACCGCTCCAGCGACAGCACCCGTGCCGCGCGCTTGGCGGACGGCCGGGAGAAGGAGTACGCCATCGCGATCTCGGTGAAGTGCCGCAGCGGATAGCTGAGGATCATGACCGCGCTGTACACGGTGACCATCTCCCCGACGGTGATCCGCCCCTCGCGAGCCAGGTTCACGCCGTGCCAGACGACCGCGATCAGCAGCAGACCGGGCAGCAGGACCTGGATCGCGGAGATCAGCGACCACATGCGGGCGCTGCGCACGGCAGCGTGCCGGACCTCCTGGGAGGCGCGGCGGTAGCGTTCGAGGAACAGTTCCTCACCGCCGATACCGCGCAGCACGCGCAGGCCGGCGACGGTGTCCGAGGCCAGCTCGGTGGCGCGTCCCGCCTTCTCACGCTGGAAGTCGGCGCGGCGGGTGGCCCGGGGCAGCAGCGGCAGTACCGACAGTGCCAGGACAGGCATGCCCACGGCCACGACGATGCCGAGCGCCGGCTGGTAGACGACGAGGGCGACGCAGACGAGCACGATCGTCACCGCGGCCGCGGTGAACCGCGACACGGCCTCCACGAACCAGCCGATCTTCTCCACGTCGCCGGTCGAGACCGCGACGACCTCGCCGGCCGCGACCCGTCGAGTCAGCGCGGAGCCCAGCAGGGCGGCCCTGCGCGCCAGCAACTGCTGGACGCGCGCGGCCGCGGTGATCCAGTTGGTGACCGCGGCCCGGTGCAGCATGGTGTCGCCCAGCGCGATACCGACGCCGCACAGCGCGAGCAGCCCGCCCGCGAGGCCGAGTCGCGCACCGGAGCGGTCCACCACGGATTGGACGGCGAAGCCGACGCAGAAGGGCAGCGCGGACACCGACACGAAGTGCAGCAGCCCCCAGAGCAGGGCCTTCATCTGTCCGCCGAGCTGATTCCGGCCGAGCCACATCAGGAACCGGGGCCCCGAGCGTGCGTCCGGCACACCCGGGTCGGGATACGGAAGGTCTTGGATCTGCATGGCGTCCCAGGGGGCTCGTGGTGCGGAGTGGGGGGAGGCAACAAACCGTGCAAGGTTCGCGTCGCAGCGTGTCCGCAGGCAAACGGTTTTCCGTCGTGAGGCAAAGATTCGGCCCGGACCGCCCGGATTTGGCAGGGAAGCCGAGGGGGCGGGCGCAATCGTCCGGAACGTGGTGCGAACATGGACGACATGCGAATACGCGGCGCGAAGCGCACGACGGCCGTGGCCGTAGCCCTGGGCGCCCTGGTGATGCCCCTGACGGCCTGCGGTGGTTCGGACGGTGGAAGCGGCAAGAAGGGCAACGGGCGGGCGGGCGACGGGTCAGGGTCCGAGCAGGCGCGCACCGTCGACCTCAAGCACATCCCCGACGTGGGGGACAAGCTGCGGAAGCAGATCCCGACCGACTCCCGCCAGGTCGTCGCGGTCTACGGACAGGGCAAGGACTCGGCGGACTCCACGATCGTCCTCTACACCAAGTCCGGCTCCACCTGGGACAAGACCCGCAGCTGGGAGGGGCACAACGGCAAGAAGGGCTGGACGACCAACCACCGCGAGGGCGACAAGCGCAGCCCCGTCGGGGTGTTCACGCTCAGCGACGCGGGCGGGGTCCTCGCCGACCCCGGCGCAGAACTCCCGTACACGGAGTCCGCAGGCTTCCAGGCCCCGCACTACTGGGCCAAGTCGCACTGGAACGACTTCGACTACGTCATCGCCATCGACTACAACCGCGTCAAGGGCACCTCGCCGAACGACCCCACCCGCCCCGAGGGCCAGACCAAGGGCGGCAGTATCTGGCTGCACATGGACCACGGCAGCGGTACGTCGGCCTGCGTGAGCCTGTCCAAGCCGGGCATGAAGTACCTGCTGCGCACCCTCGACCCGGGCCAGAACCCGGTCGTGGTGATGGGCGACAAGGCGGACCTCAAGGCCTGAACACGACAGCCGCTCAGTAGTACTGACGCAGCAACAACTCGGTACTGACGCAGCAACGACTCGGTACTGACGAGCGACGGCTCAGTAGTAGTGGCGCAGCGACGGCCACAGCCGCGACCACGGCTCCGTCGTCCCCGAGCAGAGCCGGACCTCCGCGCCCTGCTCCTCGTTCTCCACCGCGTGGCGGTTGTCCACGCGCGCGACCCGTCGGCGACCGGTGAAGTACCGCTCGATGCCGTCCGACCCCTCCTGAAGGACGAGGAGCACCGGCCCGTCGGCCGAGTCGGGCGGCGGGCCCCAGTCGGCGTAGCTCATATGGCCGGGGTAAGGGCGCGGCAGCCCGCGTGCCGGCCCATAGCGGTCGAGGGCGCCCGCCTCGCCGTAGTTCTGCGTGAAGACGACGGCGCGCGCCCGCTCGCGCGCGGGGATCGCGGACCACCCCCGCGCGCGGCCGCGTCGGCCACCGCCGGCCAACCGACCTGCTCTCCCTGCTCCTTGTTGAGCGCCATCGGCACGGTGAGCGCGTTTTGCGGCAGCACGGGCAGAGTCACCATCGCATTGATCGCGACGGTCACGACGAGGGCCACCACGGGCCACGTACGGCCGTGCCGCCGTGCCCAGCCGACAGCAGGCTCGCAACCCGCCACGAGGCACGAGCAGCAGCGGCACGACGTAGTACCCCTTGCCGCCCAGCGCCAGAACCATCACACACAGCAGCGGGTACGCCACCGCCGTCGCCCGGGCCCACCGCAGCGCCGGATCGCGCCACAGCCGCAGCCAGCCCGCCACCCACACGGGCACGAACAGCGGGGAGAGGTAGCTGAGTTGATCTGGCACGAACAGGACCCGGTTCTCGGTCCCGTCGTCCGTACCGATCCCCTCCGCCACCGTCAGCTGCGGCCAGTCGTGATCGGCCTGCCACCACAGGTTGGGCGCCGCCACCACGAGGGCAGCGGCCATGCCGGCGAGCAGCCACGGGCTGCGCAGCACCCGGCGCGGACCCACCGAGAGTACGGCCGTGAGCAGCGCGACGACCAGCAGCGCCACGAGGTACTTGTTCAGCAGACCGGCTCCGACACACAGGCCGATCGGCAGCCACCACCGCCCGTCGCCGGTACGCAGCAGCCGCAGCGTCAGCCAGCAGATCGCCAGCCACGCCAGCAGATCGAGGCCGGCGGTCGACAGGATGTGTCCGACCGCCAACGGCTGCGCGAAAACCCCCGCGAGCCCGGCGGCAAGCACCTGCGTTCTCCGGCCGCCTCCCAACTCCCGTGCGACGAGGGCGACCACGACGAGCGCGGCGACGAAGGCGAGCGTGGCCGGGACCCGCAGCCCGATGACGGAGTCCCCGAACAACTCGGTGGCGGCCCGGGCGAGGAGCGGAGTCAGGGGCGGCTGGTCCACGTACCCCCACGCCGGGTGATCGCCTGCCGCCAGGAAGTACAACTCGTCCCGGTGATACCCGTACCGGCTGCCAGGCCCGCCACGGGGCCGAGGGCGAACCGAGGCAACTCGCGTGGTGCGCAGTCCGGTTCCCGCTCCACAGCGCCCCCTCGCCACCCGGTCGCACCACGGTACTGACGAGGTCCGGCCCGGTCGAGGTCCTGCCATGGTCCGGGTCGCCTCCCCGAGCCCATGGCTCGCGTTCATGCCCCGAGGCCGCATTGCGGACCGGGCCGACTCCCCGTAGAACACCGGCCATGAGAAGACGGAACATCATGTCCATGCTCGCCGGGGCGACCCTCGTGGCGAGCGCCCTCCTCGGAACGGGACCGGCCTCGGCCGCTCAGCCGCCGCGAACCCCGGCCGATCGGTCGACGGAAGCCGTGGCCACCCGACTCGCCGACCCGCCCGCCGAGTTCGGCACCGACTGGCACGACCCCCTGACCGGCGCCCCGCCCGTCACCAAGCCCGCCGGTACATCCTGCGAAGTGACGGTCACCGAGGCGCAGTTCCGCGACTTCACGCCCTACAAGGGCACGTACGCACCCCCGCGCGGGTGCGGCGACCGCTGGAGCAAGGTCGTGTTGCGTCTCGACGGCAAGGTCAAGGGGCGGCAGTACGACCGGCTCGGATATCTGCACATCGGCGGGGTCGAGGTCTTCCGTACGTCCACTCCGCAGCCCTCGCCCGACGGGATCGAGTGGTCGGTGGAGAAGGATGTGACGCGCTACAGCGACACGTTCCGCGAGGGCCACGACGTCGAGATGCTGATCGGCAACGTCGTCGACGACACCTACACGGGAATCATCGACGTCAAGGTGACACTGACCTTCTACGCGGCCGGGAAGCGGGGCGCGGCCGGGACGACCGCGGCCCCCGACCGCGTCCTCACCCTCCAGGACGGCACCCTCGCCACGCCCCGCAACAGTGAACGCATCGTCGCCGAGGTGTACGCCACGGGGTCGGGCGGCGGCTGCGAGGAGTACTGGTATCTGACGGTGCCCGACGCCGCTCCCTACTCCTGCAAGGCCGCCGACGGCCCCTACCGTGAGGTGCAGGTCGAGGTCGACGGCAGACTCGCGGGCATCGCCATGCCGTTCCCGACCGTATGGACCGGAGGCTGGTCCAACCCCTTCCTCTGGTACGTGATCCCGGGCCCGCGCGCCTTCGACATCAAACCCGTTGAATACGATCTGACACCGTTCGCGGGGCTGCTCAACGACGGCCGCCCGCACCGAATCGACGTCTCCGTAGTGGGCGTGCCCGAGGGGCAGAGCGGTTGGAGCACCCCGGTGAACGTCCTCGTCTGGCAGGACGCGAAGAGCACGCACGTCACCGGGAAGCTCACCACCCACACGGCGGGCGACCTCGAGAACTCCTCGACCTACACACCCGGTTCGGAGCACCGACTCGACACCGGGGCCGGGCACCGGCTGACCGTTTCGGGGTATGTCGACACCTCGCACGGACGCGTAAGGACCATCGTCGATCGCAAGCTGGCCGACACCTCCGTGCACCGCTGGACCGACGGTGAGAGCACGGACGCACTGAAGGCGACCTGGACCGACGACGAGACGGTCACCGTGGACGGACCTGGTCCCGCCAAGGCGATCCGCACGCACCGCACCTACACCATGGACGGCACCACGACGCTCGGCGCGGGTGACCGACTGCGGACGGTGCTGTCACTCGGGGACCGGGCGGCTGTCGTGGAGACGCGGGGCGGTCGGCGTACGGCGTGGTCCCGGCTCGACGACAGTTACACGGGCGACGCGACGTACACGGCGAACGTGCCACGCGACCAGCGGCACGCGGTCGGAACGACCAGCGAGCGCTACCGGCTGTACGGATCGCGCGGCTGCTACGACCGGAATCCGGTCACCGTGCAGGGGACGCTCACCGAGGACCGCTCGGGCTGCTGAGGGGTCCGGTGTGGGACGTGACGACCCCCGATGATTTACCTGCCTGTCACACAGTGGTTTCTTGCGGTAGCAAACTTCCCTGATAGTCATCGATAGTCATCGCTGCGGAATGCGTCTTCCGCATGCCAGAAGTCTGCCTGGAGGAGTGCCCGTGCCGCCGTCCGTACCGTCCCTGCCGCGACGCGTCGCACACATACTGCGTACCTCACTGTTCGCACAGGTCGCCTGTGCGCTCGTGCTCGGAATCGTCGTCGGAAGGCTGTGGCCCGACACGGCCACTGCCTTCCAGCCGCTCGGCGACGGTTTCGTACGCCTCATCAAGACAGTGATCGCACCGCTGGTGTTCTGTGTGGTCGTCGTCGGCATCGCCAAGGCCGGGAACCTGAAGGCCTTCGGGCGCATCGGGCTCAAGGCCCTGATCTGGTTCGAGGTCGCCTCCACCGCCGCGCTGCTCATCGGCCTGATCGCCGCGAACGTCTTCGCCCCCGGGGCGGGTATGAACGTCGACCCGTCGAAGCTCGACGCCTCGGCGGTCGAGGACCAGACCGCGGGCGGTTCGCTGCCCTCGACCAGCGAGTTCATCCTGCACTCGCTCCCCGACAGCGCGGTCGGCGCCTTCGCCGAGAACTCGCTGCTTCAGGTCCTGGTCCTGGCCTGTCTGACCGGCGCCGCTCTGTTGCACCTGGGCCACACCAAGGTGCCCGCGATCCTGCCCGCCATCGAGCAGGCTCAGGAGATCATCTTCGCGATCGTGGGTTTCGTCATGAAGCTCGCGCCGCTCGCCGTCTTCGGTGCCATGGTCCATCTGGTGGGGGAGTACGGCCTCGGAGTCATCGAGACGTACGGCAAGCTCATCGCCCTCTGCTACGCGGTGGCGGCGCTCTTCCTGGTCCTGCTCGGGGTGGCGCTGAAGCTCGTCACCGGACTGAGCCTGTGGAAGTTCGTGCGCTACACGCGTGAGGAGCTGCTGCTCGCGCTCGGCACCGCGTCCAGTGAGACCGTCATGCCCCGCATGATGCAGAAGCTCCGCCAGGCGGGCGCCCGCGACGACGCCGTGGGGCTGGTGCTGCCGACGGGGTACTCCTTCAACCTCGACGGCGCCTCGATCTACCTCTCCGTCGGCACGCTGTTCATCGCGCAGGCCGTGGGCGTGGACCTCTCCCTGGGCCAGCAGATCACCGTCGTCCTGGTCCTGATGCTGACCAGCAAGGGCATGGCGGGCGTGCCCGGTTCGGCCTTCCTCGCCCTGTCGGCGACCGCGTCCGCGCTCGGGGTCATTCCCGCCGGTGCCGTCGCCCTGCTCCTCGGCGTCGACCGCATCATGGACTCGATGCGCGTCGTCACCAACCTGCTCGGCAACTGCGTCGCCGTCTTCGCCGTCTCCCGCTGGGAGGGCGCACTGGACGCGGAGCGGGCGAAGAAGATGCTCGACGGTGAGATCGCCTTCGTGGAGGAGGACGAGGCGCCGGCCGCCGTGGCGCAGGAACCCGCCGAGGGCAGGGCTTCGTTGGCCAAGGAGCCCGCAGGCGAGGTGCGTTGACGGCAGGGACCCGACGCCACCGTTCGGCGCCGGCCCCCGCACCCGGAGATTTGACGCGGGTCACCTCCGCGGTTTCTCACCTCTGCGGCTTCGTCGAATCCACCCCCGGCCGTTTCTTCTTCCACAGCCCGCGGGTGAGGTCCGGGACGAGCCCGAGCCGTATGGACTGCATCATCCGGAGCGGCATGATGCAGTCCATGGCGGAGGCCTCAGCTGAAAGCAGGCCGCAGGCCGCAGATCGCAGTCAGCAGGCCGCCGTCAGCAGTCGCGCTTCGGCTCCCGCGCCGCGCCCGTCCCGTGCACCCCTGCGCCCGTCCCGTCGGCCTCCGTGCCCATGCCGTCGACCAGTGTGTCCAGCAAACCGCCGAGTACCGTGCGCTGCTTGTCCGTGAGGGGAGCCAGGATGTCCTCCGCGGCGGCCCGGCGCGCGCCGCGCAGTTCCCGCAGTGCCTGGCGTCCGTCGTGCGTCAGCTCGATCCGGATGACCCGCCGGTTGGTGGGGTCCGGCACGCGCCGTACCTTGCCGCTCGCCTCCAGGCCGTCCACCAGTGTGGTCACGGCCCGGGGCACCACCTCCAGCCGCTCGGCCAGGTCGGCCATGCGCGGCGGTGAGTCGTAGTGGGCGAGGGTGCGCAGCAGCCGGGACTGGGCCGGTGTGATGCCGAGCCCCCGCGTCTGAAGGTGGCGCTTCTGGATGCGGTGCACACGGCGGGTCAGCCGCAGCAGCTGATCGGCGAGAAGGCCGTCGGCGTCGGGGGTGTCCATGACGGGAACAATATCAGGACCTAGTTCATTGTGAGTATAGGTAACAATGAGCTATGCTCCGTCAATCCTCGTTCCCTCACACTCCGTAGGAGCTCATGCCCCGCGACGACATCAACTGGACGCCGCCACCCGTCGAGGCAGGACAGCCCCGGCAGGTGCGCCGCATCCTCACACTCTTCCGTCCCTACCGCGGGCGGCTGGCCGTCGTCGGCCTGCTCGTCGGCGCCGCGTCCCTGGTCTCGGTCGCCACGCCCTTCCTGCTCAAGGAGATCCTGGACACCGCGATCCCGCAGGGCCGTACCGGCCTGCTGAGCCTGCTCGCGCTGGGCATGATCCTCAGTGCCGTCCTCGGCGGTGTCCTCGGTGTCCTGCAGACCCTGATCTCCACGACGGTCGGCCAGCGCGTCATGCACGACCTGCGCACCGCCGTCTACGACCGGCTGCAGCGCATGTCGCTCGCCTTCTTCACCAGGACGCGTACCGGCGAGGTCCAGTCGCGCATCGCCAACGACATCGGGGGGATGCAGGCGACGGTCACCTCGACCGCCACCTCGCTCGTCTCCAACCTCACCAGCGTCGTCGCCACGGTCGTCGCGATGGTCGCCCTCGACTGGCGGCTGACCGTCGTCTCGCTGCTTCTTCTTCCGGTGTTCGTCTGGATCAGCCGCCGCGTCGGCAACGAACGCAAGAAGATCACCACCCAGCGTCAGAAGCAGATGGCGGTCATGGCCGCCACGGTCACCGAGTCGCTCTCCGTGAGCGGCATCGTGCTCGGCCGCACGATGGGCCGCTCCGACTCGCTCACCCGCTCCTTCGCCGAGGAGTCCGAGAGCCTCGTCGACCTGGAGGTCCGGTCGAACATGGCGGGGCGCTGGCGGATGGCCGTCATCGGCATCGTCATGTCCGCCATGCCGGCCGTCATCTACTGGGCCGCGGGCATGGCCCTCCAGTTCGGCGGGCCCTCGGTCTCCATCGGTACCCTGGTCGCCTTCGTCTCGCTCCAGCAGGGCCTGTTCCGGCCGGCCGTCAGCCTGCTCTCCACCGGCGTCCAGATCCAGGCCTCGCTCGCCCTGTTCCAGCGCATCTTCGAGTACCTCGACCTGCCCATCGACATCACCGAGCCCGAGCATCCGGTCCACCTCGACCGGGTCAAGGGTGAAGTGCGCTTCGAGGGCGTCGAGTTCCGCTACGACGACAAGAGCGGTCCGATTCTCGACGGTATCGACATCACGGTGCCGGCCGGCAGCAGCCTTGCCGTCGTCGGTCAGACGGGTGCCGGAAAATCCACGCTCAGCCATCTGGTGCCACGCCTGTACGACGTCACGGGCGGCCGCGTCACCCTCGACGGGGTGGATGTGCGTGACCTGGACTTCGACACTCTCGCGCGAGGAATCGGCGTCGTCTCCCAGGAGACCTATCTCTTCCACGCCACGGTGGCCGCCAACCTGCGCTTCGCCAAGCCGGACGCCACCGACGAGGAACTGCACGCCGCCGCGAAGGCCGCGCAGATCCACGATCACATCGCGTCCCTGCCTGACGGGTACGACACGGTGGTGGGGGAGCGGGGTCACCGGTTCTCCGGCGGTGAGAAGCAGCGCCTGGCCATCGCCCGCACGATCCTCCGGGACCCGCCGGTCCTGATCCTCGACGAGGCGACCAGCGCCCTGGACACCCGCACCGAGCGCGCCGTCCAGGAGGCCATCGACGCTCTGTCGGCCAATCGGACCACACTCACCATCGCGCACCGGCTGTCCACCATTAGGGGCGCCGACCAGATCGTGGTTCTCGACCGTGGGCGCACGGCCGAACGAGGCACGCACGAGGAGCTGTTGGCACGAGAGGGGCGTTATGCCGCCCTGGTCCGCAGGGACGCCCAACTGGAGCCAACAACATGAAGATATGTCGAGTTTATGACGATATGCGGGTTACCGTACTCGTATGCAGAACTACACTCCGCCCACTCCGCCACCGAGAACCATCCGACTGACACGCCGGGGCAGGACCGTCCTCATCGTGACCGGCGCCGTCGTGGCGGCCATCGCCGTCGCGGTGCCGCTGCTGAGCACGGACGCCAAGATGCAACCCCAGGCCCTGGTGATCCCGGAGGGCTGGCGCTCCGGCCAGGTGTACGAGGCCATGGACAAGGTCCTCGAGCTGCCCGCGGGCAGCAGCAGGAAATCCCTGGAGAAGGCACACCTCAACCTGCCGAACGACGCGAGCGGCAATCCCGAGGGGTATCTCTTCCCGGCGGCCTATCCCATCGACAAGAAGTCGACGCCCACCTCCCTGCTCTCACAGATGGTCGAGACGGCGAACAACAAGTTCGGTGGCGGGACGGTCACGGCCGGGGCCGAGCGCAACGCGATGAACGCGTATCAGACACTCACCGTCGCGAGCATCGTCCAGGCGGAGGCGGCCACCAAGGCGGACATGGGCAAGCTGGCCCGGGTGATCTACAACCGGCTCGACCGGGGCATGCCGTTGCAGATGGCCTCCACCATCAACTACGCGCTGAACCGTGGCAGGCTCCGCCCCAGCCGGAACGACACGCAGCTCGAGAGCCCGTACAACACGTACGCGCGGATGGGGCTGCCGCCGACGCCGATCGCGAACCCCGGTCAGGAGGCCATGCGTGCCGCGGTCGCGCCGGCCCAGGGCGACTGGCTGTACTTCGTCACCGTCAAGCGGGGCGACACGCGCTTCACGGCCGACTACGAGGCGCACAAGAGGCACGTCGCCGAGTTCGAGCGCGCCGGTAAGAATGCCTCGGCGTCGTAGGGGGCGTCGCAGGGCCGAGCCGAGCCACGACCGCGGCGTGGTACGTGCTCACGGAGCCGACCGCTCCCCTCCGGGGGCGCGGGGAAGCGGTCAACGCGCCGCTCCGTCGCGAAGGCGCGACCTGTCTGCCTGGCGGCCTGTCCTCGTATCTGCCTGGCGGCCTGCCTCGTATCCCATCCGTCAGCCACCGGCCTCCACCGTGACCGGCGCGACCCGTGGGGCGTCCGCCAGCAGTCGGCTGATGTCCCGTACCGCCGGCCTCCCGGCGCGGTTGGCGCCGATGGTGCTGGCCGAGGGCCCGTATCCCACCAGGTGGATCCGCGGATCGGCGACCGCCCGGGTCCCCTCGACCCGGATGCCCCCGCCGGGCTCGCGCAGCCGCAGCGGGGCCAGATGGTCGATCGCCGCGCGGAAACCGGTCGCCCAGAGGATGACGTCCGCGGCCACACGGCGCCCGTCGTCCCACTCCACGCCGTCCGGAGAGATCCGGTCGAACATCGGCAGCCGGTCCAGGACTCCGTCCGCGATGCCCTGCCGGATCGCGTCGCTGAGCGGCAGCCCCGTCACCGACACGACACTCTTCGGCGGCAGCCCCTGACGGACCCTCTCCTCCACGAGGGCGACCGCCTCTCGGCCGAAGTCCTCGGTGAACGGCCCCTCCCGGAAGACCGGCGGCCGCCGTGTCACCCAGGTGGTCTCGGCCGCGTACGGCGCGATCTCCAGCAGATGCTGCGTACCGGACGCGCCCCCGCCCACCACGACGACGTGCCGGCCTGCGAAATCCTGTGGGCCCGGATACTGCGCGGTGTGAAGCTGCCGTCCCCGGAAGGTCTCCTGACCGGGATAGCGCGGCCAGAACGGCCGGTCCCAGGTGCCCGTCGCGTTGATCAGCGCCCGCGTGGACCACGTACCGTCCGAGGTCTCGACGAGCAGTCGGCCCGCGTCGCCCTCCCGTACGGCCCGTACGTCGACCGGCCTCCGTACCCGCAGGTCGAAGGCGCGTTCATAGGCGTCGAAGTACTCGGCGACGACCTCGGAGGACGGCCGCTCCGGATCCGCGTCCGTCAGCTCCATGCCCGGCAGCGCGTGCATGCCGTGCACCTTGCCGTACGTGAGGGACGGCCACCGGAACTGCCAGGCGCCGCCCGGTCGCGGCGCGTGGTCCAGAACCACGAAGTCCCGCTCCGGCTCGAAGCCGGTACGCCGCAGGTGATAGGCGCTGGACAGCCCGGCCTGGCCGGCGCCGATGACGACGACATCGACTTCCCGCACCTGTTCCAGTACCTGTCCCAGTACCTGCTTCCGTACCTGTCCCAGTACTTGCTCCCGTACCTGTGCTCCGGTGTTGTTCACGCTTCTACCAACTCCGCCGGAGACGCGGATCTTCCCGGCGGCGGGCCTCCTCCACGTCCTGCGTGACCAGGAGTGCGGCGCAACCACGGCATCCGAGGGATGGAAACGGCGGGTGGGCGCGGAGCCGTCGTGGGTGTGGAATTCGATGTGTGGGCGAGGATTGGTTCATGTCCGATGCCTTCACCACCCGTGTCCTGAACATCACCTCCGGATCCAGGGAGGCGGTCGTCGACCTCACCAGTGAGTGCGAGGCCTTCCTTCGGGAATCGGCGGGCGGCCGCGACGGCCTGCTCAACGTCTTCGTGCCCCACGCGACGGCCGGCGTGGCCGTCCTGGAGACGGGGGCGGGCAGCGACGAGGACCTGCTTGCCGCCCTCCACACCCTCTTGCCCGCCGACGACCGCTGGCAGCACCGCCACGGGAGCCCCGGCCACGGCCGCGACCACGTCCTTCCGGCGCTCGTGCCTCCGCACGCCACGCTGCCGGTGATCCAGGGGCGACTGGAGCTGGGGACGTGGCAGTCGGTGTGTCTGGTCGACACAAACCGGGATAATGCTGACAGGCGGGTTCGGTTGTCGTTCCTTGCCTGAGGGCGAGGACGGCTGGACATGGCACATCCTGGCGGATCCGGACGGCAACGAGTTCTGCGTTGTGGCCCCGCCCGACGCCTGTCGGACGGGGCCAGAACACGGCCGGACCGTACCGCGGCCCGCGCCAACTCGTGGTTACCGCGTTGCGGTGGCCAGCGCGGCACGGATGGCGTTCTCGTCGACCGACTGGCCCTTCTCGTTCGAGGGCGGCCCGTATGGGGTCCCCCACGTCGGCGTGCCCGTCGCCTGTCGCCAGCTATCGGCCAGCGGTCCCGCGTCCACCACGCTGTACCCGATGGATTCGATGAATTCGGTCACCGCCGCCTTCGCCGGCGCGGAGTCCCCGGCGATCGGCAGGTAGGAGCGGTCGGCCGCCCCCGCCGGGCGGGCGAGTGACAGCAGGTGCTTGAAGAAGATGTTGTTGAACGCTTTCACGACCATGGCGTCCGGGATGTACCGCAGCAGCAGTTCGCTGGAGGTGAGCGACCTGCTGTCGAGTTCGGGGATGTGCCCGTCACGCTCGGGGCCGTAGTTGCACGTGTCGATGACCGTCTTCCCGGCCAGTGGCGCGGCGGGCAAGTTCGGGAACGCCTTGACCGGCACCGTGACCACGACGACGTCACCGGCCGCCGCGGCCTCCCCGCTCGTCGCCGCGGACGCCCGCGGCCCCAGTTCCGCGGCCGTGTCCGCGAGCGTTTCGGGACCGCGCGAGTTGCTGAGCACGACCTGGTGCCCGGCCTCGATGGCGAGCCGCGCGATGGTACTGCCGATGTATCCGCTTCCGATGAATCCCACAGTCGTCATATTCTCAGCGTCCCTCCGGAAGAGCCGAACCCGTGTCATGTGCCGGACTCGTTGCGATTCGGGTCCCTGCCGTCAGCCGGCGGAGAAGTAATGGCCGTTGTCCAAATCGGCGAGCAGGCCGGGCTGAGCGGGTTCCCAGCCGAGGGTCCGACGAGTGATGAGGTTGGACGCCGGGTAGCTCTGCGTGACTATGTTCGCGAGGAACCCAAAGTATCCCGGCACCATCAGTACGTCCGAGGGAACGCTCACGACGGGCAGGCCCAGACGGACGCCAATGGCCTCGGCGATCTCGCGGAGCGGGAGGGCCCCGTCCCCGACCGCGTGCCAGTATTTGCCGGCCGGCCCCTTCTCCAGCGCCAAGCGGAACAAGGAGGCGACGTCGCGGATGTGTACGGCGTTCCACAGGTTCGCGCCGTCTCCGGGATAGCCGACGAAGCCCTTCTCCTTCGCGAGCGCGATCAGTACGGGAAGGAAGCCGGCACGATCGGTCGTGCTGTGCGCGATGTTGGCAATCCGTACGACCGAAGACCGTACTCCCCGCTCAGCGAGGCCGACTACGGCGGTTTCCACGACGTTACGAACCCGCAGGGTGCCCTTGTACTCATCGCCGCCGGGAAGGGCCGGGTCGTCCTCGGTGGCCGGCCGGCCCAGATGCTGCCCGGGCGAGCCAATGCTCCCCGCCGCGACCAGCGGCTTTCCGGTTCCCGCCAGTGCCTCGCCGTACGCGAGCATGACCGGGAGCTCCGCGGCGGCCACGGCGTCGAGCCCGCCGGACGGAAGCAGGTCTTGCCTGTGCGCGACGTGGATGACGCCGTCGGAGTCCGCGGCCGCCTCCTTGAGCCCGTCGAGATCCTGGAGGTCGCCGCGGCGCACCTTCGCGCCGAGCGCGGACACCGCCGCCGCGGCCGTGTCCGACCGGGCCAGGCCGGTGACCTCATGTCCGGCGGCGATGAGCTCGGGGATGATGTACGAACCGGAATGGCCGGTCCCGCCAGTGACGAAAACGCGCATTCTGCTGCTCCTTGTGGGTGTAGGTGGAGGGGTTGTTCTTCTCGTGCCGTAGATCAACCGGAGTGATGTGGCGCGAGAAGTTGTGGTGCGGATGCACTCAGCTGAGAAGGGTGATGCCGAGGGAGAAGTTGGCGTGCTTGACGGAATGGGTGATGAGGCCCAGCTCCAGCAGGCCGACGTTCTCCAGTGCCCGCGCCATTGGCAGTTCCCCGGTGTCCATCGGGCGTAGCCCCAGGCTCTCGAT
Organism: Streptomyces sp. NPDC048484; assembly: GCF_040651415.1. Classification (NCBI taxonomy): domain Bacteria; kingdom Bacillati; phylum Actinomycetota; class Actinomycetes; order Kitasatosporales; family Streptomycetaceae; genus Streptomyces; species Streptomyces sp. NPDC048484. The sequence goes on from NZ_JBEZJY010000045.1 coordinate 67,901, forward strand.
GAACGCTGACACGCGTGCCTTCGCCTGCGCGTCGTCGCCGGCGATGAACACGTCCAACGGGCGACCCTCGGCCGGGCCGGCCGCCAGGACATGGGAGAACAGGGTGTTGAACGCCTTGACGACATGCGCGCCGGCGGGGGCGGCCTTGGCGATCTCCTGCGCGCCGGAACTGTCGTCGGGGGTGACAAAGCCCTTGAGATCGGGGGTGACGGGGTTGGTGACGTCGATGATGACCTTGCCCTGTAGTGCGTCCCCGTACTCGCTCACCACCGCCGCCGCGCCGGCGTACGGCACGGCGAGGATGACGATGTCCCCGGCCGGGGTGGCGCCGGCCGTCCCGACAGTGGCGCCATTGAGCGCGCCGGCCAATTCCTTGGCCTTTGCCGGGTCACGGCCGATGATCTCGACGGCGTTGCCGCCGGCGAGCGCCCGGTCGGCCAGGGCGCCGGCCATGTTCCCCAGGCCGATAATGCTGATGCCGCTCATTGGTGTGCCTGCTTTCTGGAGCTGAATAGGACGCCATGCCCACCCCGTCGTCGCTAACGGTTGTGCCGTCGACGCCGTCGACGCCGTCGAATGACGCTATGGACGGCGCTCAATTCCTGATGTACTCATTCTGGGCCTGGGTCCTGCTATCAATTTCCGATGTCGAATTTTTATGTCGGACTCTTGTACCGGATTCTTGTGCCGAATTCGCTTCGGCCCCCATTGGGTACCTATTCAGGTTGTCATTGGCCTGAATGGGTGTCCAATACCTCTTTAAGCAGTGGTGATACCCTGGAGGCATCACGGTCCGCTGCTCGCCTCCGCGCACGCGGTCCGCCGCCGGGTGTCCATGGCCGCCCTCGGCAGCCGGCGGCTGACGGTCGGTTTCCGGGCCGGCATCCCGGTCATCCCGGCGGCGCGGGCGTTCGAGGCCCGGCACCCGGACGTGGTCGTGGACGTGCAGCGGATCGAAGGCGACGACCAGGCCCCGATGCTGCTCGACGGCCGTATCGACGTCGGCTATGTGCGGCTGCCCATCGACGGGGCCGGCCTGCGCGTCACCCCGCTGTACAGCGAGCCGCGGGTGGCGGTGCTGCCCGCCGG